>CAVKJM010000022.1:0-16219 GCA_963656505.1 bacterium
CACATGATATGACACAAAACATCCTTGAGCAGTTCAAGCTCGCTGGCTTTGATCAAGTCGAATTCAACGAGGCTCGTCTCATGATTGAAACGGCTGTTTTGCCTTACGTCATACGTCGCATGACACCAGCCATGCACGCGCAACTTCGTAATCTATGCGTACAGGTTAGAAGCCATGCAGCGGAACCCGCAAAAGCCGATGCCTTCTCGATGGAATTTCATTTACTTGTGCTTAAAAGCGCAGGAAATCGCGTTATGGAAGTTTTCGCCGATGTCGTGAGAACCTACTTTAAATCGACCCGACATATGGTAGAGAACGTACCACAAACCTTTTTTGAATCTTGGGCTGATTTAAGCGAAAAGTTTTTGCAGTCTGTGAGTGAACAAAATGAGGCTCTAGCTGCAGAGCAACTTAAGGAATTAATTGCAGGGAAATTTGAAGACTAAAGCTAGTCTTCAAAGAAGGAAGTCTTACTGCCACATCATCTTTGACGTGGCAGTAAGGGCTAAATACAACTTATTCTTCGAAGTGCTCGACTGTCTTCCAGAGCAACTCTGCTCCACGCATAAAGTCTTCGAGCTTCATTGTCTCAAAGGGGTTATGCGAGCCGTTTTGGTTTGCAACGAAAATCATCGCAACAGGAACGCCAGCATTGCCAATTACGGCAGAATCGTGACCTGCGCCACTAGCTAAGCGCTTAACAGGAATGCCGCACTTTTTGGCAGTTGCCGCAAGTTTGTCGCTCAATTCAGCGTTAACTCCCGCGGGTTGCGTTACTAAGAGTTTGTCAAACTCAAACTTAACGCCTCTTTCTTGACCGATCTTTTCGGCTTCTTCGCGCATGAGTTTTTCAAAGCGCTCGACGGTGTCAAGCTTCAAACTGCGCATATCCACAGAGAATGTCGTTTCTCCTGGAACAACTGTAATGGCTGCTGTTGGCGCTGTCTTTAGTACGCCCACGGTAAAGACGAGATCTTCGCCCTTAGCAAGCCACTCATCCCAGTGCTTATCCATGCGGCAAATTAAGTCGGCTGTTGCAATCACAGCATCGTGTCTAAATTGCTTATCGACAGCACCCGAGTGTGCCGTCTGCCCAATGCAACGCACAGCCTTATGACGCACATTGCCACGAATGCCTGTGACGATACCGACGCGTTCTGTAGCAGAAGAATCCAATGTCGGACCCTGCTCAATATGCAATTCAACAAAGGCTCCGATGCGCTTTAAATCAACTAAAGGTTTGCCTGAAGTGACCTTTGCCACATCAACACCGCATTCGCTCATGAATTCTCCGAGCGTCTTATCTTCCGTACGGTGCTTGAGATTGGTTTCGTTTGTTGTCAGTTGTCCCGTGAAAGCAAGAGACCCAATGTAGGCTTTACCAAAGAAACTCGATTCTTCGCAACGCATGATAAGGACAACATAGTCACGCTCTGGGGTGTATTGCATCTTACGCATCCACCAAGCAACAGAAAGCGCTGCGGTTACGCCAGCTAATCCATCGTAGTTACCACCTTCAGGAACAGAGTCTGCGTGGCTACCTGAAACAAAAGCGGGAAGAAGTGCGTTCTTACCAGGAAAACGCATCCAAACGTTTTTGGCAGCATCTTCTGTGATTTCTAGTGAAAGCTCGCGCCCCACACTCTTTAAGTACTCGATTACTTCGCACTCGACTTTGCCATAGCCTTGACGCGTTACGCCACGACCGTCTGCGCTCATCGAACGAACTTTTTCAAAAACTGTTTTGCAAAATTCCAAGCCTTCTTTTTGGAAATCATCAGCCATTTTCTTCTCTCCTCTTTAGCGAGAATAGGTTAGGAGAAATCTCTCCATGCGGTTTACAGAAAGAATAGCACGGAGCAGTTACATCAGCGTGAGGTCTAAACGCTAGTCAAATTGACAATAAATGGGGTCTGAGGCCGACTAGTTAAGGAATCGCCTCTTGAGCCCCGTAAATCGTCACCCGCAATTCTCTGTTATTAAGGATCTCATACACCGGCCGCCTTCCAGAAAGTTTCTCACATTCGTCCAAAATAAGCGGCATCCCTTCTCCTCGCTTACCCATCATATGCGTGCGGTTGGTGAAATCAGAGTGGTTTGTTAGACAGTGGGTAAGCAAACTTGTCAATGCATCATTGCGTGAAAGATGCTGGTGTGCAAGATTCTCGAGTGTCATCGTTTCAGAGAGTGTCCCCGGAGAATAGATTTCGACTCTGTCATCAAACACTCGAATCTTCACCGTAGATCCAAACATCGAATAATCTCGATGCGCAACAGCGTTTACCACCGCTTCAAAAACGGCAGGCATATCAAACTGCGGAATGTCTCTTCTTCCGCCTGTGGGTAACTTAACTGCCGCTACACGCATATTTCGCCGAATGAAAGCGCAAGTTTGCAAAACCTGTTCATCTAAAGGACCAGTAATATCTGCCGCATCGAGTTGATAATCATCTAGGGGAAGAGCCTCTGTTCCACGGCACGCCACAGCCTGCACAAAGCTTCCCTCGAGGAATTCATGCGATTTCCTGCTTGCCATCAAAAGCCCTGCAACGGTCGGATGTAACTCGCCTTTTTTGTTATACGCAATCAAAGCAAGTTTTGTTAGTTGAGTTTGTTCGGAATCGCTCGAGTCAGGAGAAATAAAGCGTTGCCACAAATCCTTTTCTAACACAGACAACGGAGCAGCCGTTACTAGCGACTCATCAAAGTGAATCGACTGCGGCTCTAAAAACCCAGTTTCTCTTCGCTCTGTCTTCTTCAAAAGTTCTTCCCCCATCAGACCGTCTCTTTTTTAGATTCAACGATTCGCCCTGTTGAAAATCTGAAAGAGCTTCCGTGGCGTTGCCACCTCGCACTGCGCTTCTGGATACGCATTACGGAAGGTTTCCGCAATATCTGATTGTGTTTTATCGCTAAGTTTGCACTCGAATGCAGAAAGTTGGCCGTCCATAACTTCAACTAAATCGACTTCAGCAGGTTTTCTACCCGTTGTTCGCCAAAAATAAACCTTGGCGAAATCTTGCTCGTTATCGTGAAACTTAATGCGTTCCATAAAAAAGAAGTTTTCCCACAGAGCACCTGCATCGAATCGCGCTGCTACGGGCGAGAAATTACCGAGAATGGCGTTTCGAATGCCGTTATCGCAGAAATAAATCTTCTTCCCTTTCTTTAGTTCACTTGCTAAGTTGCGCGAAAACGAGTGACACACCTTCACAATAAAACACTGCTCGAGAAGCGTTATGTAGTCCATTACTGTCGTTTTATTCAATCCTGTTTCTCGTGCCAATTTTTCAAAGCTGACTTCAGATCCAATCGATAAGGCAAGTTGATAAACAAGGCGCTCGAACTTAGCGTTCAGTCGGATTCCCGATAACGAGAAAAGATCTTTAAAAAGAATCCCGTCAACGTAATCTTGTAGCGTCTCACGAGCGTTTTCAGGACTTGCTAGCACTCCAGGATACATGCCGTAAACAAGTCTCTCGTTAAGAGCTTGGGAAAGGATTCCCCAGCAAGAATTTGCAGCAAACTCTGCAGCAGAAATGGGCCACAGGCGCCGTTTGATGAGACGACCAACTGCGGATTCTTGGATACCCTTAGCTAAATCAAAAGAGGTCGACGCGCTAGCAAAGATCCGTGTGGGTTTCTCTAACGTGACATTCACATCGACTAGACGTTTCAATAACATCCCAATATCGGGAAAGCGTTGTGCTTCATCGATAACGAGAGCGTCCGCTAGTGACAACACATTTTTAATGTCGGCTGTGGAATGAAGCCTTAGGGCATTGACGTCTTCAGGAAAATCGCCGTTAAACCAACGAACACTCGATTCATTCGTAAGCGAACGTAGTAGTGTTGTCTTCCCGCTTTTTCTCGGGCCAAAAATGACAACAGCTTTAGGCGAAGTCTTCTCTGTCGGTTTTCCAAGCGCTCTTTGAATATAAGCCGCTGTAAAAATTCTCCATTACGATAACGGATATTGTATCGTTTTAGACGATTGTAGTGGTGAATTTTTACGTTCACAGCCGTCTTAATGACGTCCGAGGATGGCAGCAGAAAGGGAAGCGGGATCCGTGTATTCGACTTCAACGCCAGCAGAAATCCCTTTTGAAAGGCGAGTTACACGCACTGTCGGCGCTTCTTTTTTCAAAAGAGCGGCAATCATATGTGCTGTGGTTTCACCTTCTGCGGTGTAGCTTGTCGCAAGAACGACTTCCCGTACGTCCTCGGTTAAAACGCGACGAATTAGTTGTCCAATTCCGAGTTCTTCAGGGCCAATCCCTTTTAATGGATTCACGCGGCCCATTAAAACAAAGTAACTGCCGCTATAAGCAACAGACTCTTCGATAGCAATCATGTCCGAGGGGCTTTCGACAACGCAAATGATTGTCTTGTCGCGCTCGGGTCGCGCGCAAATCGGGCAAAGTTCTTCTGTAGAAAGTGTATTGCAGGAGCGGCAGTGTCCGATGCGGGGAATGGTCTCCTTTAATTCCGAAACAATCTCACGCGCAACATCGATTCGCGTCGTAAGAAGGTCAGTGACTAAGCGCGCAGCCGAACGCGGCCCCAAGCCTGGTAAGCTTGAGAAAAGCTCAGCTAAGTGCGCCAATCTTGGATCCATTCCCGAAGTCGACATCGCTTCTCCTTATTGGCCCGTGACAAGGGGTTCGTCGTCGCCAGCTAGGCAACTTTCAAAACCCTTGATGATTGCATCGCTCGGTAGATTGCGGCCAATAATAACAATCTTATTTTCGGGCTTTCGGTCTCCCCACTCGCCTAAAGCGTCGGCACTAAAGACCATATGTACCCCTTGGAAGACCATGCGACGGTGTGTTTCGCGGAAATAAAGCACGCCCTTGTAGCGAAGCATATCTTGTCCGTACACACTCACCAAACTTTGAACATATTGCTCAAAACGAATGGGGTGAAAGGGCTTATCGGACTCAAAAACGAAAGCCTTCACATCGTCATTGTGATGATGCGGGTGAACGGCCGAGAAAAACGCCGGATCGATCTCGAGAATATCGTTCATGTTAAAGCCATAGATATCGAGAACCTTATCGACGGCGACCTCTCCCATGTGCACGGCTTCAATTGGAGCGCGTGGGTTAATCGCAATAAGGCGCGCCTTTAAGGCTTCATATTCTTCAGGCGTCACAAGATCGGTTTTTGAAACAAAGATACGGTCAGCAAATCCGACCTGATCTTTTGCTTCGGGTTGTTCATCGAGCGTTTTATTGCCGTGCTTAGCGTCAACGATAGTGACAACACCGTCTAAGCGATAAAAGCAGGCAATCGCATCATCCATGAAAAATGTCTGGCACACGGGACCAGGATTGGCCACGCCTGTTGTTTCGATAACAACGCGGTCAAAATCAATTTCCCCACGGTCGCGTCTTAATCTTAAGTCGGTCAAGATGCGCGACAAGTCCCCACGAATCGTGCAGCAGATGCAACCATTGTTCATCTGAACAATCTGCTCTTTGTCGTTTTGTACAAGGAGTTCGTTATCAATTCCTTCTTCACCGAATTCATTTTCGATGACAGCGATTTTGTGACGGTGATCTTCTGTGAGAATTCGATTGAGTAATGTTGTTTTTCCAGCACCCAAGAACCCTGTGAGAATTGTCACGGGGATTTCTGGCTCTGGAGCTAATCCCAAATTATCTTCTTGCATTTTGTCTGTCCAACTAATTAGAACGCATCACAAGATGCATTCCCTTTAAATATTCACCTTCGGGGTAGGTCATAAGAAGCGGATGATCGACTCCTGCCCCGTAACGCTCCACTGCCCACGCATCCTTTCTTGCATCAAAAACGGCTCCTGCGAGAATCTTTTGAAATAGGTCGACGTCAACAGCTCCCGAGCAAGAAAAACTCATCAGGTGCCCGCCCATTCGCAAAAGTCGCATCCCTTTTAAATTGATGTCCTTGTAGGCTCGTGCGGCACGATCGACGTGATAGTGGCTCGAAGCAAATTTCGGGGGATCAAGAATGACTAAATCATAGACCTTCCCCGTAGCGTTGGCTTTCTTTAAAAATTCGAAAACGTCTTCTTGGTACCACTGGAATTTACCTTGAGAAAAACCATTGAGCGCCACATTTTCCTTGGCTTGCGCGAGGGCTTCGGCTGAACTATCGACGCTATCGACAGATTCAGCGCCCGCGGCAACTAATGCCAAAGAAAAGCCACCTGTGTAGCAAAAGCAATTTAAGGCGCGCAATCCACGACCATTTTTCTCGCGAAATTCTTTTGCGATACGTTGCGCGGCAAATCGACTTTCTCTTTGATCGATGTAAAAGCCTGTTTTGTGCCCGACTCGCACATCAACGCCATAACGAACACCGTCCTCGCAGACTTCAATTTTCTCAGGCGGCTCAATTCCAGCAAGAGTGCCAACTCGAAGTTCTAACCCTTCTCTTTGACGGGTTGCCGCATCTGAGCGGTCAAAGACGCCTTTCGCGCCCGTTAACTTCATTAAAAGAGAGACAATCTCGTCGCGACGCTTTTCAGCTGCCGCACTTTGAAATTGTGTGACAACCCAGTCGCCGTATTGATCTGCGATAAAGCCAGGAATTGCGTCGGCTTCCGCAAAAACGATGCGACGCGCATTAGTGCGCTTTAAAAGCGGGTCACGAGCAGAAATCGCATCGGCCAATCGCTTTTCTAAAAAGGACGAGCAAGCTACGTCTTCTGCGGCATCAAAGGTCCACATGCGAACCCGCAGGGTCGAAGCCGGAGAAAACCCTCCAATACCAAGAACGTCGCCAGCTGAAGAAAGCACGCGAACTAGGTCGCCAGGCTCGGGGCTACCTAACACACGGGCAATGGCCGTGTCATAGACCCAAGGGTGTCGGCGCAGTAGGCTTTTTTCTTTTCCTTTTTTGAGTACGACATCAATCATGGCCATCCTCTTTTCTATATCTTGCGATGCACCCAGTAAATACCTCTGAGGCCGATCCCGTTAAAAATATATTGTCGTCCTGATCGATCTCAACTGTTACTTGGCCACCTCTCATTCGGATAATCGCTTTCTCTTTGAGCAATCCCATTTGATGGGCAAGAGAAAACGCGGCGCAGGCTCCCGACCCACAGGCAAGCGTCTCGCCAACCCCTCTTTCGAAAACGCGAAGAAGTGCTGTTTGTTTCGTTTGCACTTCTAAGGCACTGACATTTACGCCTTCAGGAAAGGCTCGTGTCTTCTCAATGATTTTCGCAAATTTCTCTAAAGGCGCATCCCAGACGCTAGCCACAGGAAAAATTGCGTGAGGATTTCCCATGTTGGCAACGCCAAACCAAAGTTTTTTTTCTTTCTTTCCGACTTTATAAAGGGTGGCTTTCTTTTTGGTTTTGCTTACAAAGTCTTGGGAGATAAAAGGAATCATTTCTGGTGCAAAAAGCGCCTTTCCCATCATCACACGCACCACGTTTTTCTCGAGGACTTCAAGCGTTATAAAACCATTTTTGGCTTTGACTACAATTTTCTTTTTGTCCGTTAACCCGTGATTGAGAACATAAAGCGCAAAACAACGAGCACCATTGCCACACATCTCGGCTTCGCTTCCATCGGCATTAAAAATCCGATAGTCAAAATCAGCGCTAACTCTTTTGCTTTTCTTTACCTCAAGGAGTTGATCAAAACCAATTCCGTAGTGACGGTCTGACAGGAAACAGATTTCTTCCTTGCGTAGGCGTAGTGGCGTTTTTGTGGCATCCACGACAACAAAGTCATTTCCGGCCGCCTGCATCTTGGTAAATTGCAGCATCTTTTTAGTCCCCCTTATCTAGGAATAGACACTTGCTTCGCCCTCAGGGCGCGTCTTAAAACGACGATGCATCCAAAAATACTGATCAGGAAACTTCAAAATCCAACGCTCGATTTCCTTTTGAATACGAATCGTATCGGCAATCGCATCTTTCGTTGGAAAATCTTCTAAGGGTTCTGTAACGTGAACCGTGTAACCCGTATCTGTCATCTCGGTAACACAGAAAACAACCTTCGCCCCCGAAAGGCGCGCAAGTTTACTCGCGGCTGTCACGGTTGCCGCCTTCACACCAAAGAATTCGATAAATTCTGAGTGCCGCCTTCCGTAATCCATATCGGGTAGATAGTAAAAAGGAAGATTTTGACGAATCAGGCGAATGATTTTTTTCGCATCATCCATCCCAGCGCCTGTTTTTTGAATCAAAATCGAATCATTAAAGCGGCGTCGACCATCCAAAGCGGCTTTATTCCACGCGGCATTTCTTTGCTTTTGATAAAGCCCCGCCCCTTTGACGTGTGTTGAAAGCGCGGTCACCGCTGCATCAAGCCCTAAAAAGTGAGGCGCAATCACCAATAGCGGGTGTCCGGCTTCATTGGTGATGTTTTCCAAGCCTTCAATTTTCACAAGGCTTCGGACTTGCTCGACGGTTCCTGCCCAAAGGTCTCCGTGATCGATTGCTGTGCGCGCGATATTTAGGCAAAGGCTCTTAGCAATTTCAAGGCGTTTTGCCTCAGGCATTTCAGGAAAACAAAGCTCTAAATTGCGTAGAGCAATACGACGCCTTTTCGGGACGATGTACCAAAAAAGAGGCGCTAAAAATTTCGCTAATTTATGACGCCTTGCCATCGGCATTCCTGCAAAGCTCTTAACAATCGAAACGCCAAGAGCACCGACCATATTGTTAATGGCTTGCATCGCTGTGCTCCTTGTCGCTTGCGTAACTTCTTGTACTTGAAACGCCCTTGTAGCGGTTGTAATTCCAAAGGTACTGCTCAGGGAAACGCTTGACTGCGCGTTCGATTGCGTGATTCATATTCTCGGCATCGCGCTGAGCATCGCCCGTAGCCGCCTCAGGCATCACGTCGGTGTAAATCTTCCAGCCGCCATTTTTAAGGCGCACCGAAGTCATCACAACGCAAACGGCACCGAATTGCTTGGCCATCTTCATCGGGAATGTCATCGTGAAGGCTTCGCGGCCAAAAAAGTCAGCCCAGACTCCTTCTCCGCGCCCTGGGACTTGGTCGGGCAAACAGCCTAAGACGCCACCGCCTCGCATGGCGCGAACAATCTTACGTACGCCAGAAAGATCGGCTGGTGCCGGATCCATCCCTTCCCTGCTACGACTGCGTTTGACAAAAGGACGGATTAGCCGATTCTTGGGTTCGCGATAAAGAATAGAAAGCGACTTACCTGCTGGTTTTAACGCGGCTTCATAGATTGCCACAGGAATGGCTTCAAAGCCGCCGATATGCGGGGTCATCAAGATGATGCTTCGGCCTTCGGCTAAAAAGGAACGGAATTTTTCGAGTCCTTCTTGGTCAAATTCGACTGCTTCGGCGATTTCCTTGTTGCTTCTACCCCAAATCCACGCCGTTTCCATGGCAAGCATTCCCGTGTGCCGTGAGGATTCTCGGCCGATTTCTTTTGCAAGACCAATACGCTCTAAGTTATTGAGAATCTTCTTTTGATATTTGGGTAAGAGATCGTAAGAGAGACCGCCAAAAAAGGCGCCAACACCACGCAATCCAGAAAGCGGAATACGACTTACTGCCCAAAGAAAAAAATCCATCAACGCTTCCATCTTTCCTGACTGAGCCTTTACCAACAACAAGGGAAACTACCCCATTTTCAAAATTAAGCGATTAGTATAACCGCAGAGAGCAAAGAACGCTTTTTAAAAACCGCTCCCTCATCCCTTTTCTAGAGCGATTCTGCGCGGGAAAGCCGCCTTTATCCAAACGCCCTATCTTTTTTTCAAGACACCCTGAGTGAAAACCCTTGAAGAGAGTTTGGCGGTTCTCCCTATAATGCCCTTATGGATTTAAAGAAGAGGCCTCTCTTTTTGTTGAAAAAGGACCTTATCTCTTTGGCTTTTGAAATTCTTAAAGCAGATCCTTAAAGAAACATACTGCCTCTTCTCTTTTTCGCATTCATTTTGTGGAGAAAGACATCTATGGTTCCATCATCTCTTCCCGAGGTTAAACCAGCCATCACGGCTGCAATCGAGGCAATCAAAAACCTTCCCAAAGTTCAAGCCGCTCTCGCACTTGCCCAAACTGAAGTCGAGCGCGCCATGGCCGAACAAGTTGAACTCTGTGAAATCCCCTCACCCACATTTGAAGAAGAAAAACGCGTTGCCTCTGTTGCTTCGCGCATGAAAGCCTACGGGTTAACCGATGTTTCGATTGACGCCATTGGAAATGTTGTGGGCAAAAGGCCTGGCCGCTTATCAAAAGCGGGACTCTCTTCCCCTCTTCTTGTGTTTGGCGCCCATACAGATTCTGTATTCCCCGCAGGCACCGATGTCAAGGTCAAAAAGGAAGGAAACATCTATCGGGCCCCTGGTATCGGAGACAACTGCTCGGGACTCAGAGCCATGCTACAGGTTCTTCGGTGTTTAGAAGAAAACCACATTGAAACCGAAGGGGATATTTGGTTTATCGGAACAGTAGGCGAAGAAGGAAATGGGGACATTCGCGGCTCGAAATTTGTCTGCGCAAACTATCCGATAGATGGCTTTATTGCTATCGATAGTTCCGATGTCACCCGTCTACTTTATGGAGGCGTTGGTGCGCATCGGTGGCGTCTTTCTGTTGACGGCCCTGCAGGGCACTCGTTTTCTGATTTTGGTAAAGCTCCGAGCGCCATCCACGCCGTCTGTTTAGCCGGAGCCTCTGTTGCGAAAATCAAAGTCCCAACAGAGCCAAAGACTACTTTCACTATCGGAAAGATTACAGGAGGCCAATCTGTTAACACGATTGCCGGCCACTGCGAAGTCGATATCGATATGCGCAGTGCCGATAACGATGAGCTCTTAAAGGTTGAGAAAGCGATTTTGGATGCTTTCGAAGCGGGGGTCGCGGAAGAAAACGCCATCTGGGGTATCACAGATGAGGTAAAGAAAGTCAAACTCACAAAGAAACAAATTGGCAATCGCCCCGCTGGCGTAAGACCCGTTGATTGCCCCGTGTTGCAGTGCGCAAGAGCCGCTCAGAGCGCTTTAGGCATCCCGCTTAAGACTTATGCCCTCTCATCTACCGATGCCAATGCTCCGATAAGCCTTGGCATTCCTGCGAGCTGCCTATGCGCTGGAGGCATCGGTGTTGGAGCGCACACACTACAAGAATATTTTGAAATGAAGGACACCCACTTAGGGCCAGAACTTCTGCTCTTGACTGCCCTTGCTCTCGTGGGAGTAGAAGGCCACGCACCGATCCTTCCTGTGCGTGAAAACAAAGCAAAACCAATGGAGGTTTAGTATGAGTTGGACTGTTTGGGCCGCCGTAGCGGTCGTTATAGCAACAATCTATGCCTTGATAAGACGCTGGGAAACACGCCTTGTGTTGCTCACCTCAGGTCTTGTGATGGCGCTCATTTCTTTGCAACCCATGATGGCCTTTAAGCAGTTCGATAAGTCGATGACAAATGGATCGCTGATTATCGCCATCTGCTCGGCTATGGGTTTTGCAGCTGTTGTGTCTCTCACTAAGTGCGATGCACACTTAGTAAGACTTCTGACACGCCCCTTAAGGAAATTGGGGCTTTTCTTACTTCCGGCTTGTATGGCTGTGACAAGCGTTATCGCGATTGCCATTCCATCGACTGCGGGCCTATGCGCATCCGTAGCTCCCACAATGGTTCCGATTTTGGTTCGTGCGGGTTTCCGTCCAAGCTTAGCAGCTGCCTCTGTGGGCTCTTGCATGCTACCTGCCTACTTAAATCCTGGAGTCTCGCACAACCCCTTTATTGCCAAACTCGCTGGCATCGAAGTCATTGACTTTATCGGTGCTCACTCGATGATGACACTTTCCTTAGGTTTAGCAAGTATTGTGCTTATTACCTTGGTCTGCGTCATTTACGGCGATTACAAAAAGGAAGGTTTTGGGGATTTCCAAAGTGAGACGACAAGCGCGCTTCCTGAGTCGCCCAACGTCTTTTACGCCATTGCTCCTCTTGTTCCAGTCGCGCTCCTTCTTATCTTTGCAATCTGGATTCCGTCTGTGAAGATTTCTGTGGCAACCGCCATGCTCGTTGGCATGATTTATGCGCTTGCCGTAACACGGTCTGACCCACAAGAAGTCACAAAGAAATTCTTCGATGGTATGGGTAAAGGCTACGCAAACATCATGGGCATCATCATTGCCGCGGGTGTTTTCGCTGCTGGTCTTCGCGCCTGTGGCGTCATCGATCTCTTTGTCGATTTCTTAAAGCACTCCAACGAAATCGCCAAGATTGGCGGAAGTGCGGGCCCCTACATTTTGGGAGTCTTAACGGGCTCGGGCGATGCGGCAGCTTTCGCATTTAACGAAGCCGTGACGCCGCACGCACAATCCTTCGGCCTCACAATCGATGGCTTAGGGTATCTGGCGATGATCTCCGCTGGTCTCGGACGTATTTCTTCACCGCTCGCGGGTGGCGTTATTCTCCTTGCGGGTGTGGCGCGCGTGAGCCCTGTGGAAATCGTCAAACGTACAGCGCCTGCGGCCTTTGTCACGCTTGTGATTTTGTACATCTTCACGGCGTAATTTTTGTTTGAGACTTTTTTGGGGCCTGCTAGTTGTTTTAAAAAGGCTGGCCCCTTTTCCCTTTTAATGAGTGATTGGCAACTATGGATAAGAAAGCAGCACTTTTAGAACGCTTTTTACGCTATGTCGAGATTCCAACGCAAAGCGACCCAAAGGCAAAGACCGTGCCAAGCAACCCCGAAGAATTCAAACTCGCTCAACTTCTCTCTGAAGAACTGAAAGAACTCGGATTTGAAAATGTTGAGGTCTCGGAATTCTCTGTTGTCACGGGAAAACTCCCTTCCAATCTTCCCGAAGGGAAAGTTGCTCCTGCCGTTGGGTGGTGTGCACACATGGATACGGTCGATTGTGGACTTTCTCCTGTGATTCATCCCCAAGTCATTAGGAATTATCCGGGCGGAGATGTTTGTCTAAATCGAGAAAAAGACATTTGGATGCGCGTTGCAGAGCACCCCGAGGTTGAACGCTATCAGGGCGACGATATTGTTTTCTCCGATGGCACCTCTGTCTTAGGAGCTGACAATAAAAGTGCCATCGCAAACGTTATGACAGCACTTGCCATCGTAAGAGAAGAAAACCGACCTCACGGCGATATCTACGTCGCTTTCGTTCCTGATGAAGAAATTGGACTTCGTGGCGCAAAGAAAATTGATTTCACAAAATTCCCTGTTGAGTTCGCTTACACCATTGATTCCTGTGAATTGGGCGAAGTGGTTTTTGAGACATTTAACGCAGGAAGTGCCTCGCTTTGCATTAAAGGCGTTTCTGCACACCCGATGTCCTCAAAAGGCGTCCTTGTCAATCCCGTGATGGTTGCTCACGACTTCTTAAATCTCTTAGATCGAGGAGAGATGCCTGAATTCACAGAGCTTCGTGAAGGCTTCATTCTCCCGAAATATATCGAGGGAGGCCCCTCGAAGGCACGCATTGAATTCAATATTCGCGACCATTCAAAAGCAGGCTACGAAGCAAAGAAAGCGCTTTTAGAAAAGGCCGTTGAATTCTTAAAAGCACGACACCCGAAGGCTGAAATTAGTTATAAAGAAACCGATGTCTACGCCAATATTGCCGATGCTGTCACAAAGGAAAATCGTATTGGTATCGATTACCTATATCGCGCGCTAGAACTTGTTGGCGTTAAACCGAAAACCATCGCTATGCGTGGGGGAACCGATGGCTCTTTCATTTCTTCGAAAGGAATCCTTACGCCCAATTACTTTACGGGAGCACATAACTTTCATTCAAACTGCGAGTTCTTGCCGATGGGCCCATGGGTAAAGAGCCTTGAAACAACGCTCACGTTAATTGACCTTGTCGCTGGCACACAAAAATAAATAGCGCAATTAACCTAACAAAAAGGTACAGCTCCGTTTCAAAGCGGAGCCTCTCTTCTTTGTGAGTGCGTTTTTCTCAGCGTTTTCTTTGCGTTATAGTTTGCCTCTTCAACATTCTCGAGGATTTTTGTGTCTTCACTACTGTCTCGATTTGGTTTAGCGCTAGGAAGTGCCGCAACTTTGGCTTGCGCTCTTAGTACGAGTTCTCTTGCCTCACAACTTGAGCCTCAAGACGTTAAACCCACGATTCTTGCCGAAGTGCTTTTAGGAGAGATTGCCTTACAGCGTCAGCTCTATGAAGATGCTTGGTTTGCCTTTTTAGATGCTTCTCGTAATGCGAAAAACGTCGAACTTGCTGAAAAAGCCTATCGCATTGGTTTTGTATTAAAAGATAAAAAGAAAACCGATGAAGCCAAAAAAGTTCTCGATTCTCTAGATAAAGAAAATGAGCACGTCCTTTTAGAGAAGGCTCTCGTTGAAGGGCGAGCCAAAAACGAAAAGGTCGCTAGCGACTTCTTAGCTAAGGCAATTAAGAAGTCTCAGGATTACGCTGTTCTCTTCGATCGCTTTTCAGCCGAATCCGAATCCTTTCCTGATAAAAAGATTCGCTACAACCTACTTTCTCAAATCGGAAAGGTTGTGGGAGATAATGCCTTAGCCGAACGGAGTCTCGCGCTTGCCGCTAAAGCCGCAGGGCTTAACGATAAAGGCCTTACCCACATCCTAAAGGCCAATAAGTTAGCGCCCGACAATGCGCAGATTCTTCTTGAAAGCGCCGATTTTGAGTTTGCAAGCGCTCCAGAGAAAACGAAAAGGCGCTTGGCCGCCTACTTAAAGAAGTATCCAAAAAACTTTCATGTGCGTATCGCTTACGCCAAAGCCTTAGCGCGCAGTTCTGATAAGAAGGGCGCTTTTGCGCAGTTAAAGAAGGTGGAAGAAACCGCACCAAATGATGCACAGGCCTTCTTTTTGTGTGGTGTTGTCGCACAAGAAATGAAAGAGTACGACGCCGCTTCGGTTTATTACCATCGTTATTTGCATCTTGTGAGCCTTGATAAAGAAAAGCGTTATTTACCCGATGCCGCTTACGTGCAATTAGGTGTCATTGCCATTCATCAGAAAAAATGGGATAACGCGCTCGACTATTTCTCCAAAGTTGAAAAAGGCGACAAATACATTGCTGCGCGCCTAAAGCAAGTGGAAATTCTCGACAAATTAGGTCGCGTCGATGAGGCTTGTGCGGCGATAACAGCGATTCGAACAGAAAAGCCAGCGCAAAAAGCAGAGTTTTCCTTTTTGGCTGGCCAAATGCTTACCGCGGCAAAAAGAAAAACCGAGGCCATGAAGTACTATGAAGCCGCTTGTGAGCTCGCTCCTAAAAATGCCGACTTCTTAATTCGCACCGCGATTGTCGCTGAAGAAATTGGCTGGATTGAAAAAGCCGAGACCTTCCTTCGCCGCTACATCGCTCTTCGCCCCAACGACCCACAGGGCTATAACACCTTGGGATATATGTGGCTCGATCGCGGGATTCGCACGAAAGATGCGAAACCCTTAATTGAAAAGGCTCTTCAGCTCTCTGGAGCAAAAGAAGCCGCGATTTTGGACTCGATGGGGTGGCTTAAATTTCGCGAAGGAAACTACAAAGAAGCAGAAACTTGGTTAAGGAAAGCCTTAAAGATAGATAGCAAGGAAACCGAGATTGTGCTGCATCTAGCCACTGTCCTTATGATGGAAAAACGCTTTTCAGAGGCAGAAGCTCTTGTCAACGCCGTTTTAAAAGAGCACCCAGAAAATCCTGAGGCCTTATTGCTCGTAGATCAATTAAAGGAAGCCACCCGATGATCGATCGTAGGACACTACTTCTGAGTTCGCTAATTTTTGCGCTTGGTGGCTGTTCTGTCTTTCATAGTGAAGAAGCGGCGAGCGAGCGACGTTTTATCGGGCAGTTCTCCGTTCAAGAAAAAGGTGAGGCTAAACGACGCTTTTCTGCGCGCTTTCGTTTAGAGGAAACGGCAAACGCCCTTTTTCTTACGATTCTTGGCCCCTTAAATGCCACACTCGCTCGCCTTGAAGTCTCAGAAACGAAAGCGACCTATACCGAAATGGGAAAAGACCCAGTCACAAGCGAAAATGCCGAAGCGCTTTTTACGCAATTAATTGGTTTTCCTGTTTCTATTGCCCTTTTCTTAAGTTGGCTCTCTGGGAAACCCGCTTCAAGCGAACCTTTCGAGAAAACTGGAGAGGCTTCTTTTGTGCAAGGCGGTTTTTCTGTAGAAATTACAGAACCCGTTGCCCCAAGCACGGCTCGGCGCATTCGCGTTGAAAATCGGGATTTTCTTGTCAATCTAGCTGCTAGCGAGGTCGCCCTTTTAT
>CAVKJM010000023.1:0-9510 GCA_963656505.1 bacterium
CTTCTGCAATCGCGTCAATGGCTTCATGTAAACCAAGGCCATTGAATTTTCCAGAATTCACAAGCTTTAAGTCGCGGGTCTTATCGCCATACCATTCTTGCCAAGCATCTTCGCTAAAGGTTTCGCCTTCAACTTGGCAGGTCTGAATGATCTTGAGACCAAACTTCTTTGCAAACGCAAAGTCGCGTTCGTCGTGCGCGGGTACGCCCATCACGGCGCCTTCGCCGTAACTCATTAAGACGTAGTTACCAATCCAAACTTCGATGGGTTCATCGGTAAGCGGGTGGCGAACATAAAAGCCCGTTGGGATACCTTTTTTCTCCATCGTAGCCATATCGGCTTCAGAAACCGAGCCCTTAGCGCATTCTTCGCAGAACGCCTTTAAATCCGCTCTATCTTTAGAAAGGCGTTTGGCAATCGGGTGTTCGGCAGCGATAGCCACGAAGGTCACACCCATTAACGTATCAGCGCGTGTTGTGTAGACGTTAAGAAGCTTCTTTTCGCCATCGAGCTCATAGGGGAAAGAAAGATTTACACCCGTGCTCTTACCGATCCAGTGCTTTTGCATACGACGCACCTGATCGGGCCAACCTGTTAACTTATCAATGTCAGCAAGAAGTTCTTCGGCGTACTGAGTGATGCCTAAGTAGTAGCCAGGAATCTCGCGCTTTTCAACTTTGGCGCCCGATCTCCAACCGCAGCCATCGATCACTTGTTCGTTCGCGAGAACGGTCTTATCAACCGGATCCCAGTTCACAACTTGGGTCTTACGATAAGCGATGCCGCGCTCGAGCATCTTTAAGAAAATCCACTGATTCCAGCGATAGTACTCGGGCTTGCAGGTCGTCACTTCACGCGACCAGTCAAAGGCCAATCCCAAAGGCTTCATCTGCGCCTTCATATCAGCGATGTTGCTGTAGGTCCATTGGGAAGGAAGAACCTTTTTGCTTAAAGCGGCGTTTTCTGCTGGCAAACCAAACGAGTCCCAGCCCATCGGGGTCATGACGTTGTAGCCTGTCATACGGCGATAGCGATACAAAACGTCATTGAGTGTGTAGTTACGAACGTGCCCCATGTGTAGCTTCCCAGAGGGGTATGGCAACATAGAGCAAACGTAGTACTTAGGTTTTTCTTTGCCATTGGCGTCAAGCGCGTGCTCAACGGCACGATAGACGTCTTTTTTCTGCCAGTCGTCTTGGACAGCAGATTCGATTTCTTGCGGTGAATATGTCTCGCGCATAATGCGTAAATCCTGTCGGATGGAAAGCTAAAAATAGAAAGACTTAAGTATATTCCGCATTCTCTAAGGATTCCCTAGGCATTTTGTCGTATACCGCAGTCGGTTTTGCCCGTAAAAGGAAACGTTTTGCAGTTTCTTTTGAATCTGTAGAATCCTTCCCGTTTTCGTTGGAATAAAGAAAGATGGATATCCTTGACTCATTAAACCCCAAGCAGCGCGAAGCTGTTGTATTGCCCGCCGAACACGCCTTGATTCTCGCAGGAGCTGGTTCTGGGAAAACGCGCGTCTTAACAACACGCATTGCCTGGCTTATTGCGACAGGCAAGGCAAAGCCTTGGGAAATCCTTGCGGTGACCTTTACCAATAAAGCCGCTCGCGAGATGAAAACGCGTCTTGAGGCGATGCTCGGCGCTGGTGTCGAGACTATGTGGGTCGGGACCTTTCACGGAATCTGCCACAAACTCTTAAGAGCCCACGCCGAAGAAGCGGGTCTTTTAAGAACATTTCAGATTATCGATCAAGCCGATCAACTCTCTTTAATAAAAGGGATTTTGAAAAAAAGGCATCAAGAAGTCGATACCGATTTGGCTAAAAAATACCTCTGGGCCATTAATCAGGAAAAAGAAAGAGGCATTCGCGCCGATCACTTTCCGCGTACGCGTTTTGGTGAGGAAGCTTGTGCTGTTTATTCAAGCTATGAGGCGCTTTGCCGCCGTGAGGGGTTAGTTGATTTCGCAGAACTTCTCTTATCAAGTGTTGAGCTCTTTGAAAAAAACGAAGCGATTCGCGAGCATTATGCGGCGCGCTTTAAATTCATTTTGATCGATGAGTTTCAAGACACTAACGCCTTGCAGTATCGGTGGATTAAGGCGCTTTCTCATCCCTCAAATGCCGAGGGCGCTCTTTTTTGCGTCGGTGACGACGATCAATCGATTTATGGGTTTCGGGGCGCACGCGTTGACAATATGTCTGACTTCGTTAACGAGTATCAAGTCAAACACGTTGTTAAGCTCGAGCAAAACTATAGGTCGACCTCGCACATTTTGAATGCGGCAAACGCCGTGATTGCCAACAATCGCACTCGTTTAGGGAAAAACCTTTGGACAAGCGCCGGAGAAGGCGCTCTAATTGGGCTTTATGAATGTTTAAGTGATAATGAGGAAGCGCATTCTCTAGTTCAAGAAATCTTGAGCCGGCGACGGCTAGGCGCAAGATATTCTGATTTTGCTGTTCTTTATCGCAACAATGCGCAGTCTCGCATTATTGAAAAACTCTTAATGAGTAACATGGTTCCCTATCGCATTTATGGGGGACTGCGCTTTTTCGATCGCCAAGAAGTCAAAGACGTTCTTGCCTATCTGAGGCTTATTTTGCACCCAGATGATGTAAGTTTTGAGCGCGTCATCAATCGGCCAACTCGGGGAATTGGTGCGGCAACATTAGCGAAAATCGCCAATCGGGCCCAGGCCAATCGCACGGGTCTTTGGGATGCCCTTACGAACGCGATTGAAACCGGGGAAACCTCAGGGTTAGGCCGCGCCATCGATTTTGTGCATCTCATTGAAAAGATGCGCGAAGACTATGCCAAAAGTAATCTTGAAGATCTTATCGAGGGCGTGATTAAAGACTCAGGTCTTTTTGAGTACTATCAAAATCAACAAGATAAAAGCGTTCGCTTAGAAAACCTCGATGAAGTTGTGCGGGCGGCTGCAACGTACGCTCAAGAAAACGGGTTAGATAAGGAAACTTGCGCGCTCGTAATTCAGACTCAAGACGACATCATCACGCCTTTGGACGGGTTTCTTGCGCAATGTACGCTCGAGAGCGAAGGAAACAACTCTCAGGTAGGAAGCGACGCTGTTCAATTAATGACGGTGCACGCGAGCAAGGGCCTTGAGTTCGATACCGTTTTCTTGTGTGGCTTGGAAGAGGGGACATTTCCGCATAAAGCAGAAGATAAGGAAGACCCCAACACGAAATTAGACGAAGAGCGGCGATTGCTCTATGTGGCGATTACGCGAGCGAAAAAGCATTTGCGTATCAGTTGGTCTCGTTCTCGTAGGCTATACGGGGATATCAAGATTTGCGATCGCTCCTCCTTTTTAAAAGAGATTCCTGAAAGCGATAGCATTTGGCTTAACGAATACGGGGATACGACTTCTTTTGATGCAGAAAGACTTCAAACGCGCCTTTCTTTCCAGTCTTCTTATCGAAAAAATAGCGATGCGCCTGTTGCACGAGCCTCTTACGGTCGCGTAGGAGAGGCGCTCCTTGCAGTGAGAAAAAATCGCCCGATAGAAGTTAATCCTTGGGGGCTAAACCCAGGAGACAAAGTTTGTCACAAAAAATTTGGCACAGGAACGGTGTTGCGACTAACGAATGCGCAAAGCACCGATATCGCCACGGCCTGGGTCGATTTTCATGGCGAAAAGAAAGAATTACTCTTGAAATTAGCCAAACTTGAGAAGGTTTCCTAGAAAACGCCAAGCAAAAACGGCAGGGTTTTCTTTATTGATTTGATAAACCAAATCAATCGAAGTCATCAATATAATAGACGCATTAAATAAACGGAGAAGACCTATGCAACACGAAAATGCTACGATTGTTCTCAAGGACGGCGAGCGTCAGCCCTGTGAAGTTTGGACTCGCGTGATGGGATACCATCGTCCGGTTCAATCCTTTAACGTCGGGAAGAAGGGCGAGTTTGCCGAACGTCGTTATTTTGTTGAGTCCAAGTGCGGACTCAAGGGCTCAAAGCCCTAATGCGTATTAAATACAAATACTCATGAAGTAAGGAGACACAGACATGAAATGTCTAAAAGGAACGCAAACAGAAAAGAATCTTGAAGCCGCGTTTGCTGGTGAATCGCAAGCCCGCAACAAGTACACGTTCTTCGCTGGTGTTGCCCGTAAAGAAGGCTATCAGCAGATTGCAGCGCTTTTTGAAGAAACCGCTGCCAATGAAAAAGAACATGCTTCGATTTGGTTTAAGGCCTTAGGTGGCATTGGATCGACAGCAGAAAACTTGAAAGAAGCCGCGAGTGGTGAAAACTACGAGTGGACGGATATGTACGCTGGTTTTGCAAAGACCGCTGATGAAGAGGGCTTCCCAGAACTTGCCGAGAAGTTCCGTATGGTTGCTGCAATCGAAAAGTCGCACGAAGAACGCTATTTGAAACTCTTGAATAACGTTGAGATGCAACGCGTTTTCGAAAAGTGCGACGAAGTGATGTGGCAGTGCCGTGAGTGCGGTCACCTTGTTGTCGGTAAGAAGGCGCCCTTGGTTTGCCCGGTGTGCGGCCACGCTCAGGCCTGGCAGCAGATTCGCGCTGAAAACTACTAAGATTTCAAGATTATTTAAAGTAGATATGAGAACGGAGGCTTAGCGCCTCCGTCTCTATTTATTGATGTGCCAACTTCACTTTGTGATCGCAGGCGTACGCCCAAGATGCACGTTGTGAAGAATTCGCGAGAGAATGGGTTCGGCCTTTGTAGAGGCCTTAGCGCTAATAGCCTTCATCGGCGCCTTTTTTGCCGAGCACGTTCTCGCTTTTGGCTCTTCGAGTAAACTCAAAAGAACACACATAAAGCCCTCACCTATATATAGTAGTAATTTTTATGGGTGCGCATCATACAGGGTTTTTTCCTTAGTATCTAGTCCTTATTTGTGGTTTTGGAAATTTCTCTTTTCTTTGTGTTGCTATGATTCGTTTTCGAAAGGAAAATTTCGAATTTCCACGTGATTTCGACTTGACCAAAAAAGGAAAGAACTGTGAAAGGAATTGTTCTTGCCGGGGGAGCTGGCACACGTCTATATCCACTCACGCTGGTTACGAGTAAACAACTCTTACCTGTCTACGATAAACCCATGGTGTTTTACCCCTTGAGCACACTGATGCTCGCGGGGATTCGTGAGATACTCGTGATTTCAACGCCATCGGATTTGCCTAATTTTGAGCGTCTTTTAGGGGATGGCTCGAAGTTTGGGCTCAAACTTTCTTATAAGGTTCAGCCTAGTCCCGATGGTTTGGCGCAGGCGTTTATATTAGGTCAAGACTTTATTGGCGACGAGGCTTGCGCCATGGTGCTTGGAGACAATATTTTCTACGGACACGGATTCGTGAAAGCCTTACGAGCAGCAGCGTATAACGCAGAAAGCGAAAATCGCGCCACCGTCTTTGGTTATTACGTCAAAGACCCCGAGCGCTTTGGTGTTGTGGAATTCGATTCGGAGTGGAACGCGATTTCGATTGAAGAAAAACCCAAGAACCCGAGAAGTAACTACGCGGTCACAGGCCTTTACTTTTATCCAAAGGGCGTTTCAGAAAAGGCACTTGAAGTCAAACCCTCAGCACGGGGCGAATTGGAGATTACAACGCTAAACGAAATGTATCTTAAGGAAAAGCGCCTGAATGTGCAGCTTTTGGGTCGCGGCTTTGCGTGGTTAGATACGGGAACGATGGAAAGCTTAGCGGCAGCCTCTGAGTACATTCGCATTGTGCAAAATAGGCAAGGGGTAGAAATTTCGGCTCCAGAAGAAATCGCTTTCCGTAACGGCTGGATCAATCAAAGTGAACTCTTAGCCGCTGCCGATCGATACGGAAAGTCCCCGTACGGCACGCACTTAAGAAATGTCGCTCAGGGTAAATTAAGTTATTAAAGGCACGAATCGTATGGGTCAATTTGCAGTGACAAAGACGGCAATCGACGGGGTTTTTATTATTGAACCGAAAAAATTTGGCGATTGCCGCGGCTACTTTATGGAAACCTATAACGAGGCTGACTTTAAAGCGCTTGGTATTCACACGACGTTCGTTCAAGACAATCAGTCAAGTTCCACAAAAGGGGTTTTAAGGGGATTGCATTTTCAGAAAACGCATCCTCAGGCCAAACTCGTGCGTGTGATCGATGGCGAAGTTTTTGATGTCGCTGTGGATTTAAGAAAAGGCTCTTTAACTTACGGCAAATATGTTGGTGTTGTGCTTTCTTCGGAAAACAATCGTCAGTTTTATATCCCACGTGGGTTTGCCCACGGCTTTCTCGTTTTAAGTGAGTCGGCTCAATTTGTCTATAAGTGCGACGATTTTTATCACCCAGAAGACGAGGGCGGCATTTGTTGGAATGACCCAGATATTGCAATTGCCTGGCCCGATGTAGGAAGCCTCACATTAAGCGAAAAAGATAAGAAACATCCCACCCTCAAAGTTAGCGCGATGGAGTTTAGTTTATGAACCTTTTTGTCACGGGAGGAGCTGGTTTTATCGGCTCAAACTTTATCTATCACTGGTTAAAAAAGCACCCAGAAGATCGCGTTGTGTGTTTGGATAAACTCACCTATGCGGGAAATCTTTCGACGCTTGAAGAGGCTCTTCAAAATAAAAACTTTCGCTTTACAAGAACCGATATCTGCGACAGAAAGGCCGTTTACGCGCTTTTCGAAGAAGAAAAGCCCGATGTCATCGTTAATTTCGCTGCTGAAAGCCACGTCGATCGCTCCATCGAGAACCCGCAGGTTTTTCTTGAAACCAACATCTTGGGTACAGCCGTTTTAATGGATGCTTGCCGCAAATATGGTATTAAGCGCTATCATCAAGTTTCTACCGATGAGGTTTACGGCGACTTGCCGTTTGATCGCCCTGATCTCTTTTTCACAGAAACAACGCCCTTACACACAAGTTCTCCTTACAGTAGTTCCAAAGCCTCTGCTGACCTTCTTGTGTTGGCCTACTACAGAACCTATGGGTTACCTGTGACAATTACGCGTTGCTCAAATAACTATGGGCCGTATCACTTTCCAGAAAAGTTGATTCCTCTCATGATTATTAATGCGTTAAACGATAAGCCACTCCCCGTGTATGGCGAAGGCATTAATGTGCGCGATTGGCTTTATGTGGAAGATCACTGCGAGGCAATTGATGCGGTGCTTCAAAACGGGCGCGTCGGTGAGGTCTATAACGTCGGCGGCCACAATGAGATGCGTAACATCGATATCGTAAAACTCATTTGTAAAGAATTAGGTCGCCCCGAATCCTTAATTGTTCACGTAAGAGACCGTAAGGGGCACGATAGACGCTATGCGATTGACCCGACAAAGATTCATAATGAATTAGGGTGGTTGCCAAAGACGCGGTTCGCTGACGGCATCACAAAGACCATTGCGTGGTACCTAGCGAATCGCTCGTGGTGGGAAACGATAGTCTCAGGCGAATATCAAAACTATTACGCCAAAATGTATGGCAATCGCTAGATTGGAAAAGACACTTTTTTAGGGAAAGTAAAGACTCATGCGAGTTTTTGTCACAGGCGTTAATGGTCAACTCGGGCACGACGTTGTCAATCGCTTAAAAGCCACGGGGCACGAGGCGATTGCTTCAGACCTTAAACCGAGTTATGCGGGATTAGCCGACGGTAGTTTTGCAACGAAAGCCCCTTACGTGCAGCTTGATATCACGAAAGCCGATGATGTTAATGATGCAATAGAAAGGGTTCATCCCGATGCAATCGTGCATTGTGCGGCGTGGACGGCAGTGGATGCAGCAGAAGAAAAAGAAAACTACGATTTGGTTTATGCCGTCAATGTCACGGGAACCAAAAACATAGCAGAGGCGGCGAAAAAAATCGGCGCCAAAATGGTCTACATCAGCACGGACTACGTTTTCGATGGGCAAGGGAAAGACGCTTGGGATGAAGAAAAATCAACACCAGCGCCCCTTAACGTTTATGGGGAAACAAAGTTTGAGGCCGAAGAGATCCTTCGAAAGACACTAACGAAGTTTTTCATCGTTCGTACCGCTTGGGTTTTTGGTCTAAATGGAAAGAACTTTGTTCGAACGATGATCAATCTAGCTAAGACCCATAAAGAGCTTCGCATCATTGACGATCAAATCGGAACGCCAACCTACACATTTGATTTGGCGCGATTGCTTGTTGACATGATTGAAACCGAGAAGTACGGGATTTATCACGCCACAAACGAGGGCGGCTTTATCAGTTGGGCGCAGTTTGCTAAAGAGATTTTCCTTCAAGATAACGATGAGGTGCATGTTCAAGCTGTCACAACATCTGAGTATGGACTTTCGAAAGCGAAACGACCCTTTAATAGTCGTCTATCCAAAGAAAAGTTAAGGAAACATGGTTTTGAGCCTTTGCCCGATTGGAAAGATGCCTTAAGTCGCTACATTCAAGAGGCAAAGGAAAACCGGATTTTTGATTAATTATGGGGTTAAAAAATCCTCAGAAAAAATGTCCTGAGGATTTCATGCAATTGGTGCCCAAGACTGGACTCGAACCAGCACGCCTTGCGGCGCTGCGACCTGAACACAGTGCGTCTACCAATTTCGCCACTTGGGCATAAAAGTGAAGGCGCAGTATAACACGATAGTTTTTAACGGAAGCAAAGTCGAGTGAGCCAAACAAAGAAGAAAAGTAAAGCGCCACTAGAGCAATTTCCTGAGCCAGAAATCCCTGTTAAGGGTGCACGGCTAGTGAAGGCGCGTAAGCTAATTAAGGATCTTCTTGCTGATAAAAACGAAGAGCGAACGGCTAGAGAGCTTTTTGATTTTATTCAAAGCGCAACATGCCTCACGCAATCAGAAATTGCCGCGGGCCTTAGAGCGCTTGCTCAAGAAGGGTCAATACAGTTTTGCTCTCAGGCTAAGCCCAAAAAGGGGTGCTGGCGCCTACATTCTCGTTTTGAGGGATTTGAGGCGATTGTCTCAGGTAAGCGCTCGGGTAACTACACGGCAACAGATATCACGGGTGAGAAATCCTATGAACTTATAGGAACAGAAACCGTTCCTGTGCTTCCAGGCGATTGCATTGAAGTTGTTCTCGCTAAGAAGAATTACTCGAACGACGTCGAGCAAGTCGAAGTTAAAAAACTCATTAAGCGCACAAAGCGAGATTGGGTGTGTTATCTCATCCAAAGAGTGCCGTTTGTTTTTAAGGACGAGAAGTTTTTCTGGGCTCGCCCCGTAGATCCCTTTTCTCCTACGGACATTCTTGTGCGTGGCAATGTCAATGCCTGTCGCAATAAGGCCTTTGTCGTTGAACTCGAAGACGAAACGATTCACGTTTGGTCAGGCGCCTATGCCATCGTTGGAAAACTCACAGAAGTTTTAGGCGAAGCCGATGACCCTTCTGTAGAGCGTGAGGTGGCGATTCGTCGTTTTGATCTTCCGCATGTTTTTAGTCGTGAGGTACTCACTGAAGCCGATAGTTTTGCGAATAAGGTACTTGCTAAAGATCGCAAAAATCGCATTGATTTACGC
>CAVKJM010000023.1:9520-15520 GCA_963656505.1 bacterium
CGCCCTAGACCGTGAAGCACAGACTCGGGCAACAAGCGTGTATTTTCCGAGATGCGTGATTCCGATGCTTCCCGAGGTGCTCTCCAATGGCCTTTGCTCTTTAAATCCCAATGTCGATCGCTTAACGGTTGTGTGCGATATGGTTATTAACGCCAAAGGGGAGGTCACGGCCTACCAGTTTTATCGGGCTGTGATTTGCTCGAAAGCGCGTTTAACTTACACAGCCGTTTTTGCCGCACTAAATGGCGATACCGCAGATATTGTTCAACGGGGTGCTAATCCTAAAGACATTGAGACACTGAATGCTCTGTATCAAGCACTGCATCAAGCACGAGAAAGACGAGGCGCGATTGATTTTGAAACGCCTGAAGCGCAAATTCTTTGCGATGAGAGCGGTCGCATCGAATCGATACAAAAGCGCGATCACAATGATGCGCACCGCATCATCGAAGAATGTATGCTCTCGGCCAATACTTGCGCTGCGCACTTTATTTCTCACCGTTCGCTCTCAAGCCTATACAGAATCCATGATGCACCATCTCTTGATCGCTTGGATAACTTACGAGCTGAACTCGCTGGCTTTGGACTAAGCCTTGAGGGGGGAAGTAAACCTACTGCAAAAGATTTTGAAGCGGTTTTACGAAGAATTGCCCCAGGAGCAAGACGCGATGCGATTGTTATGGCGATGCTTCGAACGATGCAACAAGCCGTCTATAGCCCCATAAATATCGGTCACTACGGTCTAAATTACTCGGCTTATACGCATTTCACGTCTCCGATTCGTCGCTATCCAGATTTGCTCGTTCATCGCACGATTTGCGCGGCGTTAGAAAACAAGACCTACACACCCAAAGTTTTAGTCGATACCGAGTGGTTTGATTCATCTCGTGCGGCAAGCAATGCGAAGAAGTCTCTTGATGCCGTTAGGCTTCATGCGCAAATACCAGAAACGCCTGCTCGCATTCTTTGGGAAAGACTAGGATTGATTTGTTCTGCAGCAGAAAGGCGAGCCGATGAAGCAAGCCGCGACGTTGTCGCATGGCTTAAATGCCTTTATGCAAAGACTCTTCCCCACAAACCCTATCAAGGTGTTATCACAGGAGCCAATAGCGCAGGACTTTACGTGACGCTTACGGATGTGTTTATCGAAGGCTTTGTTCACGTCTCGAAAATCGGCTACGACTATTATGATTTCGACGAGAGAACTCATCGCTTTGAAGGTTCATTAGGCTTAGAGAGCTTTGGCATCGGAGATAGCGTTCATGTGGAATTTGATTCGATTGATATAACGACGCGTAGTATTGATTTCAGAATCGTTCCAGAAACAATAAGAAAACAAAAGAATTCGAAAAAAGCGAAGGTAGCTAAACGAAAAAGGAATTAGGAAAACATGGCTCAAGAAGTAGTACTAGCGGGATTTCATGCTGTCAATGCTCGGGCAAAGCTTGCTCCCGAAACAATTCGCATCGTTTATGTCGATGAGAATCGGCACGATAAGCGTATGGCCGAGTGCAAAGCGCGTTTAGAAGAAAAAGGGATTCGTGTTGCCTCTGTCTTTCCAGAAAGACTCGACGCGATGGCTCGAGCCGTGCCCCATCAAGGAATTGTCGCTCTTGCTCAACCGAGAAAAGTATCTCTCACATTCGATGAGCTTCTTGATGCGATTACACCCAATACCTTGCTTCTTCTTTTAGATGGCGTGACAGACCCGAGAAACTTTGGCGCTTGTTTACGTGTCGCAGATGCCGCAGGCGTTCAAGCTGTCATTGTCCCGAAAGATCGGTCCGCGGCCTATAGCCCTGTGGCGGCTAAAGCAGCGGCAGGCGCTTGGGAGTCGGTTCCTGTTGTGACAGTGACAAATCTTGCGGGAACCATTAGTGACTTACGTGATGCGGGAGTCTATGTTGTGGGAGCCGCAGGAGAGAGCGAAAAAACAATCGATGAAATTAATCAAAAAAGAGCTTTCGCTTGGGTTTTAGGCGCAGAAGGCGAGGGATTACGGCAATTGACTCGCCGCCGTTGTGACTGCTTGGCCAAAATTCCGATGGCCGGTACCGTAGATAGCCTTAATGTATCTGTTGCGACAGGAATTTGCCTTTTTGAAGCGGTGCGACAGCGCAAAGTGGCGTAACGCCAAGGAAATATGCTAAAAATCAAGAGCGGCCTAAAAAGCGGGCCGTTCTTTTTTTGAAAGTGCTTATATGGAAAATAGACTAAATTGGAAAAGTCGCATTGGATTTGTTTTGGCAGGTGCAGGTGCTGCTATCGGACTCGGTGCGATTTGGAAGTTTCCTTTTATGGCCGGCAGTAACGGAGGAGCCGTTTTTCTCTTTCCGTATGTGCTGATGAGTCTGACATTCGGTTTTGCTTTGATGCTCGCCGAAGTCACTCTTGGTCGCATGGGGCGAGGCTCCATTGTGACAACATTTCGCCGTATCGCAGGAAAACGTTGGGTCTTCTGGGGTTACCTTGGCGTCTTAACGGGTTTTTGCGTCTTGTCGTTTTATTCGGCTATCGGCGGCTGGACTATGGCCTATCTCTGGGACGCTATTTTCTCGCCAAGTTTCTTATCGGATAAGCAAGAACTCGCTCAGCACTTTGGCGCTTTTGTTTCGTCGCCCACGGCGTGTATTGGCGCTCAAGTTGCCTTTATTGTCTTTACCGCGCTTGCCGTTGGAAGTGGCATCAATGAAGGCATTGAGCGGTTAAGTAAAGTCTTAATGCCTTTGCTACTGATTATGGTGCTTGCCATCATTGTGTGGTCTTTGACACTACCGAATTCTGAAAACGGTCTGAAGTACCTGTTTAGCTGGAATCCAGAGGCCTTTAATTTCCAAAGCCTTTTGATGGCGATGGGCTTTACCTTCTTTAGCCTTTGCGTCGGTTGCGGCTGCATGATGACTTATGGAAGTTATTTACAAAAGACAGAGAACTTACCGGTTTCTTGCGCAAGCATTGTGTTCTTAACAACGTTAAGCTCAATTCTCGGTGGCCTTTTAGTGCTTCCTTCCGTTTTTGCCTTTGGTTTGGATCCCGCTAGTGGCCCGAGCTTGACGTTTATCACGATGCCGTATGTTTTCGCGCAGTTCTCGTTTGGTCAGATTTTGGCTATTGTGTTTTATCTTTGCTTACTGTGCGCGGCAATCACAAGCTCGGTTTCGATGCTTGAACTTATCGTTGCCTTCTTAGTCGATGAATTGAAATTGGCGCGCCGCACGGCCTGTGTTGTTAGTTCCGTGGCTTTGATCTTGGTGGGTTCTCTTTGCGGTCTTTCGTTTGGACCACTTCAGAATTTCAAGATCTTCGGTCGCACTGTCTTTGATAACTTCGATTACTTTACGAGCAATTTAAGTTTGCCAACAGGGGGCCTTATTGTCTGCCTCTTAGCCGGCTACTTTATCTGGCCGAAATTTAAAGAAGAACTCCAGTGTGGTGCCTCATTGAGTGATACAACACTCAAAATTCTTCGCTTCTTTATTTTGATTGTTTCGCCTGTGCTGATTCTTACGGTCTTAATCTCGGGACTCTAAATTAGACCAAAGCGAATTCATCGGCTTTGCCTTCATCTTTTTTAAAGATGTCGCAAAGCCGATTTTTTAATCCCGTCTTACGCGCGCTAAAGCTCGAGAGCGTTTTTTCTAAACTACTTACACTCGTAAAAATAGAAAGCTTTCCGTATTGCACGATGCGGTTTTCAGAATCCTTCCTATCTTTCACACGCGTAATGGCGGTGTAAAGAAGTTCATTTGAGAGCAAAGTTTCTGCGCCAAAGCGCGGCAATAAAAGGGCAAGATCTTCGTATTCCGAGCCTTGCGACTTATGAATAGTGATAGCAAAAGCGCTTTCGTACTCAGGTAGCAAACTTAAAGGCACGTGGCGCAACTCTTCACTTGCACAAAGGCACGTGGCGCAACTCTTCACTTGCACTGCGAAAGAGAACTTCCGTTATACCGTCGGGGCCCGCTGGAAGAATAATTCCCATATCGCCGTTAAATAGATTGGTTGCATCATCATTTTTTGTGACGATAATCATTTCACCTGTGCGAGCAGGAATTTCAAAGCCTCGCTTTAAAAGAGCATTTCTTAAAGCCTCTCTTGCGTAAGCGTTAACAGAGGCCACACTTAAATTGCCTTCGCGCGTGGCGCAAAGAATGCGAAAGCGTTGCGCCTCGGTAAAAAGACGATTCTCATCGCCTTCTTTAATGAGGTCGGCGTAGTGATTTAGGCGATCGTCAATCCAACTTTTCACTTCGATAGGAAGATCTGTATTGCTGTGAGCTGTATCCAAGAAATGAAGATCCACGTCGTTAGAGTCAGATAATCCAAGCTTTTGAAGTAGGCCAACTAAAGAATCGTTTTCCTCAATATCGTTATAAAGATAAAGACTTACGGGTGTGGGATTAAGAGGCGAGGCGCAGAGCGCAGGTTCGCTTTTATTTGCAGGGCTATCTGCGCTATTTTTCCGAGCCGCACTATTGATCGCAAACGCCATTTTTCCCACGGCACTATTCGGATCGAAGCGAAAACTCTTTTTTAATTCGATGGCAAAGCCGTAGTTGCGACCTAATGCACAAAGGTCTGCAAAAAGAGAACCAGGCCCCACAGAACGCAACTGATAGGCATCTCCTAAAAAGAGAAGTTTTGTCTTTTCCGTATCAATGACGCGTAAGAGTTGCGCGGCTAGTCTAGCATCGAGCATTGAGGCTTCGTCTAAGACAAAGACGTCGCACGCCAGCGGATTTTCTTCACTCGGTTTTTCTCCGGTCTCTTGCGCCGTGTAAAGCCACTTATGAATGGTGCGTGAGAGAAGGTTAGAGTTTTCAGAAAGTTTGAGTTTTTCCGCAAGAAGCGGGTGATTCTTTTGCGAAGCGCTAACGAGGGCTTCATGCATACGAGCAGAGGCCTTACCAGTCGGTGCGCCAAGAAAGACAGTGAGGTTGGGATTGATGCGGAAAAGAGCCTCAAGAATATTTGCTAGAGAGGACGTTTTCCCTGTTCCAGGTCCCCCATAAATCACAGAAAGCGCATTGTCTTTGACAAGCGTTAGTGCGTTTGTTGGTGCCTCTTTATTTTTGGGATTTTTTCCTAAACCTTTGGCTACAAAATCGTAAAGGCGTTTGGCTAGGTTGCGTTCGACTTCATAGTCGCGGTTAAGATAAATGTTTTCGTTATCCGCATAGATAAGGGGCGATGCGATCTCTTCGTTTTCTTTTGCCGCGCGTATGTCAGTTGCTAAAGAGGCTTTGAGAAGAAGACGCGCGTCATCTCGAGAAATCTGAGCACAAAGCCCTCCTTCGGATAGACTTATTTCAAGCTCTGTTAGCGCTCTATTGAGTGCTTCGTAAACAGGCCCTTCTTTTGCCAAATGGATACTTGATAAAAAGTAGTCACTTAAGGCACTGACAAAAGCCGAGGGAGTTTTTAGATCCGTAAGTTCCATTGCATTACTCCTTCGGACTATCAAAAAGTGCATCGAGTCGATTGATGGCTTCGATGAGTTCGGCGTTCATCGGCATTTGGTATAGACCGGTTTTGGCGTTTTCTTTCGGATCTCCTAGGCCACGCAAAAAAACGTAGACTGCGCCTCCCATATGAGAAAACACGGCATCTTCGGAGTGAAAGCGCGTTTTAAGATAGCGCTTTAGGGCTACTAGATAGCAAAGTGCTTGGAGTTTGTAGTTGGCTCCTTGCATCAGTGTTTGCATCGCCTCTTGTGTGTAGTTTCCCGCATAGTCGCGAGAATGCAGTCCCTCTGCGTCTTCAATCTTGTTACTTTTCCAGTCAACAATCCAATAAAGGCCATCGCGATCTTCAAAAACTAGGTCGATTTGCCCGGTTAAAAAGCCTTTGAGACTTTGTTTAAAACTTGCCGCTAGGTTTTCCGAATCTTCCCCTTGCTCAAGAACAAAGTGAAACGCTTCTAAGTCTTTGAACGTTTTTTCAAGCGCTTGTAAAGAAAACTCGGTATTCGTGATGCTGGCTAAGAAATCAATTTCAGGC
>CAVKJM010000024.1:0-15455 GCA_963656505.1 bacterium
TTTACATTTCTTTGCGATCGTTTGATTTTATGGATTTTCGTTTTGGACAGTAGTGTCTTTAGACAAAGTTTTTCAAAAAAAGTGAAAAGTGCTTCGCTAAATCCGCTATAGTAACTTTCCTTTGGTCTACAAGAGAAAAAGAGGCCTGCGTTGCCTTTTGATGCGTAAGTTATGACAGATCCGATTCCAGATTTTTCGACATCGATTAAAGACGAGGCCGTCGCGGCTGTGCGTCGTCCGCCTCATTCGCTTGAAAGCGAGCAGAGTATCTTAGGCGGCCTAATGCTCGATACGAACGCCTTTGAGATTGTTTCCGATATTTTGAGTGTGGATGATTTTTATCGCCGTGAGCACCAGATTATCTATGAGGCAATTGAGCGGTTAGCCAGCAACGCCAAGCCCGTGGATGCTGTGACGGTTTTAGGTGAACTCCAAGCAATCGGTAAAGTCCAAGACGTAGGCGGCATGCAGTACTTGGATGCCTTGGTGCATTCGACACCGTCGGCGGCGAATATTCGCCGCTACGCAGAAATCGTGCGTGAACGCTCGATTTTGCGCCAGTTAATTAGCGCAGGTGACGAGATTGTTTCTCTGGCCTATTCGCCCGAGGCAGCCGATGTCCCACAACTTCTCGATCAAATCCAAACGAAGATTTTCGCGATCGATGAAAATAGCAACCGCGGAAAAAAAGGTTTCGTTCGCTTGCCTGAAGTTGCAGCCGATGTCACTAAAGAGGTGCAAGCGCTTTACGAGCAGCACAGTAACGACGATGTCACAGGGCTTCCGACAGGCTTTAATAAATTAGACCGTATGCTAACGGGCCTACACCCAAGCGACTTAGTAATCGTTGCCGGGCGCCCTTCAATGGGTAAGACCTCCTTTGCCTTAAATATCGTTGAGTACGTCGGTATTGTGTTGCATTTGCCTGTAGCAATCTTTTCAATGGAAATGAGTGCCGATCAACTTGCGAAGCGCTTTATTAGTTCCACAGGTCGCGTTGATGCGCAAAAGATTCGCCGTGCGCGCTTAGATAACACGGATTGGCAGCGCTTTACCGATGCTGTAGCCGATATGTCTAAGGCTCCGATTTATATTGATGATTCCTCAGCGCTGACAGTAAACGAAGTGCGTGCTCGCGCGAGGCGCTTAGCGCGCAAAAGTGGCCCCCTTTCTTTGATTGTGGTTGACTACTTGCAGCTGATGTCTGGTGGCTCTCGCGCGGGAGCATCGGCAGAAAACCGCGCTACAGAAATTAGTGAAATTTCGCGCGGCCTGAAGAACCTCGCAAAAGAAATGAATGCTCCCGTGATTGCACTTTCGCAGTTAAATCGAGCGGTCGAATCGCGTGGCGACAGACGCCCGATGATGAGCGATATTCGTGAATCAGGTGCTATCGAACAAGACGCTGACGTCATCATGTTTATCTACCGCGATGTGGTCTATAACAAAGCTTGCGCCGAACCCAATAAGGCAGAAATCATTATCGGTAAACAACGTAATGGCCCAATTGGAACGGTCGATTTACGCTTTGATGGCGAATTCACACGCTTTGATAATTTGGCTGAAGAAGCCGAACTCCCGCCCGAGTTACGTAACTAAGAAGGCTCCCTATGATTGAAATGATGACAACGATGGATTGGGCCTCCTTTGGTCTGTGGTGGGTGGTGTTTGCTCTCGCAATCATTGGACTGGCGGGGACCGTGGTTCCTGCTGTCCCAGGCCTACCTCTTATTTTTGCTGCGTGTTTACTTGCTGCGTGGCTTGGGGACTTTCAAGCCATTGGCTTTATTAAGCTTACGATCTTAGCCGTCATCACACTTATTGGTGTGGCCGTGGATTGGCTTGCGCAAGTTTTAGGCGCAAAGAAAACGGGAGCTTCGCCCTACGGGATTGCTGGCGCGTTAGTCGGCACCGTTATCGGACTATTTTTTGGTCTCATTGGGATTCTCTTTTTCCCACTTATTGGCGCAATCGTCGGTGAACTCATCGCCAAAAAGGGATTGCTTGCCGCAAGCGGCGTGGGACTCGGCACATGGCTAGGGATGCTCGTGGGTGCCGTCGTCAAAGTCGTCTTGGGGCTCATGATGATTGGCATTCTTGCCACAAGCCTTATGACACACTTTAACGAAGTGCCTGTTGATACCGCACCCAAAGCCGATACGCCTGCGGAAATGAGCTTTTAAAGCGAGTCGCTAGCCCACTGTGCTAAGCGGCTTCGCTCGCCACGCTCAAGCGTAATGTGACCGGCATGAGGCCAGCCCATTAAGCGATCGACAAGATAGGTCAATCCCGAGGAGCCTTCGGTTAAGTAGGGCGTATCGATTTGCGCAATGTTTCCGAGGCAAACGATTTTGGTTCCAGGACCCGCGCGCGTCACGAGCGTTTTCATTTGCTTAGGCGACAAATTCTGCGCCTCATCGATAATCACAAATTTATTTAAGAATGTGCGACCTCGCATAAAGCTCATGGACTTAATGCGGATGCGGCTCTTAATGATGTCAAGAGTAGCTGCACTTCGCCAATTGCCATTGCTGCGATCGGTTTTTAAAAGCACCTCTAGGTTATCTTCAAGGGCTCCCATCCACGGGGTCATTTTCTCTTCTTCCGTGCCTGGCAAAAAGCCGATATCTTCTCCAACGCTTACGGTTGCACGAGTAAAGACAATTTCTGAGTACCGATGCTCATCTAATGCTTGAGAAAGGGCCGCCGCTAGCGTTAAAAGCGTCTTACCTGTGCCCGCTGGTCCCAAGAGAGTCACAAGATCAATCTCGGGATTGGTTAAGAGATTCAGAGCAAAGGATTGCTCCAAGTTTCTTGCGTGAATGCCCCAGAGAGCGTTTTTGGCTTGCGTAAAGTCTCGAACTGTGCGAAGTGTCGCTTCCTTAACGCCTGTTTTTATCACCTGCGCAACAAAACTTGCGTCGGCTGTGTGAACGAATTCATTGACGTGAAGATTGGCGACAATGGGACCACGGATTCGATAGTAGGCGTGACCATCGGCTTGCCAGCTCTCTAAATTTTTTCCGTGCTCTTCCCAGAACGTTTCCGGTAAAAGCGTTCTTCCTGAGTAAATCAATTCTGCGTCATCGATTGTCTTATCGTTAAAGTAGTCTTCGGCGTTTAGTCCCAAGGCCGCCGCCTTAATGCGCATATTGATATCTTTGCTGACAAGGACGACGTCTTTAGCGGGGTTATCCTTTTTAAGAGCTCTTACGACAAACAAAATCGCGTTATCGGCTTTGGCCTGTAAGAATGTTTCATCAATCGGCTCTGTGGCGCTTTGTGTTTGAAAGAAAAGGCGTCCTGTGGCTTCTTTATTTCCAATGCCATTTAAGGGGCAGCCTTTGGAGATTGCCTCTGAGGAGGCTTCAATTAACCTGTCAATAGCGCGGCTTACTTCGCGGGCATTGCGAGCGATGTCTGTGGTGCCGTTTTTGTGGTTATCTAACTCCTCAAGAGTAGTCATCGGCAAAAAGACATCGTGCTCTTCAAAGCGAAATAGGGATGTCGGATCGTGCAGTAAAACGTTTGTGTCCAAAACGAAAAGACAGGGTTTGCCTTTGGGGCGCCGAGACATGGGTGCTTTCGTTTCCTTTGCTTTTGGCAGCGTAAGGATTTCTTTTAAGTCTTTTTCTTTTGGTGTAAGTTTTTTTGTTAGAGGCTTATTTGCCTGCGGCTTTTTCTCAAGAGTTTTCTTTTCTGAGGATTTCGCTGCCGCAGCACTTTCGCGAGAGACCGGGGTTTTCAGTAACGCAGCGGTTTCCTTTTTCTTCTTTTTTGTCTGTGTGGGTTTTACTTTGACCGTATCGGCCATTTTTTTGGGAGCAGCAGGAAGAGGCATAACGAATTGCTCCTTAGCTTTGTTTAAGTAAAGAAGGATCTTTTTCAACCGCAGAGAGAATACCCTTGTAGATGGCGTTGGCAAATTTCTTTTGCTCAAGTTTATCGTTTAAGCGCTTCTCATCTTTGGGGTTACTAATAAAAGCGGTTTCAACCAAAATCGAAGGAACACCTTGCGCTTTAAGAACGGCGAATTCGGCGTATTCGACTGTGGATTTGTGTAAGGGCCCGAGCCGCGAGAGTTCTTCTAAAACAGCGTCGCCGAGCTGAATCCCGTAACGTAGTTTTGTCTCTGCGAGCATATCGACAACAGTGCTTCGTGCTTGCTTTGCCACATCACGAAAATCCATGCCGCCAATTTCATCGGACTTATTCTGTGTTTGTGCTAGCCACCGCGCCTGTAGTGAGGAAGCCCCGTGTGTACTCAAGGTAAAAACAGACGATCCATTGGCTCGAGGCGTTGTCCACGCATCGGCGTGAACACTCACGAAAAGATGGGCGTGGTGCGTGATGGCGAGGCCAGCGCGTTTATGTAGTGGCAAGAAAACATCGTTACGCCGTGTGAGGTAAGCCTTCATCCCTTTTGTTGCATTGATGCGTGCGGCTAAGAGTTTTGAGATGGCGAGAACAACGTTTTTCTCTTTGGTTTTGTTGCGACCAACCGCGCCTGGATCTGCTCCCCCGTGACCTGCGTCAATGACAACGACAAGCGTTTCTTGTGTTTTCTTTTTTGGCGCGGGCTTTGGTTTTTGAGGCGCAGGTTTGGCAACTTCCTTTTTCGGTTGCGCCTTGGGTTCTTCCTTCAGAATATGCTCTAAGGGATCGGGCGCGGCCAACGAAGCCGCCGAAACGACAAGCGCTGGATTGTTAAGCGTTACCGTAAGACGCTTTGTTGCTCCCACGGTGGGACTTGTTGCCGTGGCGTTAACCTTATCGGCTAAGTCGATGACAAGGCGAACGGTGTTTTCTTTGAATTGTCCGACGCGAAGTGCCTTAGCGAATTTAGGGTCAAACTTAAAAGCGGCAACTGTACTTTGCAAAGACGCAGAAAGCGTCATTGGCTCAAAGTCAATTACAAACCGACGGTTTTCAGAAAACCCCAAATAGTAGGTGCGATAACGCACTGCAGAAGCGATATCAATCGCAAGTATCAGGTTTTTCCCAGATGCTTTCTGCGTCAAACGTATCGGATTGGATTCTGGGGCCGCAAGCAGGGGAGAGGCCGCAGAAACCCCCAAACTCACACCAGAGAAAATCAGTAGGCGTCGTGAGGTGTTCATGCCCCATCCTCTTGTAGCGTTTTAAGGAAACTCTTTCCAAGTTCTGAAAAGCAAGCGATTGAGGCATCGCGAGAAAGGCCTTCAATGCAAAGCGTCATCTCTAAATCGGCTTTCGGTAAATAAGGATCTGCTTTATTGCTCCATTCGGTGACGCAAATTGCTCCTGGGCCAAATAAGTCTCGGAACCCTGCCTCTTCAAACTCAACGGGCGCCTCGAAGCGATAAAAGTCAAAGTGCCGCAAAGTCGTGGCGCCGAACACGGGGTACTCGTTTAAGAGCTCAAAGGTGGGGCTTTTAACGCGACCTGTAAAGCCTAGGGCGCGTAATAGAGCGCGCGTAAAGGTGGTTTTTCCAGCACCTAGGTCTCCTGTGAGCCGTAGGTTAAAGCCCGATTGAGAAATCGGGTCTTCTAACTTCGTAAGAGCCCTTGCAAAGCGCGCAGCAAGCGCCTCGGTCTCCTCTTCGTTTTCTAAACGAAGCTTTAGCAAATTTTGCGAGTCAAAAGCAGTAGACATGCCCGAAGTTTAGAGGATTTACCTCAAGAAGAAATTTAATTTAAGTAAATACAAGGCAAGGGTGAAATTCTTTTTTAAATTTTCTCGATTTAGTGAACAGACCTAGGGAAATTACTTACTTGGGTTTTCGAGGATTTTTGGTGAGTAAAAAACACTGAAAAATCAAAAACGGGAGTTTTCATAAACCACAAGATGTTGTGAGTGTTGCGCTAATGCACCACAATATGAAGGATTTTCATGGTTGATTTTGGAAGTATGCTTTGCTAAGGTATGACCCCGTTGACACCCTTAAGGAGCAAGGGGCTTTTCCCTTTTTTGATTAAGTTTTGCTCCTAAGGCCTAGAGGAGAAAAAGAACAATGTCTTGCACACCTAAGCACCTAATTAAGCGCGACGGATCGATTAAAGATTTCGATGCCGTGAAGATTAAAAACGCCATCGAAAAGGCGGGTAAAGCCACGGGCGAATTCGGATCTGCCATCGCCGAAGAAATCACCGAAAACCGCGTGATGCCCAAACTTTGCGCTCTAAATGTGATGACGCCACACATCGAGCAGGTGCAAGACGCTGTCGAACAGGCGCTTTTTGAAGCAGGGTTCTTTACAACACTTCGTGCCTACATCGTCTATCGCGAACAGCGTGCGAAAACGCGTGATGCGAAAAAGACTTGGATTAATGTGGAAAGCTCCATTAACGAGTATCTCGATCAAAGCGATTGGCGCGTTAACGCTAACGCTAATCAGGGCTACAGTTTAGGTGGCATGATCCTAAACGTCTCAGGCAAAGTCGTTGCCAACTACTGGTTAAATTTCGTTTATCCCTCTGAAGTGGGTAAGTGCCATCGCGAAGCTGATTTCCATATTCACGATTTGGATATGTTATCGGGCTACTGCGCAGGGTGGTCTTTGAGAACCGTCCTTACCGAGGGCTTTAATGGCGTTCCAGGGAAAGTCGAAGCTGCCGCTCCCAAGCACTTATCGTCTGCGTGCGGGCAAATCGTGAACTTCTTAGGCACGATGCAAAACGAATGGGCAGGCGCTCAAGCCTTCTCCTCGTTTGATACCTATATGGCGCCCTTTATTCGTAAGGATAACGTCCCTTATAGCGAAGTCGTTCAGTGCATTCAGGAAATGATCTACAACTTGAATGTCCCGAGCCGCTGGGGTACACAGACGCCCTTTACGAATTTGACGTTTGACTGGACTTGCCCGCAGGATTTAATCCCGCAGCACCCGATCATTGGTGGCGTTGAGATGCCCTTTACCTATGGCGATTTGCAGCCAGAGATGGACATGATCAATCGCGCTTATATCGAAGTGATGACCCGAGGCGACAGTAAGGGCCGCGTCTTTACGTTCCCGATTCCCACCTACAACATCACACCTGACTTTGATTGGGATGGACCTAACGTCAAACTTCTTTTTGACATGACAGCGCGCTATGGGTTGCCGTACTTCCAGAACTTTATCAATTCGGAATTAAAACCCAACATGATTCGCTCGATGTGCTGCCGCTTGCAGCTTGACCTTCGCGAACTCTTAAAGCGCGGTAATGGCCTCTTTGGTTCTGCCGAGCAAACCGGTAGCTTAGGTGTTGTCACGATTAACTGCGCTCGTTTGGGTTACCTCTATCCAGGAGACAAGGACGCTTTGTACGCGCGCTTAGATCACCTTTTGGATCTTGCGAAAGAATCTCTCGAAATTAAGCGTAAAGTCATTCAGCGCCACATCGACGAGGGCCTATTCCCGTACACCAAGCGCTACCTTGGCACGCTTCGCAATCATTTCTCTACCATTGGCGTCAATGGCATCAATGAGATGATTCGTAACTTCACGGGCGACAGAATCAATATCGCCAGCGAAGAAGGTCACGCGATGGCTATCGAATTTCTCGATCACGTGCGTGAACGCCTCGTGCAGTTCCAGAGTGAAACAGATCACATGTATAACTTGGAAGCGACCCCTGCTGAAGGCACAACGTATCGCTTTGCAAAAGAAGACCGTAAGCGCTTTCCGGGAATCATCCAAGCTGGCACACCGCAAAACCCGTACTACACGAACTCCTCTCAGCTTCCCGTGGGCTTCACAGATGACCCGTTTGAGGCTCTTGAGATGCAAGAAGATTTGCAAAAGAAGTACACGGGCGGCACCGTGCTTCACCTTTACATGAACGAAGCGATTAGCTCAGCGGAAGCCTGCCGCGACTTAGTGCGTAAGACTCTCACGCGCTTCCGCTTACCGTATATCACCGTGACTCCCACGTTCTCGATTTGCCCGAAACATGGCTATCTCTCGGGTCGTCACGATTTCTGCCCGAAGTGCGACGCAGAACTTATTGCGCGCAAGAAGGCTCGCCAGGCGCGCGAAGCCGCAAAGAGCGCCTAGAAAAAAGAACATTCCTTTGTGGTTTTTAATAAGGAGTTAAAAAAAATGACAGAAGAAAAGAAAACAGAAGAAATCACATTAAAAGATAGTGAACGTCAACCGTGCGAAGTTTGGACGCGCGTGATGGGTTACCACCGTCCTGTGCAGTCCTTTAACATCGGTAAGAAAGGCGAATTTAACGAACGCAAGTACTTCGTTGAAAGTAAGTGCGGCTTAAATAAGTGCGCCTAAGTTTTCGCTAACAAGTAAAACGCACAATGGCTAAAACCGTTGTTATAAACGCCGGGGAGGTCCCCGGCGTCGCTGTCAAGAGTGCCGACGATCTCCGTATTGCGGCGATTACGCCTTTTACGACGATTGATTTCCCTGGGCTCTTAAGCGCTGTGATTTTTATCCAGGGCTGCCCTTGGCGTTGCCCGTATTGCCAGAACGCGTGGATGCAATCGCGCGAAAGAGGCGAGGGCGCAGAAATCATCACGTGGGATTCTGTTCGTGCGTTACTAAAAAAGCGACACGGACTTCTTGATGGTGTTGTTTTTTCGGGTGGTGAACCCTGTATGGATCCGGCGCTCCCTGCAGCGATGCAGGAAGTGAAAGCGCTTGGAATGAAGGTCGGATTACACACATCGGGCGCTTACCCTCGGCACTTAAAAGAAGTACTTCCCTATCTCGATTGGGTGGGGCTAGATGTTAAGGGACCACCCGAGGCGCCAGAAGTGTTTGATCGTGCCGCAGGTCGCGAGAAAGCGCATCTCTCTTTCCTAGAAAGTTTTGAAGCGATTAAAGAGGCGGGCCTCTCTTATGAAGCCCGTACGACGGCGCACCCAGACCTATTGAGTGCAGAGGATATTTTAAGCGCTGCCCTGTGGCTTAAAAAGAATGGGTGCACGACGTATGCTTTGCAGATCTATCGTGCGCCTCCCAATGTGAAGCCCACATTGAGTTCTGTTGGTTCCGATTACCCAGGCGAGGCTCTCATTGAAAAGCTCACAGCGCTTTTTCCCACCTTTACGCTTCGTCGCTCTTAAGCTTTTTCAAAGCGTAAAAGGCGCAGTGCCCACGCTACCACCAGTAAACACACGCCCGTATCGGCAAACACAGCCATCCACATCGTGGCGTACCCTGTGATAGCGGCAAGAGCAAAAAGAGCCTTCACGCCTAAAGCGAACGTGATGTTTTGCGCAATCGTGCGGTGAGTGCGCTGCGAAAGGCGTTTTAACCAAGCAACGCGCCCAATATCATCATTCATCAAAACTACGTCAGCCGATTCAATCGCTGTATCGGTTCCCATAGCTCCCATTGCAATCCCTAAGCGAGAACGGGCAAGGGCAGGGGCATCATTGATGCCATCGCCAATCATCGCTGTCGGGGCTTTCGCATCCAATTGCGAGATGATGGTAAGTTTATCTTGCGGTAGGAGCCTTGCCCGCACATTCGTAATGCCTGCAAAGCGCGCAATTGCGGCAGCACTTTTTTCGTTATCTCCCGTTAAAAGCCAGACATCGACGCCTTCTTTTTTCAGTTCAGCAATGCTCTTATCAACACCAACTTTCGGTGTGTCGCTAAAGGCAAAGACGGCAATCGCGCCAAACATATCGCTTAAGGCAAGAGCGGTATGGCCTTCACTTTCAAACGTATCAAATGCCTCGCTTGCTTCTTTCGTTAAAAGGTTATTTTCTTTAAGCCAGGAGCGATTCGTAAGATGGACCATCGCGCCATGCACACGAGCTTCAACGCCGTAACCAGGAAGGTTATGTAAGTTAGAGGCCTTCGGAATCGTAAGAGAGGCATCGCACGCTTTCGCAAGCGCTTGGCTTAAGGGGTGTTTATTGGCTTTTGCTAATGATGTAGCCGTTATCCACGCTTGCGTTTCTGTGTTATTTCCTAACACGCGAATCGCTTTGAAAACGGGCTTACCTACAGTGAGTGTCCCAGTCTTATCAAAGACAGCGGTTTTTAAAGTTGCCGCGGTTTCCATCGGAACGCTACCGCGCACGAAAACGCCATTGCGACTTGCTACCGTCATCGCAGATAAGAGAGCCACGGGTGTAGAAATCACCAAAGCGCACGGGCAGCCGATTACAAGTAAAACAAGCGAGCGATAGACCGTCTCTTTATCAAAGACGCCCGTGACAAGAACGGTACTAATGCCTAAAAGAAGACTTGCTGCAAAAATCGCTGGTGTGTAGTAGCGCGCAAAGCGATCGATAAAGCGTTCGATCTTCGCTTTTTTCTGTTGAGCGGCTTCAATAGCGCGTGTAATGCGAGCCGCTGTCGAGTCGTTTGCGGCGTTTGTTGCACGAATCGTAAGCGTCCCATCTAGTGCAATAGAGCCAGAACGCACCTCTGTGCCTTTAAGAGCCGTCTCTGGGATGGATTCTCCTGTTAGGCTTGAAACATCGATGGCGCTTACGCCATCTGTGACAATGCCATCTGCGACAAGCATTTGGCCGGGAGCTGCGCGATAAATATTTCCCACTTGAATCGATTCGGCCTTGGTTTTAATCCAGGTTCCGTCGACCAAGACCTCAACTAAGCTAGGCGCCTTTTCAAGTAGATTGCGAATGCTCTTTTGCGCGCTTGCAAGCGTGCGATCTTCAATCTCTTCTCCAATCTCATAAAGGACCATCACCATCGCTGCTTCGGGGTATTGCCCGATGATTACTGCACCAAAAACAGCTACAGCCATCAAGGTGTTCATATTGAACGTGAGGTGAAAGAAATTAATCGCACCCCGATAAAGTGTTTTTACGCCACTTAAGAGAATGGCAACAATCGAAAGCGCCAGAATCACAGTTTCTGAGGAAGTCCCTCGGATCTCAAAGAATTCGCTTAGTCCCGCGAAAATAAGAGCGACACCTAAAACAATGCAGTGACTTAAATTGGATTCGGACTTCACTAGTGTCGCACTTGTCGTTTCTTCTTCGCGTTTTCCAGGAAGCCCAATTTTTTCAAGCTTTGCTAAAAGAATTTTTTCTGTTCCCTCGTTATCTTTTGCGACAAACCGTACCGTGCGATGGTTCATATCAAAACTCATAATCGCAAAGTGCGTATCTTTTTCAAAAGCCGCTTCAATTTGCGCACGCTCCACGGGGCAATCCATTTCATCGACGCGGATTAAAAACTCTGTTGCGCTCTTTGGGTTTTCATCGATACGTTTCGCAGGAAATCCGGCTTTTTCTAATTTTTTTAAAAGCGCATCTACAGAAGCTCTCTCAGAGAGAACTTCAAAAGTCATCTCGCGATTCATGCAATTGCTCGAAGCAATGCGAAATTCTTTATCCTCTTTAAAGAGATTTTCGATTTCAGAGACTTCAACCGCGCAATCCATCGCATCAATGCGTAGGCGCAAAAGTTCATTCTTAGCCATAGGGGACATCCTTGGTTTTTTTCCCAATGCTGTTTCGATAGAGTGGATTTAAAACCCTGAAGTTGCTACAGTGTCAAGTCTTCGAAAAAGAATCAAAAAGGAAAACCATAACTATGCGCATTGGAGAACTAGCAAACCGCAGTGGTGTGCGTGTTGAGGCGATTCGCTTTTATGAAAAAGAGGGGCTTCTTTCAGCGCCTTCTCGCTTAGAAAACAATTACCGCGCCTACACGCATAAGCATTTGGAACAATTGAATTTCATCTGCCACTGTAGATCGCTAGATATGTCGCTTGCGGACATTCGCGTCCTTTTGCATTCGGATGCAACCGATTGCCAACAGGCGCTTGCCGTGCACGCATTAATTCAAAAGCAAGTGAAACTCGTAGACGAGAGAATTGCCAACTTAAAGGCACTAAAAGCGCATTTAAAAGCACTGGCTTCCCGTTGCACAGGGCATCACGGCACAGAACCCTGCGGGATTTTGGTTGGCCTTAACGAAGACGCCCATGAAGGACACTGCCACTGCGAAGACGCTCACGAAGGAGAACACTAATGCTTTCGCAAATCGTATCGATTGCTGTTTTACTCGCTTGCATATTCTTAATGATTGCAGTGCCAACGCTGATGCTTTATCGGTTTGGAAAGAAAGTTGCTCCGAGGCTTACCTCTGAAGCCTATCAAAGTGGTTTTGGCGGCCCCATGGTCTTTTTCTTACTCGTGGAAGTGGCTTTTATCGAGCGCTTTCTTTGGATTGGTTACTTAAGTGTCAAGGCCGTTAACTGGGAGACCGTAGGCGAGGGAATCGATCGCTTTGCCACGATTGTCGCGGTGGGGCCGACGTGGATTCAAGCCGCCTTAGGGATTGCGATGCTTGCCTGTCTTATTAAGGGAAGGAGCCCTGCGGCACTAGCGGCCACAATTATTTTGCTTTGGCTTATGGGCCCCGTGGCAATCCTTGTTGAGTCTTGGTACTTTATGCTCAAAGCCCCTGCGATTGGGTTGCTTGAAATCTTTGCGTGGTCGCTCTTTTGGACAGCGTACTTTGTTGTTTCGCCTCGCGTGGCGCTTACCTATGGAACGCCACGCGGCTTACGATATTCGCTTGAGAAAAAAGCCTCAGAATGAGACGTGATCGGGATCAAGTCCCGAGAAACATGAAAGTGGCAAATCATCAATCGCTTTCATCTCACGGACGTTAAGACGGAACGCAAAGAGTTCTTTATAAAGAGCAAGGTCTGAGGCACTCAAGGTTCTTGGAAGTGCAGAAACTTCGTGCTGTAAGCACCAGCGTAGAGCCACTTGCGCTTCACTGACATTGTGCTTGTGCGCAATCTTTTGAATCACGGGGTCTGGCAACACGTCGCGCCGACCTAAGGGGTCCCAAGCCGAGACGTGAATCTTGTGCTTTTGGCAGTACTCGACAGTGCTCTTTTGCCAGTAGCCAGGATGAAACTCCAACTGATTGACCATTGGCGCAATCTCGGCTCTTGTCATAATCGGTACAAGGTGGTGCGTTAAGAAATTGCAGACGCCAATGGCGCGCACTTTGCCACTTTTGTAGATTTTTTCCATCGCGCGCCACGTTCCCGTATTCACGCTTTGCCAAAGAATCGGGTCTCCATGGGTTTCAGGCCAATGAATAAGATAAAGATCAAGATAGTCGAGATGCAGCGTTTCAAGCGTTTTATCAAACGCAGAAAGCACCTCGTTGTAGTTGCGGTCTGTGACCCAGAGCTTACTTGAGATGAAAAACTCGGAGCGCTTTATGCTCGATGCCGCAATCACTTTCCCGAGATTGGTTTCATTGCCGTAGGCGCTTGCCGTATCAAAACGTCGAAAGCCTAGCTCAATAGCTGTTTCGAGAGTTTCTTCTAAGGCAGATGTCGGTTGCAACTGACGTGTTTCAAGCCCTAAGCAGGGGATGAAAACGTTATTGCTTAATACAAATCCATCGGCAATGGTCGGCATAAAAAGACGCTCCTTTCTTCTTCGTAGCGATGCTACCCAAGGCAAGATTCTGTGTCTTTGACAGGACTCAAGGATTTGTTAGATTTTAGTTTTCTCCTATCGGGTGTTTCTAAGTAGTGAAAGAAGCGCCATACAATTACAACATCAAAAACGGATTTGACACAGAAAGGAAGGGAATATGGCAAGCACAAAAGATCGCGAATTAAGAAGAAAAGAAAGAGCACTGACTAAAGAGCAGGCCTTTGAGGTGATTGCGGCTTCAGACTACGCCGTTATTAGCACTGCAGACGCTGAAGGGGTTCCCTATGGCGTTGCGATTAGCCCCGTTTTCTTTGAAGGCGCCTTTTATTTTCATACGACAAATGAGCCTGAGTCGCGTCGCAATGAAAATATGCTTGCCAACCCGGAGGTAAGTCTCTTTTTTGTTTCCAAAGCGATTACTTTGCCTGAACTTTATTCGGTGGATTTTGCAAGTGCTGTTGTTACGGGTCGTGCCTCTCTCGTAAAAGATCCCGCATTACGAGTCCGTGCCATGATGGCTCTTGTCAAGCGCTACGCACCCGCTAATAGCGATGAACGCAACGCCACACAAATGGGCGAGCGGTTTTCAGGAGCTTCTATTTGGAAGGTTGAAATCGATCACGTTCAAGGTAAAGCTCGAGCGGCTTCACACTGGGTTAAAGGAAAGACCGTTACAGAGAAAACCGATACCGGCGTTTCCCCGTGGCTTGTTGGTGTGAAATAACACTAGATAGGCTTCATTTTCTTCATCGCGCGCGCGAGTTCGGCTTCCTCTGGTGCCAAGTAGCGACTTGTTGTGCCAATGGAGGCGTGGCCCATTGCGGTTTGCACGATATTGATGTCCATCGATTTAAGAGCTGTCATCGCAAAGGTGTGACGCAACCAGTGGGTGGAACCCGCGCGAAGTTTTTCTGCGTCAGCAGGACTCTTTTTATCGACGCTAGCAGCAACTTCGGAAAAGAAAGCGATGAGTGCTTTGTAGAGCCCCGAGCGCGAGAGTTTTCCTGAGGCCGTTTTCTTATTGCCTCCGAGGCTTGCTAAGAGGGGAGTGGTTGGTACGCACTGAAAAACACTTTGTAGTCCACGGCGCGCTAGGTAGCGATTAATCGCCGCAAGAGCCTCTTTCGATAGCGGAAGGCGCCGCACCTTGTCTCCCTTTCCGACGATTTCGATAACGGTAATTTCTTCGTCTCCGACGCGCCTTTGGACAATCCAACCTGTGGTCGCGTTAATCATTTCAGAGGCTCTCATGCCTAGCCCCTTTCCTAGATGCAAAATGACACGCATACGAGACTTCGCAACGCTCTCGGGCATCGCTTCTAGGTGGGCCATAATCTCATCCCATTGCCGCGTCGTAAGCGACCGGTCGGCAAAGGCCTTTGGGGCACCTTCGCCGGCTAAAAGCCGAATTTTTGAAGAGACTTGATCGAAAGGATTGCTTCTTAAGTAACTGGTTTTGGCTAAGAAACTAAAAAGAAGTCGTACCGCAGTGGTGGCAGCCTTGCGGCTTGCTGGACTTAATGGTCCATTAAAAGGCCTCCAAGATTCACTTAAACGGGGGGCGTTCTTGGGACCAATCCACGTTGTTTGCGGAAGTTTCCAATGAGAGCCCCACGTTTTTTCATCTACTCGGCCGAGTTCTTCAAGCCATCTGTAGTAAGAAGACGCGTCTTCAGCTGTTGCTGAACTTAAAGCCCTGTTTCGCTCCATCGTAATCCACAAAAGAAAGCGCTCGGCTTCTTTGCGGTATTGCGAACATGTGTTGGGGTTAGCAGCGCGAGCCTTAAGCCATGAACCAATCGCTTCTAAATCATTTTGCGCTTCAATCGAAGACGGGTTTTCTGAGCGATTGGTTCCGAAGGCGCCAGAAAGCGTCTCAGGTAATTCAATAAGTGCTGGGCTAAGGGCTTCCTCTTTCTGAGGCAAAACTGTAGGAAGTTGAGAATTTTCCGGATAAAACGCAGGGAGTATTTCTCCGATGTCAGGAGCATTGACCTTCATCCAATCAAGAATGCGGATGGCAGCCTCTTTTGTTAATCCTTTAACGGAATAAACCCACGCCCCTTTCTGATAGGCA
>CAVKJM010000025.1:0-15392 GCA_963656505.1 bacterium
CCCATCTCTTTCATAGGGTTCTGCAAAAGCAATCACCTCGGGGCATTGCTTTATCCAGCGCCTGACCTTTTCACGCAAAACAGAATGCCCTTGGGGAGAGCCATTTCCTTTACCGTGAACGATACGAACACATGTGATTTCGTGCGCAAGTGCTCTTTTTAAGAAATCGGAAACGACTTCTCGGGCCTCTTCGACAAACATGCCGTGTAAATCGACTTGACTTAGCACGGGCCACTTACCGCGCCGCAGGTCTCGAGCGACATCAGGCCCCACTTCAGGGCGACGAAAACTCAATCCCTCATCATCGCTAATAAAGTCTTCGTGCAAATCGGCTTCATCGCTAAGAGTCGAGAGTTCGACCTCGTCTTCTTTTTCAACGATTGTTCGCTTAGGCGAAGTCCATAGATTCGGTTTCTTTTCTCTACGCGCTTCGCTTTCTAGTGGCTCGACACCAGCTTCGCGCATCGCCTTAGCAAAATCAATGGGCACCTCTCGGGCCTCACCCTTAAGACGCACATCGGGTGCACTCTTAACGCCACTCTTATGCATCGTGCGCAGGAATTCTTGCGTATCGCGCGCAATCTGTGCGCAGGCACGCTCCTTTTGATACTCGAGCTCTTTTCTGCGCTTGGCGTTTTCTTTTAATTCATCGGCCATGCCTTTTAAGGCATCAAAATTGTTTCCCATGGATTTCTCGATTTAACCTAAAGATTCGAGGTAGCGCTGCGCATCAAGCGCGGCTTCGCAGCCCGTTGCCGCACTCGTAATCGCTTGGCGATACACAGAATCGGCACAATCTCCAGCGGCAAAGACCCCAGGAAGGTTTGTCGCGGTTTTCGCACGATTTCCTGCGCGGTGTGTGACGATATAGCCGTGATCTGTTTCGACGGCATCGGCAAAGACAGCCGTGTTGGGTGCGTGACCGATAGCGATGAAAACGCCATCAACAGAAAGGGTTTCTTTCTTCTCTTCGCCTTCGATCACTAAACCTGTAACGCCATTTTCGTCGCCAACGACTTCAGAAACTGTGCGAGGCGTGTGAAGAATAATCTTTCCCGTCTTAACAACTTCCATTAACTTATCGACCATGATTGGCTCGGCACGGAACGTATTACGGCGATGCACAAGGTGCACCTCAGAAGCAATCTGACTTAAGTAAAGCGCTTCTTCTAAAGCGGCATTGCCGCCTCCGACAACCGCCACGGGTTTTTTGCGATAAAAGAATCCGTCGCATGTGGCGCATGCAGAAACGCCACGGCCCCGATAGGCTTGTTCACTTTCTAGCCCAAGGTAGCGTGCGCTAGCTCCCGTAGCGATAATGAGTGCGTCACAGGTATATTCACCCAAGTCACCGACAAGGCGCATCGGCTTTTCTTCTAAGAACGCCTTCTGGATTACATCAAAGACAATCTTGGCACCAAACTTTTCTGCGTGAGCGAGCATATTGCTCATTAACTCAGGGCCATCGATTCCATCGGCAATGCCTGGCCAATTTTCAATCTTCGTTGTCGTCATCAACTGTCCGCCCTGCTCCATTCCAGTAATAAGAACCGGGGAAAGATTGGCGCGCGCTGCGTATACGGCAGCGGTATAGCCCGCAGGGCCTGAACCCACAATTAAAACTCGTGTATGCACTGTTTCTGACATGGAAATCTTCCTTCGAAAAAATGTTTTCCCCATTATAAGGAGCAAGGCCTTGGGGTTAAGCGTGGTTTTCGGTGACTAGAAAAGAAACACCTAATCGGTTGCAAGAAATGGTGCCTTCCCGACTGAAGGCAAAGCGTATTTCTCGGGATATTGAACAGCCGTAAGATACAGGCCCGAGGCCGCGAATGTGGGAGCCGCAACGGCTCTTTCTTTTGCCTCTAAAACTTCTTTTACCCAGGCCACAGGTTCTCGACCCGTACCCACATAAACCAAGGTACCAACAATGTTTCTTACCATATGCTGCAAAAAAGCATTGGCGCGAATTCGGATACGGATGAGTTTTTCAAAACGGTGCACAGAAACCTCTTCGACAGCTCGCACGGGACTTGTCGCTTGACAGTCTGCGGCGCGAAAGCTCGAAAAGTCGTGTTCGCCTAAAAGCGATTGCGAAGCCAAGTGCATCTTTTCTGCATCAAGCTCACGCCAAACCCAGCCAGTGGATTGGGCAAAAGAAGGCGCGCGAATCGGATCGTTATAAATCCAGTATTCGTAGGTGCGACTTAGAGCCGAAAACCGTGCAGAAAAATCGTTATCGACCTCTTTGGCCCAACGCACAACGACATCATCGGGCAAAAACGTATTGACTCCCCGAACCCAATTGGGCATCGGACGAATGCAATCGACATCGATATGAACCACTTGCGCTAGAGCGTGAACTCCCGTGTCGGTTCTTCCCGCACAAATCGTTGGCACGGGACTTGTCACAAAGCGTTCGAGTGCTTTTTCAAGCACAGACTGCACTGTGCGTTGGTCGGGCTGCTTTTGCCAACCAAAAAACGCCGTACCTGAATATTCAATTCCTAGCGCAAGTCGCATCACTTCTGATCTCGAATGCTCAAGAGACGCAAGGCGGCAGCACGCTGCTTGTCATCGCCCTTTAAGGCAATTTCTTCGAGAATCTCCAAGGCCTTCTCAGACAAAGAATCCTTTAGCAACGCCTTCACTTCTGTGAGTTGTTGCTCGAAGGCTTCGTTGGAATCTGCTGCACTCAAAGTGGCTTCGGTCGCGGGGGCGGCTTCTTGTAGATGCGCCAGCTCCTGCGGTTTAGCTTCTGAACTCACGCTCCCAAGATTAATCCCTAGGGTTGGTTCGATTCGACCAACTGCTTCCTGCACCTCTTGAGTCTTCTCTTCTCTTGCAAGAGCTTCTGTTGGCGTCGAACCTTCACCCGTAGCTTTCGCTTCTTGCACAGGTGCTGCGTCGTGAGGAACTGGGGCTTCTTCTACCTTTTCAACGGGAGTCGGAGCATCAAAGCGCTCACCTTTTAACTCAAAGCCGCGTTCGGCATAGCGATCTGACTCCATGCGTTGAGAAACGGTCTTTTCGATGGCTTCAAGTTGCGCGGTTTCCATCTTAACGGGCTTATCGTGGAATACGACAGGTGTTTCTGTTGCCTTGGATTGAGTCTTCACACCTTCACTGCGACGCGAGCGACGCCAGAAGAAAAGCGCTCCAATTAAAAGAACAATGAGGCCAGCACCTATGGCAAGAGTCTTTTTGGAAATTGGCTTTTTAGTGCTTGTCGCTTTCTTTGAAACCGTGGTTTCAACGGAAGCGGCCTTGTTTTCTTCGCTCTCCGTTTTTTCTACGCTTGGCGCTTCAGGTGTTTTTGCTTCGCTTGTCAAAACGGGGGCTGCCTCTTGAGCCTCTCCCTCCGCTTTCATTTTCGAAGTTGTCACAGGAGCCGTTTGGCTTCTCACAAGCGTCTTTTTAAAAGTGGAATCAGCGCCATCTTGGGCCTCAAGAGACGGTTTTTCTAAAGTGGGCTTTTCTGCGCTCTTTACCGGAGTAGCCGCTTCCTTTTTCAGCGGCTTAAGTGCGCTCACTGCTGGCTTATGGTTCACAATGACTCGTGCTTCTTCTTCACTAATACCATAGACCAAATCAGGGGTCGGGACAGTTAAACGCGCACCGCGACGCACGCCATTAATCATTCCATTATTAAAGGCCTTGGGATTGGCTCGCACAAAGGCTACGAGAATCCGCTCTATGCTAGCGCCAGGGAAGTCACCTCGTACGCTCTTAGCAATCGACCACATCGTCATGCCTTTTTTCACACGAATCGGAGCGTGCGTTACGGCCTTTGCAGGTTGGCTCGCTTTCTTGGTAGCGGCTGGTACTTTCTTCGCTTCAGGTGCAGGTGCTTTCGTTAAAGAGATCTTCGTTTCGGGTTTCTTAACTTCAGGCGCTTTTGCCTTTTTTACTGGCTCAGAAACTTTTTCCTTATGCTCAACAGAAACTGTCGCTGGTTTTGGTTCGTTTTTCTTTACCGAGCGAGGTGCGGCTAACTTAACGTTATAGACCTTGGCTTGAAGCTTCTCATCGGACTTTAAAACAAGGATTAAAGGAAAGGCCTCTAGCTGCAAAGGTTCTTCGCTCACAATGCGCAATCTTCCCTTGTTATCGAGCTCCTGCAAAATTTTAAAAGACGTGACTTCGGGAGCTGCGCTCTTTCCGATACGCTGATAGTAACTGGCGTCTCCAAGCGCTACCTCTACAGGCTCTCCCTTTTTCACATCGCGCACAACGAGTCGCGCATCAAAGGGTTCACCTAAACGGGACACTAACGATAAAGATCCTAAATTGGCAGCAAAGGTTGTCAGGGAGTACGCCAGTAAGCCAAGAGTTAATGAGATAAAACGCATGAAAATTCTCACCGTAATATATTTTTTGTTCTACTAAAAAAGAAGTTTCCCTTAACGCCTAAAAAACCGCAACGATGCTTTTACAAAAAAAGCGAGTGCGTTTTTTAGGACTAGAAAGAAACCTCGCCGCTCCTATCTCGCAGAATAGCACTTGTTTAAAGAAAAATTTGCGACAAATCGCAAGTGTGAGACAAAGAAAAAATCGAGCGGCAAAAAACAAAAAAGAGGCCCTCGGAAAATCCGAAAACCTCTTTAATGCAAGAGCTCAAAACAGAATCGAAAAACTACTCTGCTTGATTCTTTGTCGAGTTATTTAATGCATCGCGAATTTCTTTACCCGCGCGGAAGTACGGAACGAACTTCTCTGGCACCTCAACGGTTTCACCAGTGCGTGGATTACGACCTTTGCGAGCATTGCGGTGTTTAACGGAAAAGCTACCGAAACCACGGATTTCAACGCGAACGCCACGACCTAAAGCCGCAATCGTTGTGCGCAAAACCTCATTGACCGCGATATCGGCTTCACGATTCGTGATATTCGTTAAACGTGCAAAAACTCGATCAATCAGTTCTGATTTAGTAAGGGCTCGCATAGTAAAGCTCCCTGGGTTTGGTTACTTTTCCTCGAGCTTGGCCTTGAGAAGTGCACCAAGATTTGTCGTGCCAGACGTTGCATCGTTATTAACACGATTGAGCGCCTCACGAGTCTCGGCAGCGTCCTTAGCCTTGATCGAGAGCTGAATGGTACGGTTCTTGCGATCGATGCTGATAATCACAGCTTCGACGGCATCGCCTTCCTTAAGTTGTGTGGTGGCATCCTCAACACGTTCTGTGCTGATTTCAGAAGCACGCAAGTAACCTTCGGTGTTATCGCCGAGGTCAATTGTGGCGCCCTTCGGATCAACAGCCTTCACGGTGCCCTTAACAATAGAGCCCTTTTCGTGAGTGCTTGTGAAGTTGCCAAACGGATCGCCAGAAAGCTGCTTGATGCCAAGGCTCACACGTTCACGTTCGGTGTCGATAGCGAGAACAACCGCCTCGAGCTCTTCGCCCTTCTTGAAGTTGTTCTTAACCTGTTCGCCAGGTTCTGTCCACGACAAATCCGAGAGGTGAACCAAGCCATCGATTCCGCCAGGCAATCCAATGAAGACACCGAAATCGGTAATCGACTTAATCTGGCCCTTGACGTGATCGCCCTTCTTATGAGTCTGGCTGAATTCTTCCCACGGATTGGGTTTGCACTGCTTCATGCCAAGAGAAATTCTGCGGCGTTCTTCGTCAATATCGAGCACCTGAACTTCCACTTCCTGGCCAAGAGACACAACCTTCTTCGGATCGATGTTCTTGTTGGTCCAATCCATTTCAGAAACGTGGACCAAACCTTCGATACCCGATTCGACTTCAACGAAGGCACCGTAATCGGTGATGTTTGTGACCTTACCAAACAAACGCGAATCCTTCGGATAACGGCGAGAGATGCCAAGCCACGGATCTTCTCCGAGCTGCTTGATACCCAAAGAAACACGATTCTTTTCCTGGTCGAACTTCAAGACCTTGGCTTCGATTTCCTGGCCAACGCTCACGACTTCGCTCGGATGACGCACGCGTCTCCAGGCAAGATCTGTGATGTGGAGCAAACCGTCGATGCCGCCCAAATCAACGAAGGCACCGTAATCGGTGATGTTCTTAACAATGCCCTTAACGACAACACCTTCCTTGAGAGTTTCAAGCAACTTGGCGCGTTCTTCACCCATGCTCGCTTCAACAACGGCACGACGAGAAACAACGACGTTATTGCGCTTGCGATCGAGCTTGATGACCTTGAATTCAAGGGTCTTACCCTCGTAAGGTGTCGTATCCTTCACAGGACGAGTGTCGACGAGAGAACCCGGCAAGAAGGCGCGGATTCCGTTGGTCATAACTGTAAGGCCACCCTTGACCTTACCGGTGATGGTACCTGTGACAAGTTCGCCACTTTCGAGCGCTTGTTCAAGGTTCATCCATGCGGCGAGGCGCTTAGCCTTGTCGCGAGAGAGAATCGTATCGCCGAATCCATTTTCGACAGATTCGATAGCCACAGAAACGAAGTCACCAGGTTTGACCGTCACTTCACCGCGGTCATCCTTGAATTCCTCGACAGGGATATAGGACTCGCTCTTTAATCCTGCATTAACGACGACGAAGTTGCCATCGACACGCACGATTTCAGCGGTGATGACTTCCCCTTGACGCATTTCCTGCTTAGCGAGGCTTTCTTCGAAAAGTTGTGCAAACGATTCGTTTGTTGTGTTGTTGGACATTGATTTTAAATGGTTAAAAATTTCTCACCCGTGCCGGAATTATTAGGGTGGAGTTTGACTAAAAGCCCGAGCGCTTCCGGTTGCGCTCGAGAGTAAATTTTTTTCAAATTAAGACTTACGAGAGCGATACCACTTTAAGACAGCGGCCACAGTTTCCTCAATTGTCATCTGTGAGCTATCGAGTTCGATAGCATCAGCTGCCGGACGCGTCGGAGCAACAGCTCTCTCGCGGTCGCGGCGATCGCGTTCTTGTAAATCTCGTGTAAGGTCGGCTAGGTTAGCAGAAATTCCTCGCTGAATCAACTGCTTATAGCGTCTTTGTGCTCGAACTTGGGCGCTTGCGGTCAAAAAAACCTTTAATTGCGCCTCAGGAAAGACCACAGTTCCCATATCGCGCCCGTCGGCAACTAAGCCAGGGGCCTTACAAAAATTCTTTTCTAGCGTCAGTATTGCTGCGCGAACAGCAGGCATTGCGGCAATTTTGCTTGCGGCAATTCCAATCTTTTCTTCACGGATTGCTTCGGTGACATCCTCACTATCTAAATAGATGCGAGCGTCTTTAAATAAGGGTTCAATCCGAAGGGCTACGTTCGAGCAAGCCTCTTCACTTGTTAAATCAACACCCTTTTTTAAGCAGGCGTAGGCGCTGAGACGAAAAAGCGCACCCGAATCCAAATAGTGAAAACCCAAAACACGCGCCACCTCAGAAGCAATCGTACCTTTGCCGCTTGCCGTTGGCCCGTCAATCGTAATAATTTCAATGGCTTTCGTCTCTGTCACTACCTTTTCTCCTCACAAATCCTTGCTTCGTATACTCTATGGCACTTTTGGCAAAAGTGAAAATAAGGTCTTAAAAAAATTCGGGAAGGTTTTTGCCGTGCAAGCGGGATTTTCAATCTCCACACGCACGCCCGCACAGGCGGCAAGGGCAAAACTCATGGCCATGCGATGATCGTTATACGTTGCAACGCGAGCCGATTTCAGTTGTGGTGTTGTAGCAACACGAATCCAATCCGAACCCGACTCAACACGAGTGCCGAACTTTGCAACTTCTTTTGCCATCGCCTCTAAGCGATCGGTTTCTTTTACGCGCCAGGAACCAATCCCTTCTAAATAAACCTCTGTCTTTGTCTTAAGAGCCATCGGCACAAAGGTCATCGCCGCATCAGGAATCGCTAGGCAATTAAGATGAATTCCCGTTAGGGGCTTTTTTAGGTCTCGTGAAACTTCAATCGAATTTTCCGTAAAGGCAACCGTTGCTCCCATTTCTTTTAAGCTATCGGCAAAGCGCACATCGCCTTGTAGGCTATTTTCCCCGACACCGATCACGCGCACAGGGCCTCCTGAAAGGGCGCCCAAAGCCAAAAAGTAACTTGCCGCTGACGCATCGGCTTCGATTGCATAGTGATTTGGTGTTTTGTATCCAACGGGATCGATAACGTAGCTTTTCTCGGACTCTTTAATCTTGGCGCCAAAGGAAGCCATCATCGCTACCGTCATTTGAACGTACGGGCGGCTAATTAAGGGCCCGTCGATTTCAATTTGAAAGGGCTTCGCTACTCCCGCTTCCTTTGTTAACTTCTGAGCCCAGATCGGTGCCATCAAAAGAAGCGCTGTTAAAAACTGACTTGAGACATTGCCTCGGACGCGAACGAAGTTCCCTTGTAATTTTGCTGGAGCAATCGCAATCGGGAGAAATCCCGGATTCATTAAGTAGCTGATATTGGCCCCAAGGCTTCTTAAAGCATCCACCAAATCTCCAATGGGGCGTTCTCTCATACGAGCTACACCATCTAACGAATAGTAGCCATCGGAAAACGCCAATGCTGCCGTAAGCATTCTTGCCACAGTGCCTGCGTTACCGACAAAGATATCGGCCTTCTTCACAGGGAACTCGCCTTGAGAACTAACGGTAAGTGTTGCTTTCTCTTCTGTAACACCAACACCGAGCTTTGTTAGGGCATCGAGCATTCTTTCTGTGTCTTCTGCCTTTAAAAGCCCAGTGAGTTCTGTTTTCCCTTCGCATAAAGCAGATAGTAAAAGCGCACGATTGGAAATCGACTTGGAACCTGGAAGGTAAACGGAGCCTGACGCCCGAGAGATCGGTTCGACACTAAGAACGTCTTGAGTAGAAGTTTCGTTTACCATCGACTAGAGCCCTTTACGTGCACAAGAGGCGCGCTCGAAAATCGCTTCGATTTCTTTGGCATCGGACATCTCAATAGCAGTATGCAAAGCCGCTAAGCTTTTTTCGTAAACTGCAAGAGACTCTAAAAGCGCCGTGCGATTGGATAAACAGATATCGCGCCACATCACAGGAGAAGAGGCAGCGATGCGCGTTGTATCGCGAAACCCAGATCCGGCTAACGATAGGCGTCTTTCGGGTTCACTCATCGAAAGAATTGCATCCATGAGCGCGAAAGAAACCACATGCGGCAAGTGACTGACACTAGCGAAAATCGAATCGTGTTCTTCAATGCTCATGCGAATCAAATTCGCTTTTGTCGCTGACCAAAGTCTTTCCCACGTCGCAATCGCTTCGGGGCTTGTCTCTGGCAGTGGCGTCACAATGGCATTGGTGTTTTCAAAAAGTGTTGGATAGGCAGCCGCCACTCCCGTTTTCTCGCCGCCTGCAATCGGGTGCACGGGGCAATAGCCACTTATGGCCTTACCGAGAGTTTCTCTAGCGTCTTTTACGACACTGGCGCGAACAGAACCCACATCCGTAATGCAGGCTCCCTCTTTTAAAGAAGGCGCAATCGCCTCAAAAACCGAACGCATCGCTAAAACAGGAACAGCAACAATAACAGCATCCGCGTTTTTTACCGCTTCAGGCATCGTTTTTGCCACAAGATCAGCCGCACCAATCTCAACGGCTTTTTCTGCTGACTCTATGTGTCGATTAAAGGCGACGACCGTATCGACAACGCTCGCCTTTTTCATCGCCCAAACGGCCGACGTCCCAATAAGACCGCACCCAATAAGAGCTAGACGCATCGCATGTTTTCCTTTCTTTAACCTAGCTCGCTTCAAGAGCCTTTGGGTAGGAACCTAATAGCTTAAAGACAGAGGTGCTTTTTCGCATTTCACTTAATGCGGCGGCAACCTCTTTATCTTCAGCATAGCCTTCGATATCAACGTAAAAGGTATAGTCCCACTGACCGTTGCGCGCAGGGCGGCTTTCGAGCTTTACCATCGAAACACCGTGGCGCTTAAAAGGCTCGAGCACAGCGCACAAGCCACCAGAAACGTTAGCGCAAGCAAACCAAATCGACGTTTTCGCTAGGCTATTTTCAATTGCCCCTGTCGGCGTACGGCTTAAGACAAAAAAGCGTGTGCGATTTCTCGCATCGTCTTGAATGGCTTGCGCCACGATTGTTAAGTCATAAAGCTCACTTGCGCGATGCGCGGCAATGGCGGCAAGCGTCGCGTCTTCGGAAGCGTCTTTTGCTGCTTTTGCGTTACTTGAAGCAGGTACCAATTCCACTGAAGGCATGTGTGAGGCAAGCCAATTGTGGCACTGGGCAAGCGCCTGTGGGTGCGCAGAGATTCGTTTGACTTCAGAAAGCGCTTTCGCACGCGTCATCAGATTGTGCACAACAGGCACGTTTACTTCGCCGACAATCTTAAGTGGTGTTCTCTCTAATAGATCGAGCGTCCGAGTTACCGTGCCTTGCGCCGAATTCTCAATCGGAACCACGGCGTAATCAACGTCGCCAACTTCTGCCGAGCGAAACACTTCATCGATATTAGCGAGGGCACAAAAATCAACGGCGTGACCAAAAGCGCTAATTGCAGCCATTTCGCAGAAGGTTCCTTGAGGGCCAAGGTAACCGACACGAAGGGGCTTTTCAAGGGCGCGGCACGCACCCATAATCTCGCGATAGATTTGAGAAACAGCCTGAGCGCTCAATGCGTTTCCAAGCTCTTTGGCTTTCGTAACGGCGCGCTCGATTACAACACGCTCTCTTTCAGGGCGATACACAACCGACTCTGAGCCCTTGGCTTTTCCAACAGCGCGGGCAAGTTTGGCGCGTTCACTTAAAAGCGTGACAAGTTGCGAATCAACCGCATCGATTTCGCCACGTAGCCGTTCAATTTCTTTGGTGTTTTCTGCCATCTCTTTTACCCGTGTTTTTTCGCAAAGTCTGTCATGAATTCAGCCATTGCCTTGGCGCCTTCAACTGGCATCGCGTTATATAAAGAAACGCGTAAGCCGCCTAAGATTCTGTGGCCCTTCACATTTTTAAGATTGTGTTTTGCCGCTTCTTCAATAAATTCTGTCGTAAGCGATTCATCGCGCAATGTGAAAACGACATTCATGCGACTGCGATCTGTCTTGCGATAGCGATTGACATAAAAGCCGTCGCTTGCATCAATGGCGTTATACAAAAGAGAACTTTTCTCAATGGCTCTGCGATTCATCTCGGAGATGCCGCCTTCGGTTTGAATCCAACGGCACACGAGGCTTGCGACATAGACAGCAAACACGGGCGGCGTGTTGTACATCGATTCGCCTTTTGCGTGCACGGCATAGTCGAGCATTGTCGGGCAAAAACTTAATGCCTTCCCTAATAAATCCTTACGAACAATAACAATCGTTAATCCGGCTGGACCAAAGTTTTTCTGCGCTCCTGCAAAAACGAGTCCATGCTTTGTGAAATCAACAGGGCGCGTCATAAAGTTTGAACTAATGTCAGCAACAAGCGTCGCTCCTTCTGGAGCCTCAGGCACATAGTTAAACTCCAAGCCGTGTACGGTTTCGTTTTGGCAATAAAAAAGGTAGGAGGAGTCCGAAGCGACGGTGTAACTCCCCTGATCGGGAACGCAACCATCTTCGACTTTACCAATCGTTTGAATTTCGCCAAAGCGAGAAGCTTCTGCGGCTGCCTTTTTCGACCACACGCCATTGACAATGTAGGTCGCCTTCTTTTTCTCACCCAAAAGATTCAGCGGCACCATCGCAAACTGCGTGTGTCCGCCACCTTGTAAGAAAAGAATCTCAAAATTCTCAGGCACCGATAGGAGTTTTCTGATCCCTTCTCGCGCTTCATTGAAAATCGATTGGATCGTCTTACCGCGATGACTCATCTCAAGGACACTCATGCCCTCGCCTTTGTAGTCAACTAACTCGCGAGAGACTTCCTCTAAAACGCTTAGGGGTAAAACACCAGGGCCTGCGGCAAAGTTATAAACACGCATGCTTCATTACTCCTTATCCGTTTGCTCGTCGGGTTTTTCTTCTGCGCCTAAATTCTCAGTCTCAGAAGCCGCTTCAGAAGTAACAGCTTCTGCTTCTTCAGCCTCTACTTCGGAATTCTCGGCATCGTCTTCAGCCACGCGCGACAGACGCACAAGGCGATCGTTCTTAAGATCAATGAGTGTGACGCCCTGCGTACTTCTTCCGCAAACACGAATGTCACACACAGGTGTGCGAACGAGCTTACCGTTTTCCGTTAAGAGCATGACGCTATCTTCTTTACGCACAAGTGTTGCTGCAACGACCTTGCCGTTACGTTCACTTGTTGCAATGGCAATCATGCCGTGCGTGGCACGACCGTGACGTGTGTATTCGGCAATCGGTGTGCACTTACCAAAGCCGTTTTCGCACGCCGTTAATACGTATTGCGATTCGTCTTCAGCAACAAGCATGCTGATTAACTTCGAGCCGTTCTCTAGCTTCATACCGATAACGCCTCGCGCTGCACGACCCAAGGGTCGGACGCTCGCTTCATCAAAGCGAACCGCCTTACCCACATCCGAGAAAAGCATCACATCGTGCTTACCATCGGTAATGGCTACACCAATTAACTCATCTCCAGGCATTAGTTCGATTGCTTTCTTACCCTTACGCATCGAATTCTTTAATTCGCAAAGAGCGGTCTTCTTTACAAAGCCATCGCGCGTTGCCATAAAGACATAGAGATTTTCATCAAAACTACGCACTGGAAGAACAATACGAATCTTCTCGTCTTCTTGAAGCTGTAAGAGATTGACGATGGCTTTACCCTTACTTGTGCGAGCGGCCTCAGGAACTAGGTACACCGCCAACTCAAAGACGCGACCCTTATCGCTAAAGCAAAGCATCTTGTCGTGCGAATTTGCGACAAAGAGTCGTTCAACAGCGTCGCCCTCGCGGGTTTGCGCGGCGCGTTTTCCTTGCCCGCCTCTCTTTTGCTCGCGATATTGATTAAGTCCTAAGCGCTTAATGTAGCCTTCGCGAGAAAGTGTGACGACAACCGATTCGCTCACAACAAAGTCAAGGGGATCGAAATTGGGATCGCCCGAGTAATCGATTTCACTACGACGAGGATCGCCATACTTGGTTTTAAGTTCCAAAAGCTCATTGTCCATAATCTCAACAACGCGCTCGGGGCGAGCCAAGATATCGAGTAAATCGGCAATCGTTTCATGAACCTGACGGTACTCATCGTTGATCTTATCTTGCTCTAGACCCGTGAGTTTTTGAAGAGCCATCTGCAAAATCTTTTCGGTTTGCACAGCACTTAAGTGATAAAGACCATCTTTATCGAGACCAAACTCTTTACCAATCTCAAGAGGTCTATAGTCATCGGCAGCTCCAGTTCCTTTAAGGAGCCCCAAAACGAGTTCAGAGCGCCAGCCTCGGGCCATGATTTGAGCCTTAGCAACCGGGGGCGTCGGTGCACCACGAATAATGGCTAAGAATTCGTCGATATTGGAAAGCGCCACAGCCTGACCTTCCAAAATGTGACCACGAGTGCGGTTCTTATTTAAGCGATAAATCGTGCGACGATTCACCACCTCACGACGGTGATGTAAGAAGGCCTCAACGATTTGGCGGAGATTTAATAGTTTCGGCTGCCCAGCAACAAGGGCAACCATATTGATGCCAAAGGAGGTCTGAAGTGCGGTTAACTTAAAGAGTTGATTAAGGATGACTTCTCCGAAAGCACCCTGCTTAAGTTCCATCACGATGCGAACCGTTTTACTCGATTCGTCACGCAACTCAGAAATGCCCTCAATCTTCTTTTCGTGCATTAAGCGCGCGATCGATTCAACAAGAACCTTCTTATTGACTTGATAGGGAATATCGTCAACAACAAGAGCCTGACGTCCGTTTCTTAATTCTTCAAAGTGCGTATGAGAACGCATAATGACGCGGCCTCGGCCCGTGCGATAGCCCTCGTGCACGCCACCTAAACCGTAGATAATCGCTCCTGTTGGAAAGTCTGGCGCCGGGATGCGAGCAATTAATTCGTCAATGCTTGCCTCTGGATTTTTCAATAAAAAGCGGCAAGCGTCGACCACTTCCCCAAGGTTATGCGGCGGGATGTTTGTTGCCATACCCACAGCAATACCCGCGGAGCCATTGACAAGGAGATTCGGTAACTTTGCAGGAAGAACGACAGGCTCTTTTTCCGAATTATCAAAGTTCGGAATGAAGTCCACGGTGTCTTCATCTAAGCCATCGAGCATGGCATCGGCAATCTGCGCTAAGCGGCACTCGGTGTAACGCATCGCCGCCGCGCCGTCGCCATCGATTGAACCAAAGTTCCCCTGCCCCCAGACAAGCGGATAGCGCATCGAGAAGTCTTGCGCTAGGCGCACAAGCGTTTGGTAAGCGGCCTGATCGCCATGGGGGTGGTACTTACCGATGACGTCGCCTACGACACGGGCGCACTTTTTCGTCGGATGCGAAAAGTCATTGCCTAATTCGTGCATGGAAAACAAAACACGGCGATGCACAGGTTTAAAGCCGTCTCTGACATCAGGAAGCGCTCGGCCAACGATGACACTCATCGCGTAGTCGAGATAGCACTGCTTCATTTCATTTTCGAGTGCAACAGGAAGCGTCTCATAGGAGTAGGAAATCGGCATGCCGTTTTGTTCGCCGTCATTACCAGGAATCGTCGTGTCTTGGGTACTCATAGATGTAGGGTAATCTTAAAAATAAATCGTCTATTAACAATACAAAAAAGGCTCGTTTTGCTCTTAGCCAATCGCAAGAGCTTTAAAGGTTGAGATTTTAACGCGTTTCGCGTGCGTACGTGCGTGTATGTGCGCGCGTACACGCGCGCGTGAGAGCGCAAAATAGGTATTTTGTCGTAGAAAACGCACAATTTTGGTTATTTGCTCACTTTTGTCCTTTTAAACAAAGGCCCTCTTGAAACAGAATTAAACAAAATCGTTTATGATGCATAGGTGAAAGGGGATCACTTAGAGAGAGTGAGAAGTGATCTCTTTGAAAAGCAAGGCTGGCTTCAGTGTCAAGTTGCACCGCAAGCATTGAAGCGTTGTTTTTGTAATCGGCACTCCGGTACGTCGGACATAGTTAAAGACGCACGACAGCGGTGCTATAAAAACAGAGGAAAATAATATGAAGTCTCTCAAACTGAGTCTCGCGGCAGCCGCATTGGCACTCGCCGCTGGTTCCACGATGGCTGCGGATGCCGTCCCCTATGTCTTAGATAGCAATGGTCAGGTTGTTATGAGTGGTTCTGGTCTGTGCGTTCGTACAGGCTTCTGGACACCGGCCTTGGCTGAAAAGACAGGTTGCAAGTGCGACCAAGACGTCGCCTGCAAGAAGGCTGCTGCTCCCGCCAAGAAGAAGAAGCCCGCTAAGGTTACATTGACTGCCGACGCCCTCTTCGCGTTTGGTAGCGCCAAGATTTCTGCAGAAGGTCAAGCGATGCTTGACGGTTTGATTGCCCGCTTGGCCGGTGTCAACATTGACGTCGTCCTCGCCACTGGCTACACC
>CAVKJM010000026.1:0-14538 GCA_963656505.1 bacterium
TCTTAGGCTTACCTACGATCTCACGGCTCTTGCGGTAACGCATCCAACCAATCTTCGGGAGATAGACACGGCTATTGGCTTCGTCAATCTTGAAGTATTGCGGATAGGTAAAGGAGTCATTCTTTCCTTTCTTTTGGTACTTTGGAAAGCCACTCTTTCCTTCAAAGAAGCGTTTGAATGTTTCGTAGAGATCTCCCATCTTCATTTGAAGAGCCTGAGCGGGACAATCTAATAGAAATTCGTTTCCTGCTTCTTTCTTTAGGTTTCCAACCGCATAGTTGAAGGTAAAGGAGTTGATTGGCTTCGGCCTTGCTGTCATCGTTTTGGCTTCTTCAAGGCTTGATGCTTCGCCCAAAACCTGACGCAGTTCCAAATCGTCTTTGTACTCTTCGTAGTCTGCGACGTTCTCTGCCAAGACAGCATTCCATGCGTAGCGACAACATCCTGCAAAGCAAGACATCGCACGCCTCTGGGAGCCGTTGGGCCTGAGACGGTATTTGTAGCCAAGTCGCATGAGTTGGGACACAGAGAAACCCTTTACAATTACAGGAATATTTCCCTAGTTTACTAAACAAACTTGTGGCTGCATAGGTTTATGTTCTCATTCATCCCAACGACTGAAGTCGCGGGTTTTCTGAGAACCTTTCTATAAATGTTCGACCCAAGTTGAAATTGATGCTGTGCGGCTCTCCATCAATTCAGAGAGAAGTTCCATAAATTCGTCACTCTCGGCGTCGGAACAGGCTTTTCTATTTTTCGCAGTCGCTTTCTTTGTCGCAAGCTTTTCTGCCTTTTTTTCTATCTTCTTTGCTGCCTTATCGGTTTCTTGCAGAATCTGGCGATCGAAATCGCCTCGGATATTGAGAACCATCGTCAGTAAATCGGCCGAGCGCATCAGGGATTGCGAAAGCGCTGCGCGTGACTTGTCCCAGTCCTTTTCGAGGAAAACGTAAAGCGCTTCATAGAGCGTGCGCGGCGTAAAGTTATCGAGGGCAATGTAGCCTTCAGGGTGGACAACAAAGGACAAAGGTTTTTTCGCGCCTTTCATGAGGGACTCTCCTTTTTGGATTGCTACACAAATAGGCGGGGACAGTTTTTACTATCTATCGTGCGATAGCGGAGAGTGTCCCTTTTATCTAGAGCGAAATCTCAATTTGTTTTTTAGAAAATGACCATAAAAGAAGTTTCGTTGCAATTTTGGTAGCAAGGGTCTTCCCCAATTGGCTAAAATAGCGCACCTTTTTCGTTGAAAGGAAAAATTCAGGGCCTATAGCTCAGTTGGTTAGAGCAGGGGACTCATAATCCCTGGGTCGCTGGTTCGAGTCCAGCTGGGCCTACCACGTAAATTCATTTTGCGCATGCAAGAAAAAACCACACAACCTGTCACGAGCTTTGATGCGTTTCATTTCGATGAGTGTATTGCCAAAGCAATCGCTCAAATGGGATATGTCAAGCCAACTCCCATTCAAGTCAAAGCCATCCCTCCTGTGTTAGAAGGAAAAGATGTGATGGGAGCTGCGCAAACGGGAACGGGAAAAACAGCGGGCTATGGATTGCCTGCAATCGAGCGGATCTTAAGTAAAGCCAATACGTCGGTTTCTCCTGCGCGTCACCCAGTTCGTATGCTCGTTTTAACACCAACGCGCGAATTGGCCGATCAAGTAAACGACAACTTAAAAGAGTACGCAAGTCTTACTCCGCTTCGCGTCAGTGTCGTTTTCGGTGGCGTCGATATTAAGCCGCAAGAAGCTGAACTCTTACGAGGAGTTGAAATTCTTACAGCAACCCCTGGGCGCTTACTCGATCACGTCGAAGGCCGCACCGTGAATCTTTCGCAAGTGGAGATTGTGATTCTCGATGAAGCAGACAGAATGCTTGATATGGGGTTTTTGCCTGATATCTCTCGGATTCTGAAATTGCTTCCTGCTAAGCGGCAGAACTTGATGTTTTCTGCGACGTTTTCGCCTGAGATTAAAAAACTTGCAAAGAACTTTTTAGTTAATCCTGTTTATGTGGAAGTCGCGCGCCAAAATTCTGTTGCTACGACTGTCGAGCAGGTTTTACTGCGCGTTAAAGAAACCGCAAAGACAGATGTCTTAGTCGATATCTTGCGTCACGGCTATGAAGAAAGAGAGCCTGCCGAATCCGTGTTGGTTTTTGTCAATTCCAAGTTGGTTTGCAGATGTCTTACGCGTAAATTAGAGCGTTACGGCTTTGCCGCAGAAGCGATTCACGGCGACAAAACCCAAGAAGATCGCATGGTCTCTTTGGAGCGCTTTAAAGACGGTCGCTGCAAGGTGCTTGTTGCAACTGACGTCGCTGCGCGCGGCTTAGATATTTCGCAACTTCCCTGTGTGATCAATTACGACGTTCCCTTTGTTGCAGAAGATTACGTCCATCGCATTGGAAGAACAGGACGAGCGGGCGCAAAGGGATTAGCTCTTATGCTTGCTACAACCGAAGAGATGCGCAGCGTTCAAGCAATTGAGAAACTTACAAAGCAAAAGTTTTCTCCCGTTGACTTTGATGCGCCCGAGCGTCCAAAGTGGCGTGAGAATCGAGCCCCGAAGCGTTTTCGTGACGACGATCACGAAGGTCGCGAACTTCCGAAAGTCGCTCCCCTTCCCAAGGCCTCATACGACCCCATCTTTGATGCACCTTACGTGCCAACAGAAAAGAAAGTTTACGAAGAAAAGCGTGAGGAATTCGTGAGCCCTCGCTCAAAGAAAAAGGCGCCGAAAGTCTCCGCTCTTTTGGGTGGCTTTAAGTCTTAAAGTAGAGCTCCTCTGGCCTTTCTTATTTTTCACAGGAAAAAGAAAACCCCGAAACCGTAATGGACTTCGGGGTTCGATGAATTAGCGTTTAAGAAGAATTACTTCTTCGCAGCCTTCTTCGCGGGCTTCTTAGCGGCGGCTTTCTTTGCCGGAGCCTTCTTCGCAACAGCCTTCTTGGCTGGAGCTTTCTTCGCTGGGGCTTTCTTAGCAGCGACCTTCTTCACGGCCTTCTTGGCAGGAGCCTTCTTCGCGGGTTTCTTAGCGGCGGCTTTCTTAGCCGGGGCTTTCTTCGCGACAGCCTTCTTGGCAGGAGCCTTCTTCGCGGGCTTCTTGGCAGCGACCTTCTTCACGGCCTTCTTGGCGGCAGCTTTCTTTGCCGGGGCTTTCTTTGCCGGGGCTTTCTTGGCGGCGGCTTTCTTAGCAGGAGCCTTCTTGGCGGCAGCTTTCTTTGCTGGCGCTTTCTTGGCTACGGCCTTCTTGGGAGCTGCTTTCTTAGCAACAGGTTTCTTCGCGGGAGCGGCTTTCTCAGCCGGTTTCTCTGCGGGTTTCACGGCCGCAACGGCCGGTGTCTCAGGAGCATTCGTCATTACTGTTTCCTTTGGTTGTGTAGCAACGGCTACGTTGGTTTGACGAGAAACTAAGTCCAAGATTTCCGACAGTAGCGAAGTGGAAGCTTCGTACATTTCCTTGGCCACAGGCTCGCTGATGCGTCGCGCTTCAGCCGTTAATTCGGTATGAAAAGCAACGGCAGCCTTAAAAAGTCTGTCGCTAGCTTCCTTGATGCGTGACTCATCCGTTTTTTTCGTGATGGGCATGTGTTGTCTCCGAGGAGAAAATCTGACAGTCGCAAGATTAACACCTCCAAAAAAAAATAGGAAATAATTTTGAAAGAAATCTGCGAGTTTCTTAGTGCATTACGCGTCAGTTTGTCCTCATGTTTTACTGACAAGAAGTGCCAAACTTTTTTAAAGAAACGACGAATGCGCTAGGCATGAGGAAAAAAGCGAACAATGGAGCGGAAGTTTCTTCGTTTCAAAAACCGCTAGAAACGACGCTGCCTAAATTTTTGCTAAACTGCGGCCCGCTCGCGACGACGAATGCCGTTTTTTCTTGGAAGGGTGGCAGAGAGGTCGAATGCGCCGGACTCGAAATCCGGTATACGGTTATACCGTATCGTGGGTTCGAATCCCACCCCTTCCGCCAAGAGTGAATCCGAAAAGCGAATCTCAGTGATTGCCCTTTAGGTCTTAGGCATCTTTTTTTAGTCGCACGTATTTAGCGTTGCCTTAAGTCATGTCTTAGGCACTCAGTAAAAAAACAATCTTGATTTGAAAAAAGCGCTCAAAGGTTTTTGAGTTCGTCTTACTGTAGTCAATCAAGAGAAAAAGAAGAAGTAATTTTTTTAAAGCGCAAGATTTTTTCTTACGCGATTTCGTAAAACTCAAAAAAATTTTTTTGTGCGTAAGTGTGGGGGTTCGTCTATCTACGAAGACGAAAACGCAACCCATACACACGCACACCTTTAAAACCATGTGAGGATTTTCTTCGTGACCGAACCCGTTGAACCCACAGTACTGATTGAGACAGCGCTTTTAACAAGCCCTGTTGCTTTAAAGCTCGAAGATCTTTCGCGACTCTTTGATGGTCATTTAGATGATGACGCATTAATTGACGCCTTAGGCCACATTGCTGAATTTTGGCAACAGCGGGGGTTACGCCTAAAGGAAACGGAAAGCGGCTGGCGCTTTCAAAGTGTTCCAGAACTTGCGCCCTATCTAGCAAAGTTAACCGAAGAAAAGCCTGCGAAGTACTCTCGTGCGGTTTTAGAAACACTGGCAATCATTGCGTATCGGCAACCCGCGACGCGAGGCGATATTGAAGAAATTCGTGGTGTTTCTGTTAATCCCAATGTGATTCGTCAATTAGAAGAACGTGGTTGGATTGAAACGATTGGCCATCGCGAAAGCCCAGGGCGTCCTGCGCTTTTTGCGACAACTTCGCTTTTCTTAGATGACTTGGGATTAAAGAGTTTGGCTGATCTTCCGCCGCTTACGGGCGAAGAGCCTAAGGGTGAAGAGTTTGAGCTCTTTGCTAACGAACTTGAGGAAAAGACCGATTCCCAAAAAGAAGAAAACGAAGAACCCGAAGCGGTTCTCGAAGTAAGCGAAGAACCCGAAACAGTAGGTAAAGTAAGCGAAGAAACTGCAACTGAAGCGAACGAAGAAAAGAGCGAATTATGAGCGAAGAAAAGCAAGAAGAAACCGTTAAAGCGCCAGAGGCGAAACCTGCGCGTAAAAAGTTAACGCTAAAGAAAACCGTTCGCAAGACGCGTGTTGCGCGAAAGAAGGCAACTGAGGATTCTTTGGAAGTAAAGGAAGTTGCTACTCTCGCAGAAGACGAGGCCCCAAGCGCAATCGAAGAGAAAAAGGTAGAAGCTTTAAAGGAAGAAGCAATTTCTACTGAACCTATCAAAGAGGAAGCGCCTGTTTCCGAAATTAAAGAAGAGTTCCGTCCGATTGAAGCGACACAAAGCGAGGAGCCTTCTGAAAGCTCTGAAGCGCTTGAAGCCGAAGAAGAAGTAAGTTGCGAAACAGAAACCATTCCTCCTTTTGATTGCTCGGGCGTTTCCGAAGAAGAAGCTGAAGCAAGTTTTACTGCGGAAAAATACTTTGATCCTCTCGTGCAAAAGCGCGGCAAAAAGGCAGCGAAAAAAGCGCTTGTGGCGCAAAGTGAGAAACTTCATAAAGTATTGGCTGATGCCGGAATGGGGTCGAGACGCGATATGGAGCAACTTATTTTGGAAGGCCGCATTTCAGTAAATGGCGTTCCCGCCCACTTAGGGCAGCGTGTGCTACCTACCGATGTTGTTCGCATGAATGGTCGCGTTGTAAAACAAGCCAATGCCGCAACAGGTAAAAAGCGCGTTCCTCGTGTTCTTGTGTATAACAAACCCGCTGGAGAAATCGTAAGTCTTGATGACCCTGAAGGGAGGCCTAGCGTTTTCGAACACCTCCCGAAAGTCAGTAACGGCCGTTGGGTCTCCGTCGGTCGCCTTGACTTTAACACGGAAGGCCTTCTTTTATTTACCACAAGTGGCGATCTTGCCAATCGCTTAATGCATCCGCGCTACGGGATTGAACGCCAGTATGCGGTGCGTGCTGTCGGAGTCTTAACCGATGAGGCACGTGAGGCGCTTCTTTCTAGCATTGAATTAGAAGATGGCGTTGCTAATTTCAACGCTATCGAAGACCGTGGTGGCGAAGGAGCCAATCGCTGGTATCTGGTCACAATTTCTGAAGGCAGAAATCGCGAAGTGCGTCGCATGTTTGCCGCTGTTGGTTTAACGGTGAGTCGCTTAATTCGCGTGCGCTATGGCGCCGTGCAACTGCCTCGCAACTTAGCGCGCGGCAAAACGCTTGAACTCCGTAGCGATTGGGTTAGCGCCTGGGTTGCTGATTTAGGGTTAGAAGAAGGAAATGGCTCTCGCGAAGGAAAACCACAATCGTCAAAACCGCATCACAATAAGCATCATAAGTCGCATAACACAAAGTCTCGCAACATCGACCCGATGACAAGCACCGTTCACTACTTAGCAAGCGGCAGTCTCGGGACAACCTCGAAACTTTTCGCTAAGAGACTTTCGGATAACGATTCTGGCTTTGGCGCGAGACCTAAGGGCGCCAATGGCTCTCGAGGGCGCCATCACGTGCATCGCAAACGCTTTTCTTCATAAGCGAAGAACGCCAGGGAAAGGCGAAACTTAAAATTTCTTTCGTTTTCAGTGCGCTTTTCCCATAAAAATTTGCGATTTTTCTTGTTTTCTTGGGTCCCTCTCCCTATAATGAGGCCCGAAAAAGAAAAAAGGCTCAATTTGAGCTTTTTTCTTTACGCATCACTAATGACTATGAGTCGTTTGATTCATAGCTCCCAAGTTAAGGGAGAGATTAGGGATGGGCATGGTGCCCGTCCTTTTTTTATGGCTTTTTATTGGATAACGTAAAGGACTATGCAAAAGAGCCTTGGCGAAATTACTGCCATTGTCACACAGACAGTCGAGGGCTTAGGTTACGAATTCGTTGAGTTCGAACGCCTAGCTCGGGGACTGATGCGCGTCACGATTGATACGGATAAGGCTGGCGGCATCGGAGTCGATGACTGCGAGCGCGTCAGTGATCAATTAACGCGCCTTTTTACTGTCGAAGACATTGACTTTGAGCGCTTGGAAGTCTCAAGCCCAGGAGTTGACCGTCCGTTAAAGCGCCTTACCGATTGGGCGCGCTTTGTAGGGCGCGAAGCACACGTAGAGCTTTTCGAGCCCCTTCATGGCCCTGAGTTACCCGAAGCAGGACGACGTAAGTTCGATGGTCACATCGTCTCTGCAACTGATGAGTCCATTGAATTTTCCATCGAAGAAATTCATCACGCGAGAACGCCTTCGGAGGCGGCTCGCGCCAAGAAAAATGGGAAAGCGAAGAAAAGCGCTCCCAAAGAAAGTATTGTCGTGCGATTTGCATTTAGCGATGTCGATCGCGCCAATTTGATTGCCCAACTTGACTTTAAAGGAAATAAACGATGAGCCGCGATATGCTCGAGATGGTCGATGTATTGGCCCGTGAAAAAGAGGTTGAGAAAAGTGCCGTTTTCGGTGTCTTGGAACATGCATTAGCCAGTGCTGTGAGAAAAGCGCAGTTCCCTGGTGAGGATGCCGATGTTGTCGTCAAAGTCGATACGGAAACCGGTGACTGGACCGCTAAACGCCGCTGGCTCATTGTCGATGATGCCGCAGGCCTTCAGCAACCCGACCGCGAAGAGATGTTCTCGGATATTACCGAGGACTACCCGGATTTGAAGGTGGGCGATTACATTGAAAAGCCCATCGAAAATATCAACACTTCGGGACGCCGCTTTGCGCAAGACGCCAAGCAAGTGATTTTGCAGCGCTTGCGTGACGCTGAGCGCGAACAGGTCTTAAAGGAATTCTTAGAGCGCGACGAGAAGATCGTGAGCGGTCAAGTCAAGCGCGTTGATAAAGAAGGCGCAATCATTGAAATCGGGCGCTTAGAAGCACGCTTACCACGCACAGAAATGATTCCGCGTGAAAACCTTCGTATGACAGATCGCGTGCGTGCCTATGTGCTTCGCATTGATGAATCTGCCAAGGGTAAGAACGTGATTCTTTCAAGAGCTTGCCCAGAATTCTTAATCAAACTTTTTGAGTTAGAAGTTCCTGAAATCGAAGAAGGCGTTGTGGAAATTAAGTCTGCAGCGCGTGACGCGGGTGTTCGCGCTAAGGTCTCTGTGATGAGCCACGATAAGCGCGTTGAGCCTGTCGGAACCTGTATCGGTATTCGTGGGTCTCGCGTGACAGCCGTTACCAATGAATTGGCTGGCGAACGCATTGACGTTGTGCGCTACGATGACAATCCTGTGCAGTACATTGTTGAGGCTTTGAAACCAGCGAAGGTCACCAAGGTCGTTGCCGATGAAGAAGCTCACTCGATGGACGTGATGGTCGATGAAGAAAATCTTGCGATTGCTATCGGCACACACGGCCAGAACGTGCGTTTGGCTACAGAACTCACGGGCTGGCAAATCAACATCATGACAGCCGAAGAGGCCGATAAGAAGCACGCTGAAGAAATTGCCGAGGCCTGTGGAGAATTCGTGAAAGAACTCGACATGGACGAAGAAGCCGCCGCTGCCCTTATCGATAGCGGCATCTATACGCTTGAAGAACTCGCCTATGTGCCTGAGCAAGAAATTGTGGATCTTGGGCTTTTCGATCGCGAAACCGTGGTTGAGTTACGCAATCGCGCCCGTAGTGCACTTCTTTCGCGCGCTTTAAAGCGTGAAGAGAATTTGCGTCAGGCAGATGCCACTCTTCTTGCTATCGAAGGCATGGATAACGACTTGGCCGCAAAGCTTGTTGAGCATGGAGTGAAGACCGCTAATGATTTGGCCGATCTTGCTAGCGACGAACTCGTTGAGATGACTCAGATTCCTGAAGATAGAGCCAATGCTCTCATTATGGCGGCTCGTGCCACGTGGACCGAGGAAAAGAAGTAAGAGGCCCCTGAGGAGAAAGACGATATATGGCAATTAGTACAGTTACCGAATTTTCCCAGGAGCTCCACATTCCTGCCAAAGTGCTCGTCGAGCAACTAAAGGCGGCTGGAATTGCTGTCGTTGATGAAAATTCGACAGTAAGCGACGCGGATAAAGCGAAGCTCTTGGAAAATCTACATACCGAGCGAACACAAAACACGAAGCCTCGCAAGATTACGATTATGCGTCGTGAGACTTCCACGATTCGTCAAAACGACGGACAAGGGGGAGCCCACACGATCGAAGTTGAAGTGCGTCGTCGCCGCGTGTTTGTGAAAAACACACAGGCTGAGGCCGCTCGCTTAGCGCAGATGAAAGCAGCTCAAGCCGAACTTGAAGCCAAAGCGCGCGAAGAACTTGCCAAGAAAGCAGCAGCTGAAAAGGCAGCAGCAGAAAAAGCGAAAGAGCAAGCCGCTCCCACTGAGGCCCCTGTTAAGCCCGTAGCGAAAGAAGCAGAAGCACCTACAAAGAAGGAAGTTGAGGCGCCTAAGGCTTCTGAAGTGAAAGCTGAGCCCGCTAAGGAAGAAAAGAAGGCGGCGGCTCCTACTGAGGCCAAAGTGGAAGCAAAGGCTGAAAAGCCCAAGGCTCCCGCTAAGAGCGAAGAAAAACCCGCTCAAAAGCCTGCGGCAAAAGCCCCAGCGAAGCCCCAAGAGAAATCTGAGAAACCCGCTAAGGCTCAGAAACAGGCTGAAGCCAAACCGAAGGTTGCCGCAAAGCCTCAAGTGAAACCTGCGACACCCGAATTGAGCGCGAAAGAAAAAGAAGCGCTTGATAAGGAGCGTGATGCGGCGCGCCGTAAGGCCCAAGAAGAAGCCGAAGCCATTCGTCAGATGCTTGCTCGCCCGAAGGTTGTCTTAAAGGCAAAGGCTACAGCTGTGAGTCGCCCTGCGGCTCCCGCGAAAGAAGAAAAGAAGTCAGACCGCAAGGGATCTTCTCAGAGCGAAGAGCGTAGTGAAAAGAAGGGTGGCTTTAAGGGCCGCAACCGAAACGACCGCTCGGGATCGGATATGGGATGGGGTGAAGAAACCCGTTCGCATCGCACGATGAAAACGCGTGGTGCCATCGATGGCGGCACCGAAGAAGAAGGCAGTTGGCATCGCTCAAAGAAAAAGAGAGATCGCCATGTAGCGCCTACAACTGTGATGCCAACAGAACCCATTGTGCGTGAAGTGAGTGTTCCAGAGACAATCTCTGTAGCGGAACTCGCGCGCAAGATGGCTGTGAAAGCAACTGAGGTGATTAAGACCCTAATGAAGATGGGTCAGATGGTCACCATCAATCAGATGCTCGATCAAGACACAGCCATGATTGTTGTCGAAGAAATGGGCCACAAGGCAGTGCAAGCGAAGATCGATGACCCAGAAGCTCTCTTAGGAGAACTCTCGCAGACATCGGAAAACTATCCTGCGGTTCCTCGTCCTCCAGTTGTGACGATTATGGGTCACGTCGACCATGGTAAGACCTCCTTGTTGGACTACATTCGTCGTGCGAAGGTTGCCGCGGGTGAAGCAGGCGGCATCACGCAGCACATCGGTGCTTATCACGTCAAAACCCCGCGCGGCATTGTGACATTCTTAGATACCCCAGGGCACGAAGCCTTTACCGCCATGCGTGCTCGTGGTGCACAGGCAACCGACATTGTGATTTTGGTTGTCGCAGCCGACGACGGTGTGATGCCACAAACCAAAGAAGCTATCGCGCACGCCAAAGCGGCGAAGGTGCCTCTTGTCGTAGCGATTAACAAGATTGATAAACCCGAAGCCAATCCCGAACGCGTCCGTAATGAACTCGTGCAAAACGGCGTGATGCCTGAGGAGTACGGTGGCGATGTACCGTTTATTCCGGTGTCAGCCAAAACAGGCCAAGGCGTTGATGAACTCTTAGAGAATCTCCTACTACAAGCCGAAATGCTTGAATTAAAGGCGCCAGCCGAGGGTCCAGCTAAGGGCTTGGTTGTTGAAAGCCGTTTGGATAAGGGTCGTGGCCCTGTGGCTTCTGTCCTTATTCAGAGTGGTTTATTACATAAGGGCGATATTGTTCTTGTGGGACAAGCCTATGGTCGAGTTCGTGCGATGAATAACGAACTTGGGAAATCGGTTGCTGCCGCAGGTCCCTCGATTCCTGTGGAAATTTTAGGTTTGTCCGATGTTCCACAAGCGGGCGATGTGCTCCTCACCGTTCCTGATGAAAAGAAGGCCCGTGAAGTTGCGCTCTTTAGACAGAGCCGTAACCGTGACGTTCGCTTAGCGCAACAGCAAAGTGCACGTTTGGATAACGCCTTTAACCAAAATGGCGATGTGAAGACCTTGTCTGTGGTGATTAAGGCTGACGTTCAGGGCTCGCAAGAAGCGATTTCTGCTGCGTTACAGAAACTCTCGACAGACGAAGTTCGCGTGCAGGTTGTCTATAGCGCTGTAGGCGGCATCTCAGAAACCGATGTGAACTTAGCCGCAGCAAGCCGCGCCATTATCATTGGCTTTAATGTTCGAGCCGATGCAATGGCAAAGAAAACGGCAGAAGCTAATGCGATCGAAATCCGTTATTACAACATCATCTATGACGCAATCGATGATGTGAAAGCGGCGATGAGTGGCATGCTCGCACCAGAGCGTAAGGAAACGGGTATTGGCCTACTTGAAATCCGTCAGACAATTCACATTCCGAAGGTCGGTCTCATTGCTGGGTGCCGCGTCTTAGAAGGTGTGGTGCGTCGTAACGCAAGTGCCCGTCAGTTACGCGATAACGTCGTTATCTGGACTGGCGAACTCGCGAGCTTGAAGCACTTTAAAGACGACGTGCGTGAAGTCCAAGCGGGTAACGAATGTGGCTTATCGCTTAAGGGTCACGATGATATCAAAGAAGGCGATCAACTCGAAATCTTTGAAGTGACCGAGGTCGCTCGTACGCTTTAGGAGAAGTTCGTTATGAAGAGTACGAAACCGGGCCGCAGTGTTCGAATCGCAGAGCAAATCGCGCGCGATGTCGCTGAGTTAATTCCAACGGAATTACGCGATCCGCGCATTGGCTTTGTGACGATTACGGGCTGCGAAATCACGCCCGATTACGCACACGCCAAGGTGTTTTTTACGGTCTTAGGCGCTGACCCCGAAGAATCTTCTGCGGGGTTAAACGCCGCCGCTGGTCGCTTACGTAACCTTATTTTTAAGAAGTTACGTATCCACACGGTGCCGACACTACATTTTGAGCACGACAAATCCGTTGAGCACGGCTTTGAAATGGATCGCGTAATCGCGAAGGCCATGGAAACAACCGAAGCGCAAGCCGAAGAAAACGAGGAGAGCCCGAAGGCGTAAATCATGGCAGCTAAAGGTGATTTAGTCGATGGCGTTTTATTGCTCGATAAGCCCGAAGCGATGAGTTCGAATTGGGCTTTGCAGTTGGCGCGTCGCTTACTTAATGCACAAAAAGCCGGGCACACGGGAACATTGGACCCGATGGCTACTGGCCTTTTGCCCCTGGCGTTTGGCAATGCGACAAAGTATTCGACAGATCTCTTGACGGCAGATAAAACCTACGTTGCGACTCTTCGCTTTGGTGCAAGAACCGATACGCTTGATAAAACGGGCACGGTCCTTGAAGTAAGTGATCTGAGACCGACGCGAGAGGCCATTGATGCCGTTTTGCCTGAATTTACAGGCACTATCATGCAAAAGCCGCCGATGTATTCAGCGATCAAGCGTGGTGGTAAGAACCTTTATGAGTTGGCGCGTCGCGGCATTGAGGTAGAAAGAAAAGCGCGTGAAGTGGAAGTTAAAAGCCTAAAGATTCTTTCTTATAACGGAGAGGATTTAACGTTTGAAGCAACAGTGAGTAAGGGAACATACATTCGAGTCCTTGCTGATGATTTAGCGGTTAGGCTATCAACGTTTGCGCACTTAATTGCACTACGTCGCACGCAGGTTGGCGACTTAAAGGTTGAAGACGCGATTGACTTCGCGACTCTTGACGACAAAGCTAAGAGCGTCGAAGAAAAAAGACAGTTATTAAAAGGGGCAGACTTTTTACTGCAAAGTCTTCCTCGGCTCGATTTAAGTAGCGAGCATGCAAAACGATTACAAAACGGTCAGCGCTTAGCGATTCACGCGGCGCTCACCGGTGAGGCTCGGGCCTATGGGCCAGGGCAAAAATTATTGGGAGTGGTTCGAGTTGACGACCGTGGTGTTGTTCATCCGAGCCGCTTAATTAAGTTTTTAGGAAACACCGAAACATCTATCGGGAAAGAAAGACTATGACACGAGCAATTCGTAATATTGCCATCATTGCCCACGTTGACCACGGTAAGACAACCATGGTCGATAAGTTGTTGCAATGTGCAGGGACCTTCCGCGAGAATCAGCAGGTCGATGAACGCGTAATGGATAGCGGAGATATTGAAAAAGAGCGCGGCATTACGATTCTTGCCAAAAACTGTGCTGTTGAGTACGAAGGCATTCACATCAATATCATCGATACACCGGGGCACGCCGACTTCGGTGGTGAAGTCGAACGTGTGCTTTCGATGGTCGATGGCGTTTTGCTTTTGGTCGATGCTGTCGAGGGCCCGATGCCTCAGACGCGATTTGTGACACGTAAGGCCTTGGCTGCAGGCTTAAAGCCCATCGTTGTCATCAATAAGATCGATCGCGTGGGAGCTCGCCCTGAGTGGGTTGTCAATCAAACCTTTGACCTATTCGATAAGTTAGGGGCGACCGAAGATCAGCTCGATTTCCCTGTGATTTATGCCTCTGCTCTCGCTGGCTACGCAGGCTACACACCCAATGTTGCTGAACTCGAAAAAATCGGCAACATGAAAGCCGTTTTCGATACAGTCATTAAATACGTGCCTGTGCGTGAAGATAATGCCGATGCCCCGTTGCAATTGCAGATTTGCTCACTTGACTACAACAGCTATGTGGGAAAGATTGGTATTGGTCGTGTGCACCGTGGTCGCATTAAGGGTGGCGAACAGGTCGCTTTGATGGACGGCCCAGGGAGCACACCGCGCTTTGTGAAAGTCGGCCAGATTCTTCAGTTCGAGGGATTGGATCGTAAGGTTGTCAATGCCGCACAAGCTGGCGACATCGTCCTTATTAACGGCATCGATGATTTAAACATCGGCACAACGATTACCGCGGTCGACCACCCTGAAGCGCTTCCGATGTTAAAGGTCGATGAACCGACCTTGACGATGACCTTTATGGTCAATACCTCGCCCTTGGCTGGTAAAGAAGGTAAGTTTGTTACGAGCCGTCAGATTCGCGAGAGATTGGAGCGTGAATTAAAGAGTAACGTCGCGATGCGCATGCGTGAGACGGGAGATGAAACCGTTTGGGAAGTCTGTGGTCGTGGTGAATTGCACTTGACGATTTTGATTGAGAACATGCGCCGTGAAGGCTATGAATTAGCCGTTGGCCGTCCGCGTGTGTTACTTAAGGAGGTCAATGGCGTTAAGCAAGAACCCTATGAACAGCTTTCGGTGGACGTAGAAGAAGCCCATCAGGGCGCTGTGATGGAAGAACTCGGTCGTCGCCGTGGTGATTTACTTGACATGCAATCCGATAGCCGTGGTCGCGTGAGATTGGAATACAGAATTCCGGCTCGTGGTTTGATTGGTTTCCAATCGCTCTTTTTAACGATGTGCCGTGGTACAGGCATCATG
>CAVKJM010000027.1:0-6220 GCA_963656505.1 bacterium
TTTTGAACTTTTAAGAGGGACTGACCCTGGTAAGGGAAAATGGCTTTTGATAACTGAGCCTGCGTTAGGCGGTGAAGAAAATAACTCTGGTCTTTACCAGGGTCAGTCCCTCTTAAAAGTTCAAAAAGCCCGTTATTTTCCCGAACCTGACAGTAGTGGCCCGTGGCAATCATATCCGCGCCCATATTCATCGCATAATCTAAGAAGGCCGCAAACTTAATTTCTGAGTTGCAAAGCACATCGGGGTTCGGTGTTCGGCCTGCGGAGTACTCCGATAAGAAATTTGAGAAGACGCGGTCTTTGTATTCTTTAGCAAAATTCACCGCTTCTAAATCAATGCCAACGACGTCGGCTGCGCTTGCTGCGTCGATTAAATCTTGCCTACTTGAGCAATATTCGGAATCGTCATCGTCTTCCCAATTTTTCATAAAAAGACCAATAACATCAAAGCCCGCCTCTTTTAAGAGGTAGGCAGAAACGGCGCTATCGACGCCGCCACTCATTCCGATAACGACTTTTTTCATAAAGGGCCTGCAGTGTGCAAAGTGGGACGAATTATAAGTGCCCTTTCACAATTGAAAACGAAAAATTTCCTCACAAGACAAAGGGGCTTCGCTAAAATATCTGTAATAAGTTAAAGGAAAAGAGGGCGTTGCCTCTTTTCCTTTAGTTTGGCTTTTTTTAATTTTGGAACGCTACCGTGAAGAGCCCTCTTCACACACATAGGAAAGGAGACAAAACTATGGCAGCTGCACCTGAATTTAAATATGCGCCCATGTTCCAGATTTCCAAGGACGATACGGAATATGAGTTGATTACAAAAGACTACGTGAGCACGAGTTCTTTTGAAGGCAAACCTGTTTTGAAGGTTGCCCCCGAAGCACTCACAGTCTTGATTCATACGGCTTTCCACAACGTGAACTTCATGCTTCGCCGTTCGCACAACGAATGCGTTGCCAAGATTTTGAAAGATCCCGAGAGCTCGGATAACGATAAGTACGTTGCCTTGACGATGTTACGCAACGCCGAAATCGCCGCTAAGGGCATTCTCCCTGTCTGCCAGGATACGGGTACAGCCATCATTCACGGTGAAAAAGGCCAGTATGTCTACACCGGGTTCTGTGATGAAGAAGCAATCAGTAAGGGCGTCTATCAGACTTACACCGAAGACGCCTTGCGCTATTCTCAAAATGCACCGCTTACGATGTACAAGGAAGTGAACACCAAGTGCAACCTTCCTGCTCAGATCGATATCGAAGCCACAGAAGGCAATGAATACAAGTTCCTTTGTGTTGTTAAGGGTGGCGGTTCTGCTAATAAGTCGTACCTTTATCAGAAGACAAAGGCGATTTTAAATCCCGACGCTTTGGTTCCGTTCTTAATCGAACAGATTAAAGACCTTGGCACAGCAGCTTGCCCACCGTATCACATTGCTGTGGTCGTCGGTGGCACCTCTGCTGAAAAGACAATGCTCACAGTGAAGTTGGCCTCCACGAAGTTCTATGACAATCTGCCGACAACGGGAGATGAAACAGGTCGTGCTTTCCGTGACCTCGAACTTGAGAAGGTTCTTCTTGAAGCCGCCAACAACATTGGTCTTGGCGCTCAGTTCGGTGGTAAGTACCTTGCCCACGACGTGCGCGTCATTCGTTTGCCGCGTCACGGCGCCTCCTGCCCGATTGGTATCGGTGTGAGCTGCTCTGCGGACCGTAACGTCAAATGCAAGATCAACGCCGAAGGCCTCTGGATTGAAAAACTCGACTCCAACCCTGCAAGCCTTATTCCTGAAGAATTCTGCAAGGAAGGCGAAGGCAAGACCGTGAAGATCGACCTTTCGATGCCGATGGATAAGATTCGCGCCGAACTCTCCAAGTACCCGGTCTCCACACGCGTCTCCTTAACAGGAACGATTATTGTGGGTCGCGATATCGCGCACGCACGCTTGAAGGAACGTTTGGATAAGGGCGAAGGACTTCCTGATTACATCAAGGATCACCCGATTCTTTACGCGGGTCCCGCAAAGACTCCGGCTGGCTACGCTTGCGGCTCTATGGGCCCGACAACAGCGAACCGTATGGATCCCTATGCTGACCCCTTCATGGCAGCGGGCGGCTCCTATGTGATGATTGCTAAGGGTAACCGCACACAGGTTGTGACCGATGCTTGTAAGAAGCACGGTGGCTTCTACCTTGGCACAATCGGTGGCGTTGCTGCGGCCTTGTCTGAAGCGGCTATTAAGAGTATCGAATGCATTGAGTATCCGGAACTCGGTATGGAAGCGATTTACAAGATCGAAGTGGTCGACTTCCCGGCCTTCATCCTCGTCGATGATAAGGGCAATGACTTCTTCAAGCAGCTCAAGCCCCGTTGCTGCTGCAAGTGCGTCAAGTAATTGCGTCTTGCACTAAAAAAGTAAAGTAACAAAACGTTTGGCCAACCTTAAGCTAACTTAGGGTTGGCCAAAGTGTTTTTTGGTTCCTCATCAGGAGCCAATGCTTGAGTTTTTAGCGGGAAGGAAAGCGCAGTTTCCCGTTAGTGCCAAACTCTAAAAGGTCTTTTGAGCCCTTCCTCTTGTGGATAGTCTCGAGGGAGTTTGAAGGAGGTTTTATAGCCCAACAAAAACTCCCGAAAACCAAATGGCATTCGGGAGTTTGTGTGTTTAGGTAAGACCGAAGCGATTTCGGCCTAACCGTTTAGTTAAAAGCGTGGTTCGCGATAAAGAGAATGGCGAGCACGTACATTAACCAATTGAGTTTACGGAATTGGCCCGTAATAATCTTCAAGGCAACGTAACTGACGATGCCGAATTCGATACCCGTGGAAATCGAGTAGGCAAAAGGCATCATAAAGAGAGCGAGCATTGCAGGGAACAACTCTGTCCAATCCGAGCAATCCAATCCAGAAACACCCGAAACCATGAAGGCGCCGACCATAATCAAAGCGGCCGAAGTCGCGCAGGACGGAACAATCATAAAGAGCGGGCTAAAGAAGACAGCGAGTAAGAAAAGGATGCCGACTGTGAGAGCGGTAAGACCCGTGCGGCCACCCTGTTCGATACCAGCAGCACTTTCAACGAATGTTGTCACTGTGGAGGTGCCAAGCATAGCGCCAGCCGAGGTCGCTACAGCGTCAGAAAGAAGGGCAGGACGCGCACGCGGTAAGAACCCATTTTGATCGAGCATATTGGCGCGAGAGGCACAGCCCACGAGCGTTCCAATGGTATCGAAGAAGTCAACGAAGAAGAACGCAAAGACAATCACCCAGAAGTTAAGACTTGTAAGCATCGAAAAGTCTAACTGGAAAGCAATGGGAGAGAGCGACGGAGGCATCGAAATGAAGCTGTCGGGAATCTTGGTAACACCAACGGGGATACCTAAGATTGTGACGATAATCATCGCAAGAAGGATGCCGCCACGGATGTGTTTGATCTGGAAGAAGACCATCAAAATCACACCGACTAAGGTGAGAATCGCAGTCCAGGTCTTGAGGTTTCCGAGACCGACGAGAGTGGCGGGATTATCAACGATGATGCCTGAGCCACGCAAACCAATGAAGGCAATAAAAAGGCCGATACCTGCAGCGATACCGACCTTTAAGGCCTTCGGAATGGAGTTAACAACTTTCTCGCGAATACTTGTTAACGTCAAGAAAATGAAGATCAAGCCTTCGACGAAAACTGCTGTTAAGGCAATTTTCCAAGAAATTCCCATCGTCAGGCACACCGAGTATGTAAAGAAGGCATTCAAGCCCATACCAGGAGCAAGAGCGAAGGGGTAATTGGCTAGGAAGGCCATCAAAAAGCAGCCAAGCGCTGCGCCTAAGCACGTTGCCACGAGCACCGAGCCGAAGGGCATGCCGCTTTCTGAAAGAATTCCTGGGTTTACGACGATGATGTAGGCCATCGCCATAAAGGTCGTAATACCAGCGGAAATTTCCGTGCGCACACTTGTGTTATTCGCGGAAAGCTGGAATTGTTTTTCTAACCATGACATGGTTGATAAATCCTTAAGGGAAGAAAGTTAAGAAGACGGGAAAAACGAGACACCGAATTTTAACCTTGTTGCAAATAGATACAAAGTAAACTTTGGGTCAAGGTCGGGAAAACCACAGTTTTTTGTCGCCTTTTTTCGCAAAAATCTGAGAAGAGACGCATTTTCTAAGCGCAACTATGTAGGTCAAGGAGGAAAGATTTCCAAAAATTGGTGCGCCAATTCCCATTGGGTGTTATCCTCGCGGACAAATTTCTTTTTAACTCAAACGCTATGCAAGACTTACTCGTTCAATTTTCGATTCAGTTTGGTAAATCGATCCCGCTTTTTTGCCTCATTGGACTTGGGTACTCTCTTGTGCGTTGGCTCGGGTTTGGGAAAAAAGAAAGCGAAGCGCTTGTGAAGTTTGCCTTCAATGTGGCGCTTCCTGCGATGCTTTTTAGGCTTCTTTCCCAGCAGTTTCTCACAGACACGCAAACTGATATGCGCCTTTTAATCGCGTTTTTCGGGGCTTGTCTAGTGCTTTTGGTCGTTTTCCGGTTTGTCGCTATCAAAATTTTGCGGATCAATCCCGTAGGGGCCTCGGTCTTTGGAACGGCCTGCGTTTTCTGCAATAACGGGCTTTTGGGATTGCCTTTGGCAATCGCAATGCTTGGAGATGAATACCTTCCAAGTATTGCCTGCGTCTTAACGTTTAATGCCTTGATTTTGTGGACGGCTGTTTCGATTTTGGTCGAACAAGGCACAAAGCACATTACGCTTAAGAACTTTCTTTTAACCGTTGCGCACGTCTTTAAGAACCCCTTGATTATTTCTATTTTCGCGGGTGTCTTTTGGAACTTCACACGCATTAAATTTCCCTACTTTGTCGATGAGCCTTTGAGAATGGTTTCTCTTTCTGCCACACCCTTATCGCTTATCGCAGTTGGAATGGGTTTGGCTGAATACGGTATCAGTAAGGGCGTTGGAATCGGTGTTTTCGTTTCCGCAGCCAAGCTTGTCATTCATCCGATTGCCGTCTTTTTCTTAGCCACTCTCGTCGGTCTCGGTCCCATTGAAAAAACAGCCATCGTTTTCTTAGCCGCCCTTCCTTGCGGCGTAAACGTTTATTTGATGTCGCGCACCTTTCATGCAATCGAGGCTGAAATTGCCGATGCGATGCTTTTTTCGACGATGTTTGCCGCCGTGACGATGCCTTTTGTGGTGACACTTTTAAAGCACGTGAGTTAAAGCGCCTTAATTCGGGGCGGGTTTCCCTAGAGGATTAGGCACTTTTTGCGCAGTATCGGGCAAATTTTCATAACTTTTTGAAAAAAGTATGAAAACGCCGTACCATTCCCTTCACAGTTTTTTTCCATCAGTTGTTAGGAGTACTCGGATGACGTTACAAAAACGCCTTTCCCCTGTAGCCGTTGCTGTCGCGGCCCTTTGTTTTTCTCACTCTTCTTTTGCCGCGTCCGCGCTAGAAGAACAAGATTTAGGTGAAGTTCTTGTCACAGCGCAGGAACAATCCAATCCTGCGGTTCCCCAAACAACCCAAGTGGGTACGCAAGTCAATGTCATTACCCGCGAGCAAATCGAAAAGCAAGCTGCAATCGATGTCAATCATGCGCTGACGATGGTGCCAGGCGTTTTAACGCGCTCAGCGACGATGATGGGCGGCCAAACAAGTCACGGTATTTACGTCCGAGGCCGTGGAGCGAGCCACCCGAGCGCGGAAGTCGCGATTACTTTTGATGGTGCACCACGAATGGGTGCTTTGTATGGACAAACGCTTTTTGATGGCGTAAGTCTAGGAAGCGTCGAATCGATTTCTGTACTAAAGAGTCCTCAGCCTTCGCAATTTGGTAGCGGTTATGCCTCTTTAGATATGAAGGCACGCAAGATGACGCAAAAAGGAAAGGCCGCGAGCCTTACTTTTGCTGCAGGATCTCACCAGACTGTCAATGAAGAAGTCGCTGCTGGTTTTAAAAACGATGACTTTGATATCTATGCGGTGCAAAACTGGGCAAGCACCGCTGGTCACGTTGCTCACTCAAGAGCGCAGCAACAAAGCTATTACGTCAATACTGGTTGGCAAATTAACTCCAACTATGAGTTGCGTTTCTTAGCCAACAAGTCGTCTGGTCAAACACTTCAACCCAAGACAGATCTGCAGCGCTTTGATACGGATACGTCCTTTTTTACGCTCACGCTCAATAATCAGTTCGATAACGCAGATGGCTATGTGA
>CAVKJM010000027.1:6230-12224 GCA_963656505.1 bacterium
CTATGTGAAGCTTTACTACAACGACACCGATTACGATATTCGTAACGAGCTTTCCAGTTCAGGTGCTCTTTCAAGTTCTGAGCAAGGCGTCAAGCTCTATGGACTGCGCGCCAAAGAGAACTGGCGCATAGCGAATGCAACGACACTTTCTGCGGGTTTTGACCTTGACCGCACGGAATTAACGAATACTCAATATCTCACGAGTGGAACAAATTATTGGGATTTCCCCGATATCACACTGTTTTCGCCGTACGCTTCCGTTTCGCACGACTTCGTCGCTGGCTCTTGGACTTTGACGCCTTCAGCGGGCCTTCGCTATTACACACACAGTGAATTTAAAGATGCGATTGCACCACAAGTGGGATTTGTGGCAAGCTCAGGGATTTTCCGCGTCAATGCCAATTACGCTCGTGGTGTGAACTACCCGTCGCCTGTTGCCCTACAGGGCTATGTGCGACGCGGCAATAGTGCAGATGGAATGTGGACAGGGTTAAAACCTGAAGTTGTTGACCACTATGAAGTTGGCACGGGTCTTCAATTTAACGATACGGACTCTGTGAACCTTACGGTGTTTCATGACCGAGGTAAGGATAGATTCCGTGTCTATATGTTTAACGCATCAACGCCAGTTTGGAACGATCCCATCGGTCGTTACAAAGTCACTGGCGTTGAGGCAAGTGCTCAGGCGACATTTGCCGATTGTGTTGATGCCTTTGCCGCTGTGACCTACATGAATGTGCGAGCGACAGATAACACCGGAGCTCTTACAAAACACATGCCATATTCTCCAAAGTGGACTGTGCAAGCGGGAGCGACGTGGCGCATGACAGAGAAGTGGAAACTATATGCTGATGCGCTTTATGTGAACGACCTTTGGAGCGGCACGAACACAAGACCGGCGGGCTTTTCTTACGCATCGAGCTCACAAAAGTTAAAGGACTTTTTGCTTGTGAATGCTAAATTGTCACGCACCTTTGAAGCGCCCCAAGGATTACCGAAGCATGGCGAGGTTTATGTCGCGATTAATAATCTCTTAAATCGCGACTACGCGTGGGATGCGAATTACCCGATGCCAGGCATTACGGCTTTTGTTGGAGTGAAATTTGAGTTATGACTTCGACTAGAGAAGAACTCACAAAAGAGGAAGCACAAAAGCAAAGCGTGCGACAAGCCTACTTTGATGAGCACGCCCGCGGCTGGGAAGAGCACGGCTACACCAAAGAGCGGCGCGAGAGGCTTCAAGAGCTCGTTTGCGATTTTGAGGTAAAGCTAGGGGAAAAGGTTCTTGACGCAGGTTGCGGCGAAGGAGTTCTCGTTCCCTATCTATTAAAGATTTTAGGTCCTGAGGGCTTTATCGTTGAGTTAGATAATTCAATAGAAATGCTTAAGGGCGCAGCGAAGAAGTCAGATAGGCAAATTCAGTGCGTGTGGGCTGGAGCGGAGGCTATGCCTTTGGTTGATGATGATTTTGACCGCGTGATTTGCTTTGCCTCATTTCCTCACTTCGCAAGCTACAAGAAAGCCCTAAAAGAAATTCATCGCGTCTTAAGGCCCGAAGGCACTCTTGTGATTGCGCACTTAATGAGTCGCGATCAAATCGCACATCACCACGCCAAAAGCACTGTTGTTTTAGGCGATGAACTCCCAAGCGAAAGTGAGTTGCGTGAACTTCTTGCCGAAACTGGCTTTACTCTTAATAGTCTTACCGATAGACCAGGGCGCTATTTGGCGCTAGCAACAAAGGTGAAGTGATGAGTTCAAGACGCGATTTGATTTTGGGTTTAGCCGCAGGGTCTCTTTTAAGTGGCCTTTCTTTCGCGGCTCTTCCGAAACGCACCTATCTCTTAGGCTCAACGCTTATTGAAGATATCGTCAAAGACTTGGCAGGGAAACCAATCGAGTCGCGCTTATTGATTATGGGGTCGGCCTGCCCGGGACACACCGATGTGAAAGCTGCCGATTTAATTTTCGCGATTCACGCAGATGGCATTTTTGTGCATCCGATGCAGGCTAAACAAGCCGTTATCGCCCAAATGATTTCCGCTCATAAAGAACTTGAGACAAAAATCCGCGCAGTGAATGTGTCAAGTAGTTGGCTTATTCCTGGCGTGCAAAAGAAAGCAAGTAAAACGATTGCCAATTTGATGATGGAAGGTGCAGAGCCAACTTTTTCTAGCGCAATTAGAAAGCGCCTTGTAAAGCGCTTCGACAAAATCGATGCACTTCACGACGAATTAAGAAAACTCTGCGGCTCTTTAAAAGGAAAGAGTGTGATAGCGGCTGCGATGCAAGCGGATTTTTGTCGCTGGTGTGGACTTAACGTTGTCGGGACGTTTGGTTCTGCCGATACGATTGATCCTCGCACGCTTGTGAATCTTGTAAACGTCGGGAGAAAAGAAAAGATTTCTGGCGTTGTTGAAAATCTTCAAAGCGGACAAGATGCGGGTAGATCGATCGCCGAAGAACTGCGCGTGAAACGAATCGTGCTTTCCAATTTCCCGCAAACCAACGAAAATACGCCCGATTACTTCACGCTTGCGCGAGAAAACACCAAAAAACTCGTCACTTTAGTAAAAGGATAATTCTGTGACCTCCCCAATTGCCCGTTTAGAAAACGCTAGCGTTTCCTTTGGAAAGCGCGAAGTTTTGCATGGCATTAATTGGGAAATCGGGAAAGGAGAGTTTTGGGGCCTGATTGGTCCCAACGGTGCAGGCAAATCCACTCTCTTAGGGCTCTTTAATGCAATGACGCCTCTTGCGGCAGGTGCCGTGTATTTCAAAGGCGAGAAAGTCTCCGAGAAAACATTGCACGGCGTAAGAACAAAAATCGCCCACGTCTTTCAGATGCTTGAGGTTGACTCGCGTATTCCTGTGACAGTTTTTGAAACTGTTCTCGCTGGAACCTACGCCAAATTAGGTCTTTTTCATCGCCCAGGAAGTAAAGAAATTGAAGCGGCAAATGAAGCGATTAGAGTCACAGGGTTAACGGACATTAAAGACCGTCCTCTAGGGCGTATTTCAGGCGGGCAAAAGCAGCGCACTGCGATTGCTCGGGCACTAGCGCAAAAGCCAACATTGATGCTTTTAGATGAGCCGACAGCCGCTCTTGATTGGCAAGCGCAACGCGATATTCTCAATTTAATTGGTGCTCTGCAACGCTCAATGGGTCTTACCGTTGTGATGGCCACACACGACTTAAATGCTGTCTCACACATCACAACACATACGGCGATTCTTAAAGACGGGACACTCATTCAAGCCTCGAAAACAGAAGACGCGATGAATAGCGAGGTGTTGACCTCTCTTTATGAGACTCCTGTCGATATCGTCGAACACAAGGGCCGCAAGGTCGCACTCTTTTAAGGTAAACGCACGATGATTGAACTTTTAAGTTTCGAATTCATGCAGCGCGCCTTTGCGATGGCCGTGGTTTCTGGTTTTGCCTGTGGCCTCTTGGGAGTCTTTGTCGTATTGCTACGTATGAGCTTTGTGGGAATCTGTGTTTCGCACGCAGCGTTCGCCGGGGCCCTCATAGGAGTTTGGGTTGGATGGCCGCCATCTCTTTGCGGGTTTGTCGGAAGCCTTGGCGCCACAGCTTTTATTGAAACGTGGAGTCGCAAACTTCGCGTCTCCGCAGATACCGTTGTCGGTGTCGTTTTCTCTGTGATGCTAAGTTTATCGATGCTTGTTTTAGGTCTTCTTCCGGGGTCTCGTGCCGAAGGACTTAACTTTCTATGGGGAAACCTTTTAACTGCTAGCACCACAGATCTCATTTTGATGGCGCTCTGTGCCGCAATTCTTAGTGCGTTTATCGTCCTTTTCTTTAAAGAAATTCAGGCGGTGATTAGTCAGCCCGATGCCGCAGAAGCGAGCGGCATTCCCGTTACCGCGCTAAGACGCGCCATGCTCCTTTTAATGGGGCTTGTGATTGCGATTGCTCTTAAAGCCGTTGGCGGCATTTTGATTTATGCCTTGATTGTGACACCGGCGGCAACAGCGCTTCAAACGGTAAAAAGCCTTAAGGGTATGTTTATTCTCTCAGGCCTTTGGGGCGTATTTGCTAGTGTTGCGGGCCTATTTTTCGCCTATTGGTTTTCCGTTCCCACAGGAGCCTGCGTCGTTTTAACGGCAACAGTGCTTTTGCTTCTTGTTCGTCTTTTCTCAAAGAAGGGTTAAGAAGATGAAAAGCGCTTGGCGTTTTCAAACACTGTGTGTTGCTGTGGTTCTTCTTATTCACGTTGCTCTTTTTTCTGCGTTTAGTGGCGTAGCAAAAAAGATCTCAGCAGGAACGAATGCGCTTTTCTTTGAAGTAATCGGCGTACGTGTGATACCGAACGTGAGCGCAAAAGAAGTAGTACCAGCGAAAAAAGAAGAAACACAACCAGTTAAAGAAAAGAAAGTTACTCGCAAAGTAACGAGTACTCAAAAAGAAAAAGCCGCGCCTGCTCCAAAACAAGAAAAAGTTAAGGAGGTTCTGAGTAAAGAAACTCCCGCTGAACTTTCAACGGCCCCCGATTTAGCACAAGGCAATGATGTAGCCGTTTCTGTTGCGGCGCGCCCTCTTTATGCGCCGCGCCCGGCGTACCCAGAAGAGGCAAGGCGACAGGGAAAAGAAGGGCAGTTGCGTTTGGCACTTCTTGTCGATAAGGCAGGGCACGTTAAGGACGCGCGAGTGCGAGAAGCAAGTGGGCTTGTAAGTTTCGATGAAGCCGCCCTTCGTACAGTAAAGCGTTGGCGCTTTAGCGCGGCAAAAGACAAAGATGGCAATGCATTGGAGCGCTGGTGCGTTGTCCAAATCCGGTTTGAACTTAATCGCTAGAGGAAAAAAACGATGACCTCTTTTATGGAATTTATTCGAACAAGCGATGTGCTTATTTCAGGAGCAGCACTGCTTCTTTTATTGATGTCTGTTTTTTCCTGGACCGTGATTCTTATTAAAGCGATTCGGTTTGTGAACGTCTTTCGCTTAAAGAAAGACGCTTTCGAGCGCTACGAGAAAAGCGAATCGACAGAAGATCTCTTTCAGGGAAAAGAGACCAATCTTTGGATTCGTTTTGGTGCCTCTTCGCAACACGCTTTTCATAGCTTAGATGGCAATCGCGTCTTAATCGATGAGCAGCGAAAAGTTCAGCAAGCCAATTTCTTAAAGCCCTTTACCGCAGGTCTCGGTGTCCTCTCAACGATTGCGGCAACCGCTCCTTTCGTCGGTCTTTTTGGAACCGTCGTTGGGATTTATCACACGATGACTTCTTTGTCGGGAATCAGCATGGTCCCGAGTTTGGCTGAGGTCGCGGGTCCCGTTGGCGAGACACTTATTATGACAGCGGCCGGTATCGCTGTCGCGGTTCCTGCCGCGATTGGCTACAACCTTTTTGTGCATGCTTCTCGCGCATTAAGTGCTGACTTAACGACGTGGTGGGTAAAACTCCACTACTGGAAGCGCACAGGTATGAAAGTCGATACAGGGGATTAAGTCATGAACGATGAAATCCACGATTTAAGCGAAATCAACGTCACGCCCCTTGTGGACGTGATGCTTGTTCTTCTAGTGATTTTTATTGTGACGGTCCCCGTGTTACGCATGAGTGTTCCTGTGGATTTGCCGCAGTTAACAGCCAATCCCATTGTTGAAAATCCTTTGCGGCTAGAAGTTGCTTTGAAAGAAGACGGATCGTATTGGCTCGATGGGAATCGCGTCGATCCCCCGATGTTGTCCCAAAGACTCAAAGTTGCTTCAGGAAACCCAGAGGCCGCAGTTGAGATTAACGCCGATCAAAAATGTCAGTACGGAGAGGTTGTTGAGCTTCTTGGCCTCGTTAGAGACGCAGGCATCCAGAAAGTTGGGTTTGCTACACGCCGATAAACTTTAATCTCGTTGAAATCAAATACGAGATTTTTATCAGATGCCCCAATTTTTGGGGCTTTTTGCTAATCCGATTTGCCATCGACGAAAATAAAACAAATAAATTCAAGAGACAATTGAATCTAATAAAT
>CAVKJM010000027.1:12234-14143 GCA_963656505.1 bacterium
TAAATCGAGGTGCTCGATATATTCGATTTCCAAATAATCTAGTAAAATCTAATCGAATCGAGTAAAATCAAGTTACTAGATGGATTAGATAGAGGGGCCTCCTATGAGCGAATTTCTAGAATTGCCACGTAGCGAATCACTCACCGTTGAATTTAAATCCCTGTGGGATAAGAACAAAGTCGTAAGGACTATGGTTGCTTTTGCTAACACGGTTGGAGGTGATCTTTATATCGGAATCGACGACAAGGGAAATCTTGTTGGCGTTGATAAACCTGAAGAAAAAATTGAGTCGATAGCCAACCTCTTGCACGATGCAATTTCCCCCTCAATGATGGATTGCGTAAGCACAGAGATTCTTACAATCTCAGAACTTAAGATTATTAAGGTTCATGTTGATTGCGGGAGACTTCGCCCTTATTGCCTTGATCCAAAAGATGCTAACTCTGTGTATGTCCGTCTACAGAACACAACGGCTCCCGCGACTTTCGATATTTTGCGGGAAATCATTCGCAGCAATAACCCGCTCCCATTCGAAAGCCGAGTATCTGAAGAGCAGAATCTCACGTTTACCGCTCTTCATGCGATATGCGAAGGCAATGAGTTCCATCTCAACCCAAAAAGGAATGTCCAGTACGGGCTTTGGGATGCCAAAACCAATTGCTATACGAACTTGGCTTTCATATTGTCCGATCAAAGCACATTCGGTGCAGTACTAGTTTCTTATGCTGATGATGAGAAGTTAATTGTTAAAGAAGGCAAGCGCATTGCGGGCTCCATTTTCACCCTTCTCAGAGAAATCCTCGCCTTTATTTCTGAAACAAATACAGCGGCATGGGAATTTCCCGAGGATGGATCGTTGCAGCGCAAAGAAATCTATTACGTTTCCCCTCTTGTTTTAAGGGAGGCGATTGTTAATGCAATTGCGCATAGAGATTATTCGAGAACCACGCCAATCTCCGTGCACATCACGCCTTCTTTTGTTGAGATTTTTACAGTAGGAGGTCTCGCAGACCTTGATGTCGAAGAGGTCATGATGGGAATGGCGACAAATTGTCGCAATCCAAAGCTTGCAGCGATCCTAGGAAAATTGCGTTTGATGGAAGGCATTGGCAATGGATTTAGGCAGTTTCGGAATGCCTACAGAAATATGCCATTTTCAGAGTTGCTCGAAATTGGCCCGAGGTACTTCAAGATTCGTCTGCCTCGCATTTCTCCATCCCCGAGCAAGGTTGATACCCAAACTAAAAAGATTTTAGATTTCATTGCGGAAAATGGGCTTGTTTCTCGTGCCCAAATCCAAAAGGCTTTTCCAATGAGCCCTTCCGCGGCTGTTAAGCGTATGCACGATCTTCGTTTAAAGGATTATGTTGTCGCGGAGGGAAAGGGGCCTTCTACACGGTACCGAATTAAAGGGACTAACTAGAAAACTGTTTCTGTTAGGCATTGGTGTGTCATTAAGTAATGATGGATGTTCGTTTCCTACTTGTACAATTCCGATCTTAAGCGCTCCTACAACACGATTCTGTTCTGGCGAGAGCCCATTTCCTACTTGTACAATCCTTTGCGAATAGGGGACCAAAACTCGGCTACGTTCTGGCGAGAGCCCATTTCCTACTTGTACAATCCCGCAGTTAAAGAATTTCAATGCTCGCAAATGTTCTGGCGAGAGCCCATTTCCTACTTGTACAATCCCTTCGTTGGTTGTGTTAATCTTATTGATACGTTCTGGCGAGAGCCCATTTCCTACTTGTACAATCCTTATCGGCAGGATTTGTCTTTCTACAAACTGTTCTGGCGAGAGCCCATTTCCTACTTGTACAATCCTATTCGAACGTTCAATAAATCCGGTTGTGAGTTCTGGCGAGAGCCCATTTCCTACTTGTACAATCCCTTCGTTGGTTGTGTTAAT
>CAVKJM010000028.1:0-13819 GCA_963656505.1 bacterium
GAAAGTTGTTGCGGGATTTTTTTGGCCTCTATCTTGCAAACTCTCTACAGGAGGGAGTTCTGATACGGAGAAAATCGATGTTCTTTCACTTCCGTCAATTCGTACATCGGGGAAATGTTGCCGTCTTTTAGAACTTGCTTAATCGTCAACTCGCAATCGAGAACATCCCCAGCGGCAAACGTTTCCTCGCTTCGCTCGACACGAGATAAGAAATTCTCATCGAGCACAGTGACCCTAATGGATTGCCCGTTGTAGTTCACGCGACATTTTCGATTCTCTATGAAATACGACGAATCAACCTGAACAAGAACGCGAACGTGGTTCTCAGTCATAACCTGTTCTTTGGCTTCGGAGACGAACTGCCCCACTTCTTTTTCGCTCATGTGAGTTGGTTAGTCTGAAAGAAAAGAGAAGAATAAGAGAGAAATAAGGCGCTACATCTGCCTTAATTTTGAGAATTGGTCGGGGCGGCGGGATTCGAACTCGCGACCCCTTGCACCCCATGCAAGTGCGCTACCAGGCTGCGCTACGCCCCGACACAGAGTGCGCATTTTATCGTGCAGGAAAACATTTTTCAAACGCAATTTTTACTGCGTGAAATTTCCTCTTTCTTAAAAGAAATTGCAATGGGATTTTTGGAAGTAAGAAGCGCCCTACTTGTCGCCAAACGCATCAATGCGTAAGACTTCCAAGTCTTTGATCGCTTGATCGATTAAGCGGCGCATTTGATCGTTCTTTTCTTTGGCGCAATCAAGAGCACTCGTTAAATCAGATAGTCGTGCAGCACATTCGCTTTTTACAGCAGAGAATTCTTCACGCTGATTTGTAAGACTATCTTCAAAGCGCGTCTTTTGCTCAGTGATGACTTCTTCGAGTTGCTTTAAGCCGCCACTGATGCGCTCGGAAAAACTATCCTTTGATGCTTCGTAAGTTGCCTCAGGCGCAACGCTAGAAGCAAAAACTGGCGCCACAGGCATTGCGGGAAGTTCTTCCGTGCTTGGTGGATTTGCGCTTTGCAGCGCTGAAACGCTTAGCGCACTCTCGCTATCTTCTTTGGCGATGATGCGGCTTGCTTCCTGCACGGTCATAAAGCGCGAGTAAAGGCACTTTTTGATGCGTTGAACAAGATAAAGATCTCGCTCAGTAAAGAGTGTTTTAAGGTGCCCTTCTGAGTCTTTGAGTTCTCGAAAATAATCGGACCAATAAACGAGAACGTGCTCGGGCACTTCACACGTATCACACACGTGCTGCAACGGATACTTCGCGACATCATTTCCCGTTTGCATAGCCGAGCCTTTTTATAGAAAGTTTGGCTTCCCTTCTTTTATAAAGAACGGAAGCCAATTCCAATTAACGCGTTTTCGAGGCGCACTTACTCTTTGCAACCGCATCACGCATCACAGGCGACGGAACAAATGTCACGACGCGGCGTGCGGAAATCTCGTAGGGCTGCCCGGTCTTCGGATTGCGGCCAGGACGCGCCTTCTTGTCGTGCGTGCAAAACGTTCCAAAGTTAGAAAGTTTCACATCGCTTCCCTTAACAAGAGCGTTCAAGATTTCTTCGAAAATTGCATCGATTACAGCTTGCGCCTCAATGCGAGAAAAACCCATGCGATCGTAGAGAACATCCACAAAGTTAATCTTGGTAATCGATGTCGCATCCTCCAAGCCATCGAGAACATTCTTTTGTGGTGTCAGTAATGTATTGTTGTTATCCATTTTTCTTATTCCGTGAAACGGTTGTATTTTTAAATAATATCGACTTTCTAGGCTCTGAGTTTAATTCCCAAAGCAAAAAGAGCTTCTAGCAATTTCTTTTGTGTATGTTCGGCCTCTTCTTCGGTGATGGCATTCTCACCGCGAGAAAGAAGCGTCAAACGGAAAGCCATGCTCTTTTCTCCTTGCTCGAGCTCCTCCTTGGGTCGATACAGGTCAAAAAGTTTAAAGTCTTCGATAGTTTCACCAGCCTTCGTCTTCTTTAAAAGAGCCACAGCGTTTTCAATCTCTTCGTAAGTGACCTTCAAAGGAACCACTAAAGAGAAGTCACGCTCGATGGGCTGGAACTTCGAAACGGCTTCGGGAGCTGGAATCGGTGTTTCAAGAATACTTGCCACATCGACTTCAAAAACAACAGGCGCTTTCGGTAAAGCGTACTTCTGGCAAAGCTTCGGGTGCAATTCACCGACAAAGCCAATCGCTTTCCCATTTAATACGACTTGCGCGGCGCGCCCCGGGTGCAGTGCCGGATGGCGCACAGGAACAAACGTTGCCTTAAGCGGGAAAAGTAAGCGCTCTAAATCGCCCTTAACATCAAAGAAATCCACATCGCGCGCTGCTTCACCCCACTGAACGCCATGGGCATCGCCATAGGCAAGAGCTGCAATGTGTAAGGGTTGTCTTACGCCCTTTACTGTCCAAGGACCATCCTCGATCGAGTCATCAGGATAAAAGACGCGACCCAATTCAAAGATGCGAACCTCTTGCGCCTTACGATTTAAGTTATAGCGCAAGATATCCACGAGGCTACCGATGATTTGCGTACGCATCACCGAGAGTTGACTTGCAATCGGATTTAAGAGGCGGATCGGATTCTTATTTCCTGCAAAGTCCTCTTCCCAGGCCTCTTCAACAAAGCTAAAGTTAATGAGCTCTTGATAGCCGCAGTCGACTAAGGCATAACGCAAATCGTGATTGGTACGAACGCCTTCTTTTTGGCTTAGCATCGTAGCGCGCGCTAAAGGCTCGCGATCAGGAAGCTTCTCGTAGCCATAAAGGCGAGCGACTTCTTCGATTAAATCTTCTTCAATCTCGATATCAAAGCGATAGGTCGGGGCTTTGACTAAGAAGTCCGCACCTTCGCGCGTAAATTCAAATCCAAGTCGCGTAAAGGCTTCAGCCATAAATTCGTCAGGGATATCGACGCCAACGACCTTACGGCAGCGATCAGGACGCATTCTTACCACTGAGCGCTTTGGAAGGTTAACGATTTGATCGTCAACGGGGCCAATCTTTGTTTCTGGTGTACCGCAAATTTCCAAGACAAGTCGCGTCGCGTACTCAACGTGCTCGATGTGATTTCCGAAATCGACTCCTCGCTCGTAGCGGTGCGCAGCGTCTGTTGAGAAATTCAAACGGCGGCAACGGCCCTGAATCTTCTCAGGGAACCAGAACGCAGCCTCAATAAAGAGGTCTGTTGTCGTATCGCTAATCGAGCAATGGGCCCCACCCATAATACCGCCAAGGCCCAAGGCGCCCTTTTCATCGGCAACGACGCCGTAGTAGTCGTCCAACTCAGGCTTCACACCATTTAAGAGCTCTAGGGGTTCGCCCTTTTTCGCCCAGCGAATCGTAATGTCGCCCGTTAACTTATCTAAGTCATAAAAGTGCGTGGGGCGACCGACTTCAAGCATTAAGTAGTTTGAAATGTCGACTAACGCCGAGATTGAACGCTGCCCAGATCTTTCAAGACGCTCTTTCATCCACGTCGGGGTTTTCGCGTGCGGATTCAAATTGCGAATAACGCGCCCTGTGAAGCGCCCGCACAATTCGGGAGCCTCAATATGAACGGGTTTCACGCAACTGCAGGTTGCGGGAACTGGCGTCATATCAGGTAGCGTCAAGGGAGCACCTGTGACAGCGCGTAAGTCGCGCGCCACACCAATCACAGACAAGGCATCGCCGCGATTGGGTGTCAATTTAATCTCAATGCGCTTTTCGTCTAATCTTTCGACTTTGCGGATATCTTCTCCGATGGGAGCCGCCTCATCGAGAACCCAAAGACCAGAATGGTCTTCAGAGACTCCAAGTTCACGAGCCGAGCAAAGCATGCCAAAGCTTTCCACGCCACGCATCTTTGCTTTCTTAATCACAAAGTCGCCTGGGAGCTTCGCGCCAATTTTCGCGCACGGCACTTTAATGCCTGCTGCGGCGTTCGGTGCCCCGCACACGATTTGCAAGGGCTCAGCCTCCCCCACGTCGACTGTACACACATGCAGGTGATCGGAATTGGCGTGATCGACACAAGTCAAAATCTTTCCCACAACAACGCCCGTAAAAGGTGGCGCAATTGTTGTTGCTTCTTCCACTTCGAGGCCTGCCATCGTGAGCGCCTCAGTTAACTCGTCGCTTGTGAGATCTGGATTGATGTAGTGGCGTAACCACTCTTCTGAAAATAACATCGTTTAAATCCCCAAAAATTCCTAGCTAAACTGAGAGAGAAACCGTAAATCGCCTTCAAAGAAAAGACGAAGATCGTCAATTCCGTAGCGAAGCATCGTTAGGCGCTCAAGGCCTGAGCCAAAGGCAAAGCCAATGTAGCGCTCGGGGTCTAACCCATAGTTACGCACCACGGTGGGATGGACTTCGCCAGCACCAGAAATCTCAAGCCAGCGCCCTTTTTTCGGACCCGTTGTAAAGGCCATATCCACTTCAACCGAAGGCTCGGTAAACGGGAAATAGCTCGGACGGAAACGCACAATCAAATCGTCTGTTTCAAAGAAGCGACGTAAGAATTCAGAGTACACGCCCTTTAAATCGGTAAAGGAAATGTTTTCATCCATCCAGACGCCTTCGACCTGATGAAACATCGGCGAGTGTGTGGCATCGCTATCGACGCGATAGGTGCGCCCTGGGGCAATGACCTTAATGGGCGGCGTATGTGTGCGCGAATACCGCACCTGCATCGGTGAGGTATGTGGACGAAGCGGCAACTGCAATCCTGTTGAATCCTTACGGTCAACGTAGAAGGTGTCTTGCATGGAGCGCGCTGGGTGATTCGGCGGATTATTTAACGCTGTAAAACTAAACCAGTCACTTTCAATTTCGGGGCCGTCAGCGACATCAAATCCGATCGAGCGAAAGATTTCTTCAATCCGAATCCATGTGCGCATCACAGGGTGTAACGCCCCTTTGGCTTTGATGCGACCTGGAAGCGTCACGTCAACGGCTTCAGCGGCCAAGCGTTTTTCAAGCTTTGCGGCAGAAAGCGCTTCACGTCTTGCGTTTAACGCGGCTTCAATCGCAGCTTTTGCCGCATTGATTTCTTGACCACGGGCACGACGCTCTTCAACGGGAAGTTTCCCGAGCTCTTTCATCAACGCAGTGACAGAGCCACTTTTACCGATGTAGCGCGCCTTCGCGTCTTCTAACGCAGCGGGCTGCTCAGCGGCAGCGAAATCGGCTTTCGCCGACTCAATGAGTTCCTGGAGTTCTTGCATATGTCAATCCATGCGAATCCAAAAATAGTGTTTTTCCTCTAAAACGGCATTAGAAGAAATTAAAAAGGGCTCGGGGCAAGACGCAAAGAACGCGTACTTGTGCCGGAACCCTTTTTTCGTAAGAAAACTTTGAAGATCTACTTCAAAGTCTCTAAAAGATACGAGCCGTTTACTCTAGCCGAGCGCGGCCTTGGCCTGGGCGACAAGAGCAGCGAATCCGTTCTTGTCAAACACAGCCATATCGGCCAACACTTTGCGATCGAGTGCGATGTTCGCCTTCTTCAATCCATTCATAAAGCGGCTGTAGGTTAAGCCGTTAGAACGTGTTGCTGCGTTAATACGAGCAATCCAAAGGCGACGGAACACGTGCTTCTTATCGCGACGGTCGCGGTAGGCGTACTGACCAGCACGCATCACGGCCTGTTTGGCGACACGGAACACATTATTGCGACGCAAACGATAGCCCTTGGCTAGGGCAAGAATCTTCTTATGACGAGCGCGAGCCGTCACACCACGTTTAACTCGAGGCATTCTCTTTCCTCCCTTTCTTTACGCGTAAGGCAACATACGATGGATGGACTTGCTGTCGGATTCGTGAATGGTCAACATTCCACGAAGATGACGCTTGTTCTTTGTCGTACGGTGAGTGAGGATGTGGCGCTTTGTAGCATGCGCACGTTTGATGGAACCGCCCGAGCGCACCTTAAAGCGCTTGCTCGCGGCCTTCTTGGTCTTCATCTTCGGCATTTTGCCGTTTCCTTCTTAATTTATCGGAACTCTAGGCGTCACGGTTTCATTCGTGATCTTCTCATAAGCCCGCCCCGACTTCTTTTCTGTTCTCGACATTTAAGCGTTGCGCTTAAAAGCACTTGAACTCTGAAAGTGTGGGATTATATCCCGAGTGAAAAAGATTTTCTAAAAAAATTCAAGAAATTTCTTTGAAAATTGTCCCTACGAACGAAAACGCGGCGTTTCCCAAGAGGGGATTCGCCGCGCCAACCTTTATAGAAAGAGTAACTACGAAAGTCTAATTACTTGATCTTTTCATAAATATAGACTTCGTGGATTTCCTTATCGTAGCCTTCATCCTTGAATGGGCCCTGGCTCATGCCAAGAATGATTTGCGTACCACGGTTATTCAAGACGAGAAGGTCTTGTGTCACGGGGTCAATGCAAAGGCCTTCGATTTCGCCAGCACGGCGGAAATCGGTCATTTCGCGGAAGAGTTCAACCTTACCCGCGGAAGCGCCAGCAGCAATCAAACCTGTGCGTGTCACGACCTTACCCTTAGCGTCGGTCTTAACCGACCACGGGGTATCCTTAACGGGTTCTGTACCCTGCTTCAAACCCGTGTAGGGAACGCCTGTGATATCCATGATGTAAAGGTTATCGGCGATGTGATAGGTGGATTCACCGTCGTCAGCGGAAAGGAGCATCTTGCCGTCAGCAATGAAGATACCCTGGCACCAGTACGGTTCTGGACGGCACTGGACCTTGGTGTAGTACTTCTTGGTTTCAAGGCTATAGGCATACACATAGCGGCTATCGACCCAGTCGGATAACCAAATGAGGTTACGTTCGCGGTCAACGGCTACGCCCGAGACTTCGACCTGACCGGATTCAGCCGACCAAGGAATGTCTTCAATCCACTTTAATGTATTCGCGTCATAGATCGAAACGCAGATGTTTTCGCCACGGCCGAGGTTAAAGTGTTCGTTACCCGTGTAAATCTTGCCATCATGCACGTCGATATCGCCAAAGTGGTTGGCTAATTCGGGATGTGGGAAAAGGCCATCGGACTTTGTCTGGACGCGTTTTTTCACGAGCTTCCAATTGCGGTCATACTTGTATAAGCCACGTGTATCGGAAACATAGAAGTAATCTTTATCAGCGGCAATGCCCTGACGGCCGTCAACCTGCACGACTTGCTTTAAACGATATTCTTTACCGATATGGGGAGCAGCGCTCACATATGAGGCGGCGAATGCACATGCCAGGGCAGCAACTGTGCATTTAACTAACGTTTTTTTCTGCATGCATTTCTCCTTAGGAATAATGAAGAATTTCCTCGGCCGAGGAAATCGCTCTTATTTTGTAGCAGGAATTAACCGCATAGAGGCTTTTCCCGAGGAGCTTTTGCCTTTAGAGAAACTTTTTTGATTGGCCCTTTCGCAAAACCCTAACAATTTGTTACACTATGACTTTTATAGGGAAAATATATTCAGAAATGCCATTTCGGCAAAATCCATTGAATACGAACGCTTTCCCTTCTTTCCCCCTTTAACAGAACTTAAGAAAATACTAAGGACTAGTGCTTAGAAGAAGTTCGCTTACGCGTGTAAAACGCACGCGCATGCAAAAACCCCGCATACGCGATGCGGGGAGTTCGAAAAGAATCTATCCTTTAGGAAGCAGGCGCTTCAGGAGTTGCCGCTTGCGCTGGCTTTGCCGCAGGCGCTTTCTTTTTGGAGCGAGGCGCCAAGACCATCACCATCTGACGACCTTCAAGTTTTGGCATCTGCTCGATTTGCGCGACATCAGCCAATTCTTCACGCAAGCGATTCACAACTTGCATACCGATATCCTGATGGGCCATTTCGCGACCGCGATAACGCAAAGTAATCTTTGCTTTATCGCCATCGGCCAAAAAGCGCTTAACAGCGCGCAGTTTGGTCTGGAAGTCATTTTCGTCTGTTGCAGGACGAAACTTCACTTCCTTGACCTGAACGACCTTTTGCTTGGCCTTAATTTCCTGCGCGCGTTTTTGTTCCTGATACCGGAACTTGCCGTAATCCATCAAGCGGCAAACCGGCGGAACCGCATTCGGAGCAACCTCAACGAGGTCGACGTCGGCATCCGCAGCCATTCTTAGTGCCTCCGCAGTCGAAACAATGCCGATCTGCGCCCCATCGACCCCAGTCAAACGAACCTGAGGAACCCGGATCTCACGATTGATCCGGTGTGTACGTTCTTGAGCTATGACAGTTACTCCTAAAAACAAACAATCAAATCGCTTTGATGGTCTTTACTCTTTGCTCCAAGGATCGACGTTAACGCGATTCTTATCGAGTTCAACGACCTTGGCAATAAAGTCATCAAGCGCCATAACGCCCAGATTCTTCCCGCCACGAGCGCGGACACTGACGGTTCTGTCGGCCTTTTCCTTCTCGCCAACCACAACAATCAAAGGAAGCTTCTGCAAGCTAAGTTCTCGGATTTTATAGTTGATTTTTTCACCACGCAAATCCTCAGAAACACGTAATCCGGCTTGTTTCATCGCGGCGACAACCTCGTGCGCATACTCAATTTGCGCATCGGTAATTGAGGCGACAGCGACTTGAATCGGGCTTAACCACACGGGCATAGCGCCAGCGTAGTGTTCAATAAGCATACCAATCCAGCGCTCTAACGACCCTAAGATTGCGCGGTGAAGCATCACGGGGACCTTGCGGGTGTTGTCTTCTGCGACGTACTCAGCGCCCAAACGCCCTGGCATCTGGAAGTCAACCTGAATCGTTCCGCACTGCCAAGAGCGACCTAAGCAATCCTTTAAGTGGTATTCAATCTTAGGTCCATAGAAGGCGCCTTCGCCAGGCAAAATATCAAAGGGCACGTCGCACGCTTTTAAGCTTTCCATCAAAGCGGCTTCTGCCTTATCCCAAGCGGCGTCTTCGCCGATTCGCATTTCGGGTCTTGTAGCAATCTTGTAGCTAATGTCTGTAAAGCCAAAGGTCTTGTAGACATCACGCACGAGACGCGTGTAGTTAACGCACTCGGAAAGAATCTGATCTTCCGAGCAGAAGATGTGACCGTCGTCTTGCGTAAAGCCACGCACACGCATTAAACCGTGCAACGACCCACTCGGCTCATTTCTGTGGCACTGACCGAATTCACCAAAGCGCATCGGAAGATCACGATAGCTTCTCAAATCCGAATTAAAGAGCTGAATGTGGCCCGGGCAGTTCATCGGCTTTAAGGCGTAGTAGCGGTTCTCGGACTCGGTAGTAAACATATTGGAGCGGTATTTGGCCCAGTGACCAGAGCGCTCCCAAAGTGAGCGGTCAAGAAGCTGCGGGGCTTTCACTTCCATGTAGCCATTGTCTTGATAGATCTTACGCATGTACTGCTCGACGACCTGCCAGATTGACCAGCCCTTGGCGTGCCAGAAAATCATGCCTGGGGCTTCGTCTTGTAAGTGGAACAAATCAAGTTCCTTACCTAAACGACGGTGATCGCGCTTTTCAGCTTCTTCAAGCATCTTAAGGTACGCGTCTTGCGCATCCTTTGTTGCCCAAGCCGTACCGTAAATACGCTGGAGCATTTCGTTTTTGCTATCACCACGCCAGTAGGCACCTGCGACCTTCATTAATTTGAAGACCTTAAGTTTCCCGGTGCTCGGCACGTGTGGGCCGCGGCAAAGGTCGGTGAAATCACCCTGGCGATATAAAGAAATCGTTTCTCCCGCAGGAATCGACTCGATAATCTCAGCCTTGTAGTGTTCGCCAATTCCCTTAAAGTAGGCAACTGCCTCATCGCGCGGCATCTCGATGCGCTCTAAGGGGATGTCCTTTTTCACGAGTTCTGCCATCTTCTCTTCAATGGCTTTTAAGTCATCGAGTGTGAAAGGACGTTCGAACTTGAAGTCGTAGTAAAAGCCATTTTCAATCGACGGCCCAATCGTAACTTCAGCGCTCGGGAAAAGTTCTTTCACGGCCTGAGCCATCAAGTGGCTCGTTGAGTGACGAATGACATCGACGCCTTCAGGGTCTTTTCCTGTCACAATCGAAACTGTGGAATCTTTGTCAACGACTGTGCTCAAATCAACGAGCTTGCCATTGACCTTACCAACCAAAGCGGCCTTCGCAAGGCCTGCGCCGATACTTTCGGCAATCTGTTTAACTGTAACAGGCGCATCAAATTCGCGCTTGGAACCATCGGGCAACGTAACGGTAATCATTCTTTTTCTCCCCGGGACTGCCCATCCCCATCAAAAATAAAATTCAAAAAAAATGCGACCCTTTGGCCGCACTCTCTAATCACAAAATCCACCTGCCCGGCCCCATTAGCGGAATCGGGTTGTTGTTGTTCGTAAGAACTGACAACTTAACAAAATCATTGCATCTCCAAGAAATTGCCTTGGTAGGCACGATTGGACTCGAACCAACGACCCCCACGATGTCAACGTGATGCTCTAACCAGCTGAGCTACGTGCCTAAGAAGATGCGAAATATAAAGGGTTTGAAAAAAGATTGCAAGAAAAATTTAAGCTCGTGAAAAATTTTAGAAAAGCGTTGCTTTCCCCCGTCAAAAAGAAAGGCTCTTCTCTGCTTCTCACGGGACTATATGCATCCTTATACCAGAAAACTGAAATTTGCTAAAACCAAGCAATGTCTAATAAAATACGCATTATTTTGATTTATTGTTGTTTTATTATCCGTTAATGACAAAAGCAACCTGTTCAACCCTACTAACAAGGAAACTTAATGCGAAACTACACGCTGTCGGAGAACAAATTCGGATGGCGCGCCTTCGCAGGAATCTATCGTTAGAACTTGTCGCTGACCGTGCACAGTGTTCTCGTGCGACAGCCGCAAAAGTTGAAAAAGGAGACCCCACAGTCTCTATGGGGGCGTACTTACGAGTTTTGAATGCCCTGCAGCTTACAGACGACATCGACCTTATTGCACGTGACGATAAATTAGGACGAGATCTACAAGATATGAAGCTTAGAAAAAGAGCCTCTTCGAAGTGATTGCTATGACAACACCTTCTCAAAATCTATTTGTCTACTTGGACTGTGATTGGACAGAAGGACCCGTTTTACTCGGAACTCTTTTCTACGAAGATCTTCACGGCACACCAAAGTACGACTTCGAATTCAATCGGACGTGGCTTATCAATCATCCAAATGTGAGTTTCTCGGAAAGCCTTGCTCCCGTTATTGCTCGACAGACTCTTTTAGATGGCAAAGGAAACTTCGGCTTTCTCTCCGATGTGTTACCCGATTTCTGGGGAAAGTTACTCTTGACGAGAAATGAAGAGCTTGAAGCCACGAAGAGAAAACGCAAGCCTCAACCATTAAGCGCCTTAGATCAGATTGAAAGAATCGACGACTTCACTCGGATTGGCGCACTGCGTTTTAAGAATTCGCCTGATGGCGCTTTCTTAAACGAAGAGAGCACTCTTGCCGTTCCTCCTCTGACAAGTTTGAGGGAACTCGCTCATGCAGCTAAAGAGATTGAAAAGAGCGAACTCAAAAATAGTCTTCCGAAAGAAAAGTGGTTACGACAGTTACTTGAACCTGGTTCCTCTTTAGGCGGAGCACGCCCGAAAGCCACTGTCACTGACACCGACGGAAATTTGTGGATTGCGAAGTTCCCTTCTGTCAACGACACACACGATTTTGGAGGTTGGGAAGCGTTTACATACAGGATGGCTCGAGCCGCAGGAATTGAAGTCTCAGAATCGAAACTACTCGAACACGATGCCAAGCATCATATCTTTCTTGTAAAGCGCTTTGACAGAAAGGAGAAAAAGAGAATTCACTTTGCCTCTTCGATGACGCTTCTTGGCCTAAAAGATGGCGACGGAGCCACGACGGGACACGGCTACTTAGATATTGTCGATGCGATTCTCGAGAACTCTTCTAACGTTGAAGAAAACCTTGAAGAACTTTATAGACGTGTGGCCTTTAACATCGCCATCGGTAACACCGATGACCACTTTAGAAATCACGGCTTCCTTCTTACGGCTAAGGGTTGGACTCTTTCGCCTGCCTATGACATGAATCCGACTCTTAATCGGCACCAGAGCCTATTAATTAATGGGCAAACGGATACCTCTGATATTGAGATTCTCAGGACGAGTGCAAAGGACTACATGCTCACTCAAGAGAAAGCCGATGAGATTATCCGTGCTGTTCTCAAAGCAATGAAAAATTGGGAAGATACAGCCAATAGACTTAAGCTTCCCACTCGTGATATCGAGATGTTTGGTTCTCGATTTGTTTCAACTTCGGTTTAACTACGCTAAATCACTTCTGCGCCTGATTATCTTTCGCGTGAAGCCCAGTTAAGTTACCAATCAGAATTGCTCCGACGACAATAACGCCACCGACTATGGCGAAAGTACTTGGCGTTTCTCCGACTAAGAAGAAAACCCAAATTGGATTTAAGACAGGCTCGATTGTCGCAATCAAGATTGCCGAAAGAGCAGAAACATACCGAATACTGGCCGAATAGATTATGTAGGAGAGTCCTCCGTAGATTAGGCCCAAATACATTCCGCCAAAAATAGCGTCCTCGGTTACTGGAGTAACAACCATACTTGGCAAACAGACGACAAGCGCAATGACGTTACCAAGAAAAATCGATCCAGCAGGATGTGCATCCTTTTGCATACGAGTACAAACAATAAATGTCGCAAAGGATATTCCACTTAAAACGCCAAACACATTCCCAAGCATGTTGCCAACCCCTGCCTTATCAACAAAGAAAAGCACCATGCCAAAAAGCACTGCTGCAATAACGAACCAATCCTTTTTACCGACCTTCTCTTTGAGTAGCCAAATCGAAAGAAGAGCAACATAAATTGGAGCGGTGTACTGAAGCAGAATCGCATTCGCAGCTGTTGTCAGTTGATTGGCTGCGATATAAAAATATGCCATAAGAAAATAGGCAATCGCTCCGGCCCATTGCACCTTCGAAAAGGTCAAGAGCTTCTCTTTTCGGTAGTAAACCAAAAAAAGCAAGAGGCAAAAAAGACAGCGCCAGCCCGTTAGTGCATCCGCGGGACAGTCTGTAATCTTCACAGCCAATCCGCCTGAACTCCAAATGAGTGCCGTAAGAAGCACACCGAGTTTTGCGGTTTTTTCGTTAAGCATTTTCTTTTCGCTCTTTAACTTAAGGAACTGTGCCATCCGCAGCTCCTGAGGCAAACGGATGGCACAGGATGTGTTTTTGACTTAGAGGATGTACTGCAAGACAGTTAATGCAGCTATGTTGCCTACGATACACGTGCCCATAACACGCTTAGAAAGCTGTAATGGGTTGACCTTAGCAACGCCAGCCAAAATAATGCAGACACCAGCCACAGGCGAAATTGTTCGACCTAAAGAACCGCCGTAATAGGCTGTCATACCAAGCAAATCGATATCCATACCAAGCTGCGCAGCATTTGGCGTAACAGCATTATTAAAGGCAAGTGTTGCAGCGTCCCCTGATCCGCTTAGAGCCGCAATGAGGAATGGGCCCCAAGAACCAGCAATCTTGGCGATATCCACAGAATCCTTCATCGCATTCAAAAGTGCATCAATAAGTCCAATGTCTTTCATACCTGCGGTAAATACCGCTGCGGCCGCGATAATACTGACGATGTTGCCGAAACCATCGCCCATACCTTTGCAGAAACGACGCATCGCTTCAAAGGGGCTTGTCCAGCTAACGAGAAGCGTAAGAATCATGCCAATCATCATCACTTGCGGAACACTAAAGCGATAGATCAGTCCAACTTGCTTAGCACCCAAAATCAAGAGAATTAAAGGCAAAAGGGGCATTAAAGCTTTTAGATAATTGACCTTAAAGGCCCTTACTTCAGCCATGAGA
>CAVKJM010000029.1:0-13803 GCA_963656505.1 bacterium
CGCCGTTTTCAATCGGTTTATTCGATTGATTGTCCATCGTATAGGGAATGCCAGTTTCTGTTGGTGTCACTGTGACACTACGCATGTGATTGTTCTGATCGACGTTTTTGCGAATCACGGTACCGCGCTCGGAAACGTAGACTTCATCTGTGGTCGCAGGCTTTTTTGCACGCTCAGCACGAGCCTTTGCCATATCGGCCTCAGTCGGTTCTAGGCGTGTTGCATCATCTTGTGCGGCAAAACTTGTCGCACTCATTGTGAGGGCCGCAACAAAAGCGGCGATTGTCATTGAATTTTTTAAAACGGAGTTCTTAAACATCTCTTGAGTCCCTTTGCAAATAGGCTCGCTATTGATTAAGAGATATTATGCCGATTTCACGACCTCGTTAGGGCAAAAAAAGGGTATCAAAACGTATTGTCAATGCTAAAGTGTCGGAAAGATTTTCTTTGAGCGTAATTTCGTCAACTACCCCTCTCTAAGAGAGAGGCTTGTGAAAGCAAGCCTGGTTGACTAGCCCAAGTGAGGAGAAATCTGAACTACGTTGGTTAGGAATGTATAGGCACCGTGGGATGTAAATCCTAGTTCCACGCTCTGCGGTTCTTGGTTAAAAGTGTTATTGGGTAATACACGGTGCTGAGAACATAGAAACCCTTTCCAACATGGGCGAAGGATTACAACAGACCGAAAGGTCTGAGCAGAACCTGCGGGTCTCTGCATATTAAGGAGAAAACTTTGAAAGTTTTTGTGATTAACAAAAGAGGAAAGCCGTTAATGCCTTGCAAACCTGCAAAGGCACGTCACCTCTTACGTGATGGAAAGGCAAGAGTTGTAAGACGTTCTCCGTTTACGATTCAGCTTACCATTGCAACAGGGGAGAACGTGCAACCGATTCATCTTGGTGTAGATGCAGGGTCTAAGCATATCGGGCTTTCTGCAACAACCGAGAAAGAAGAATTGTTTTCTTCTGAAGTCGAATTGCGTAAAGACATCACCGATTTGCTTTCAAGTCGTAGAGAGATGCGAAGAGCAAGACGCAACCGTAAGACGCGCTACCGTGCGCCACGCTTTAACAATCGCATTCACTCGAAGAATAAGGGATGGTTTGCGCCTACTCTTGAAAATAAGATAAATGCTCATCTCTCCCGGATTAAGGCGATTCGTGCGATTCTCCCAGTTTCTGAGATTACGATTGAAACCGCAGCCTTTGATATTCAAAAGATCAAGAATCCTGAAATCGAAGGTGATCAATATCAGCAAGGCGATCAATTCGGCTTTTGGAACGTGCGTGAGTATGTGTTTTTCCGAGACGGTCACAAATGCTGTCATTGTCACGGCAAGAGCAAAGACCCGATTCTCAACGTCCATCACATTGAAAGTCGTAAGACTGGGGGCGATGCTCCGAACAATCTCATCACGCTTTGCGAGACCTGCCACAAGGCTTATCACGCAGGAAAGATTCAACTTACTGCCAAGCGTGGAGAGAAATTTACCGATGCAACACACATGGGAATCATGCGTTGGGAACTCTTTAAGAGAGCAAAAGAAGCGAACTCTGAGATCCCTGTAAAAGCCACATTTGGCTATATCACCAAGGTAAGAAGAATCCAATTCGGTATTGCTAAGACGCATTGCGCTGATGCTTTCTGCATTGCAGGAAACCTCAACGCAAAACGCCTTGGTGAGTTTCTCTATCAAAAGCAAACCCGCAAGCGCAACCGACAGATTCACAAGATGGCAATTCTTAAGGGCGGTTACCGCAAGCGCAATCAAGTCCCATTTGAGGTCTTTAACTTCCGCCTGTTTGACAAAGTGCGCTTCGGCGGAAATGTTGGTTTTGTGTTTGGAAGACGGACTTCAGGTTCATTTGCAGTACGAACTCTATTCGGGGAAAAACTTTCAGAGAGCATTTCGTACAAAAAACTCTCTCTTTTGGAGAGGAGAACAACTTTTTTAACTCAACTCGTAAAGGAGGGCGCAATTTCTCCCGTGTCTAAAGAGACAGGTTTCCTCGCGCGATTTCTATGACAAAAATCCTTCTTATCGACGGTTCTAATTACTTATTTCGGGCCTATCACGCTTTGCCTCCTTTGACAACAAGCAAAGGGGAACCGACAGGAGCCTTAAAAGGCTTTCGGGCGATGCTTCAAAACGTCTACAAAAAAGCCAATCCCGACTATGTGGCCTGTGTTTTTGATGCCCACGGTAAGACATTTCGTCACGCTATTTACCCAGAATACAAGGCAAATCGCCCACCGATGCCTGAGGATTTGCGGGTTCAAATTGAACCGATTCACGAACTTGTGCGCCTATTGGGCTGGCCACTACTTGAAGTCGAAGGCGTTGAAGCCGACGATGTGTTGGCGACGTTAGCCAAAAAAGCCGCCGCAGAAGGCATCGAAGCCTATATCGCGACAGGCGACAAAGACCTCGCGCAGATCGTCAATGAGAACGTGAGGCTTGTCAATACGATGACTCACGAGATTCTCGATCGCGAGGGTGTTCACGCCAAATACGGCGTTTATCCCGAGCGCATCATCGATTATTTGACGCTCATGGGCGATAAGGTCGATAACGTTCCTGGGGTGCCCAAGTGCGGACCGAAAACTGCCGTCAAGTGGCTCGAGGAGTTCGGTTCTCTAGAAGGCGTTATTGCAGGAGCTGCCTCTGTACCAGGAAAGATCGGTGAAAACCTACGAGGAGCTCTAAGTTCTTTAGAACTCTCTCGCAAACTTGTGACAATCAATAGCGATGTAGATTTGGGTATTGACCCCAAAGAACTTCTTTTAAAAGAGCCAGATAAGGAAAAACTTCAAGCGTTTTACGCACGCTGGGAAATGCGCCAAGCAATGGGAAGAGGGAAAAGCGCAACTGACAAAAAAGAAGAAACTCAAAAAAACGCGAATGCACAAAGCGAAGTAAAAAAAGTAGCAGAGCCCATTCAAGGTGATCTTTTTGCTGAGTTTGCTTTAACGCCCGATGTTCCTTTTGAAACTGCGGCATCAAGCCTAAAGGCTGCATCAAAAAGCGGCGTAGAAATCGTTGACACGAAAGAAGCCGCTGAGAGCCTTTATGCACGATTGCAGGAAGTCAAAGAGTCTTCCGTTGCCATTGCAATCCTTACAGATTCCGTAGCACCGATGCTCGATAAGCCAGCAGCGATTGCTTTGGCTCTTACGCCACTTGAAATTTATGTCATTCCAGTGGCCCTTTTTGGCGTAAAGACGCTTTCAGGAGAGACTCTCAAGACAACGCTATCAGCTTGGTTCTCAGGGGCCACAACCAAAGTCTTGCACGATGCGAAGTACGCCAAACACGTCTTAGCTAATATCGGTATTGATCTTGCAGGCGCCTTAGATGACACGATGCTCATGAGCTATGTACTTGAAGCTCATTTAAGGCACGATTTAGTCAGTGTCGTAAAGCACCACCTAGCAACCGATATCCCTGATGAAGAAAGCCTATTGGGTAAAGGCGCTTCTCGCAGTAAAACAGATCGCATCGATGGAACGAGTGCCATTGCTTGGCTTACAAGTCGTGCGGCTGCGTTAAAAGCACTTGGTAGCGTTCTCATAGAAAAACTGGCTTCAGACGCAGAACTTTTATCCGTTTATCGCGATATCGAGAGACCGATTTGCGAGATTCTTTTTAAGATGGAGCGCTTCGGTGTTTCTATCGACTGCGCGGAACTTAATCGGCAAAGCGCTGATTTAGAAGGGCGGATTTCAGAGACTGAGAAAAAGATTCAAGAGCTCGCAGGAGAGCCCTTTAATCCGGCAAGCCCCAAGCAACTTGCGCATATTCTTTTTGAAAAATCGGGGCTTCCTGTTTTAAAGAAAACTGCCGCAGGGACCCCATCGACAGCAGAAGAAGTTTTAAGTGAATTGGCTCTCGATTATCCACTTCCGAAAGCCATTCTTGACTATCGTAAGTTTGCAAAACTTAAGAGCACCTACACAGACAAATTGCCACACATGGTCGATTTGCGTGATAACCGCATTCACACTACGTTCGGGCAAGCCACGGCTGTTACGGGGCGCTTGGCAAGTTCAGACCCTAATTTACAAAACATCCCAGTTCGTACGCCTGAAGGCCGCCGCGTAAGAGAAGCTTTTATCGCTCGCGCTGGCTGCAAGATTATCTCAGCGGACTACTCGCAAATTGAATTGCGCATCATGGCGCATCTTTCGCAAGATAAAGGTTTGATTCAATCCTTTAGTCGAGGTGAGGATGTGCACCGTGCGACAGCAGCAGAAGTCTTTGGAAAGGCACCTGACGCTGTGACAGACAATGATCGCCGAATGGCTAAAGTCATTAACTTTGGACTCATTTACGGAATGAGTGCTTTTGGTTTAGCCAAAAACTTAGGAATCGATAGAACATCGGCTAAGCGCTACATGGATGAGTACTTTGCGCGTTACCCGGGGGTCGCCGACTACATGGAACGGATCCGAGAAGAAGCTAAGAAAAATGGTTTTGTGAAAACGGCTTTCGGTCGTAAGCTTTGGTTGCCAGAGTTAAAGAGTACAAGCGCCGCGCTTCGAGCCGCCACGGAACGCGCCGCCATTAACGCGCCTGTTCAAGGAACGGCCGCAGACGTGATTAAGAAAGCGATGATTGCTGTGGATAGTTGGATTAGCGAAAAGAAACTTAATTCTCGTATCGTCTTACAGGTGCACGATGAATTGGTGCTTGAAGTGCCTGAAAGCGAAGTGGATCTTGTGAAAGAAGCGCTTCCCAAACTAATGGCAGGAGCCGCACAGTTTGAAGTGCCGCTTTTAACAGGCATTGGTGTGGCCGATAACTGGGAAGCGGCGCACTAAAAGAGGCGTTTACTTACAGGCGCCCATTGTTTCTGGAACAAGCGTGGCAATCACATTGCCTTTAGCATCAAGGAAGGTCAATTCTTTCTCGTTGCCGCGCACACGACGGGTATCTGCGAGGATCTTTTGCATCTTCGCTTCTACGTCCATGGTTTTTGGATCACACATGCGAAGCGTGGCAGCCGTATTCTTAAAGATAAGTTTGTTTCCCTTAAGTGTGTATTCGCCAGAAAAACTATTGCATCCCATATCCCCAGAGACTTTCGTTTCTGAAAACTCGATATAGGGAGCCGCGTCGCACCCGTCTTTCGTATCTTGCGGTAAGGCCCAACTCGTGTCTTTAAGCTCAGGAACAGGCTCTGCGGGCTCATTGGCTGAACACGCAACAAGAAGCGCGGCTAAAAAGGGGAGAAGGGAAAGCTTAGGGGTTTTCATAGGAGTCTCTGCTCGAATCAATTGAGATGGGGTATTCTAGCGGTCCAAAAAAAAGGCGGGTGTCGTTTTTACCGACCCCGCTAGAGAAACCAAAGGAGAAAATTTACAGAAAGGTAACTGACCCTTCGAAACCGAAATTTAAGGGAATGCGTCAGAAAAATCTGAAACGATTTTCCCGAATGAGAAACAAATTGTTTCTCGGGGTCTCTTTTCTTTGTTTTCTAAGCAAAAAAATTATAATTTCGGGCCATGACTGCGCTTATTTTTGTACTCATAATTGTTGCAAATTTTCTCTCTAGGTTTTGTGCCTTAGCTCTCGCTTTCGGAGTCTCGGTTTGGGTCCTTGTTCGCTACGGGCACGTTGTGGCGCAACTTGCCTGTGGAATGCTTCTTGCGATTAGTTTGGGACACTTGGTCCCTGAGGCTCTTGAGGTTGTGGACTCGCTTGGCGTGGCTTTCGCGGTTTTTGTTGGAGCAATTCTCTTTTTCCTATTGCTTGATCTTATTCTTGAAAAAACATTAGGGCACGTTCATACAGAAGGGAAACTTCGTCCCATCCCTGCGCTTTTAGGGGGCGGCTTTGAATTTCATGCTGACCTTTGTGAGACGCACCAAACGAAAGCGCTTCCGATTCTTATTGGCTCGTCTTGCCACAACTTTGTCGATGGTGTGCTTGTTGCCGCAGCCTTTATGACAAGCCTTACAGCAGGTATTGCAATCACGGTTGCAATCTTTGCCCACGAGGTGCCGCAACTTATTGGCCAAATAGCGATTTTGCGTCGCTTTAATTTAAGTGTGCGAGCGACGGTTCTTTCGCTATCTTTTGTTGCACTCTTTGCCATCATGGGTGGCATCTTTGGTGCTGTGCTCTTTGGCTTATCGCAAGCGTTTATTCCTTATGCGATGCTCATTTCTGCGGCGGCTTTCCTTTTTGTTGCCTTTGTTCTTGTCAAAGAAGACTTCTTTAAAAAGAACCTTACGATTAAAGCGTTTGCCACGTCTCTTTTTTACGTGGCGCTCGGCGCTGTGCTTTCGCTAATCATTCTTTCTTTTGGGCACGTCTAAGAGGGAGTAACTCTTTTAGTTACAGGTTGGTTACATTTCTTTAAAAAACTTTTTCAGCGCTTTTAGCTAAAGAAGAAAAATAATCTTGACGGGCTCTAATAGGGAGTTCCTAATGGCTTCTGTTCGAATGCGAGGTTGACTATCTTTGCGTCGAACAAAAACATAAACTTTATGAAAGGTCCAGATTATGTTTAAGAAATTCACAGTTACCACTTTGGCTCTCACGTGTGCTTGCAGCATGTCTTTTGCTGCTGATTACACCGTTAAGCCCAAGGTCACAAGTCTTTCTTTCACACCCGAGAGCGTGCTTCTCGTAGGCAACTCTTTTATGTACTTCAACTGCGGCGTGCCGCTTGAAAGTTTTGTTAAGGCTAAAGGCGACAAACTTGCCTCAACGATGGCAACAATTGGTGGTGCGGGACTCGATTGGCATGATGTGAAAAGCTATTTGCGCCCGAATGGCCTTCGCAGCTATTCAACGCTAAACGATGGAAGCAATAAGCTCGTCTTCCACAAGTACAAGGACGGAAAGGTGTTTGATGTTGTCGTTTTGCAAGACAACAGTCAGGGGCCTGTTCATCCGGAACTTTCTAAGTTCTTCAAAAAATACGCCAAGATTCATTCCAAAGATATTCGTAAAACAGGGGCAGAGCCACTTTTCATGATGACTTGGGCCTATAAGGATCGTCCTGAAATGACGCAACAGTTGGCGGATGCAACGATTAAGGTTGCTAACGAAAACAATGCGATGGTCGTTCCAGTGGGACTTGCGTTTGCGAAGTCGCTTGCAGAGCGTCCTGATCTTGCGATGACGGTTGCTGATAACCGTCACCCGACAGCGGCAGGTACGTATTTGGAAGCTGCAGTTCTTTATGCAACGCTTCTTAAGAAGTCTCCTGAAGGCGCCAACTTCCTCGGTGCTTGTGAAAAGCCCTTAAAGGAAGCGGATGCGAAACATTTGCAGTCGGTTGCATGGCGCACAGTTAAAGAGTTCTTTGGCTGGTAGTCTGTCACTCAAAAAAATCCCGATGAACGTTTGTCGCTCTCGGGATTTTTTGCGGGCTTTAGATTAAGCGAGTCTTTTTAGGAAATGGACTTCGCGTTATCCTTTCTCAGTTGCTCTAGGAGATCCGCGGCTCCTCTTGTGATGTCGCTTGCTCTCACACACGCATAGCGATTGCGAACGCTTTCCCCGTGTAACCAAAGCGCACCAAGCGTTGCTGTGACCAAATCAAAGCCTTGGGCAAAGGTGGCGCCTAACATCCCACTTAACACGTCCCCTGAACCCGCAGTGGCAAGTAGCCCATTTCTTGCTGGGTTAATCCACGTACGAGAACTGCGTAAGGCAACAACAGAGCCAGCTCCTTTGAGGATTGTGATGGCTCCCGTTTGAATCGCCAATTCACGCGTTGAACTGATGCGGTCTTCTAAAACCTTTTTCACATCGCGATGCAGTAAGTCAGCGGCTTCTGCCGGGTGCGGTGTAATAACCGTATGCGCTTTACGAGCAAGGACTGCATCTTGCAACTTTTGATCTTTGGCTAAGAGGCGCAACGCATCGGCATCAATAATAAGAGGTACGTCAGCTACAATCGCTTCTTTAAAGCGAGCAATCGCTTTTTCTGAAAATCCTAGTCCGCAGCCAATAACAATGGCATCGGCCTTTGTTAAATCCATCGGTGCCGGTGAGAACATGATTTCGGGATACTCAACATCCAAAAGGGGAGCATCTTGAGCCATCAATTCGACGCTTACGCGCCCTGCGCCCATCGTAAGCGCGGCACGAGCAGCAAGGAAAGCGGCTCCTACGGTACCTTTTTCTCCGCCAATCACAACGACGTGACCGAAGGTTCCCTTGTGTGTATTCTTGGTGCGTGTCTCAAGAAGGTGGCGGAAGTCATCAGTTTCAATTAATCCAACTTGGCTTAATGGCACCGAGACATCCAATTCATAGTTAACGACCTTGCCGCTAGCATCTGCCCCGTCATTCATAAAGCAACCGGCTTTCGGTGAGAAAAACGTTACTGTGATATCGGCAATGCAGCCTTTGATGCCGCCTGCCCAGTGGCCTGTTTCTGGATTGAGTCCCGAGGGGATATCCACACTAATGTGTGTGGCTTCTCTTTCGTTAAACCAGAGAGCGGCATCCAAAATGTCACCTCGAAGGGGCTTATCAATCCCGATGCCTAAAAGGGCGTCTACGACGGTATCGGCTTTATCGGCGTTATAGGGGTCAGCAATCGTAAAGCCCCCTGCGGCTTCCCACGCGTTAAAGGCACGCAGCGCATCTGCTGCCTTTGGTTTGTCGGCTCCCACGAGAGCGCAGGTAACCTTAAAGCCCTGTGCTTTTAAGAGTCGCGCCGCTGTAAAACCATCGCCCCCGTTATTTCCTGCGCCACAGGCAAACACAACGTGGCCCCCTGCTGGGGTCACGCGCGCGATTTCTTTAGCAAGAGCAGTTCCCGCACGGCGCATTAATTCGCCTTCGGGAAGTTGCTTGGCGTAACGGGTTTCAAGGGTACGGAGTTCTTCGTTTGTGAGAATCTGTTGGCTCATAGATTACTTATTAATCGAATAAATGAATTTGGGTTCGAAATACTGTGTGTTGGACGAACCTGCGCAACCCGCTATTTTAGGATTAAGTCTCGCTTTCGGGGGCTTGTGTTTTTAGAAGAAATCGGGGGTGTTTCTTTTCTTTCCTCGAGGCATTTTCCTTAGAGGGAGAGTCGCTAAAATGCCTGTTACAAATAGCGAATGTTTCTAAGCCTTTGGGCTTTAAAACTTACAGGCTAAAAAGGGAAGGTTTTCCTTTTTAGTGGCTTTGTTATTTCCTTCTCATTTTGTAAGACTCAAGGATCTTTACGATGACAGCGACCCACATCCTTAAAGAATTCACTGGCAATTCTGCACTTTCTGCCTTCCGCGCGCACGGTCTATTGGAAAAACTTCAGAGCGTGGCCCCTGCCATTAAAGCCATCAGTGCTCGGTATAAACATTTTGTGTTAGCCGAAAGGGAACTCACTGATGAGGAAACCAAGCGCCTAACTTCCCTTCTTGACTATGGCGATAAAGCAGAGGACGTGAAAGCGTCTCTTACGATTCTTGTCGCACCTCGCTTAGGAACAATCAGTCCTTGGTCAAGTAAGGCAACCGATATTGCTCGTAACTGTGGCCTTACTACGGTAAAACGCATCGAACGTGCGGTTCTTTATAACGTAACCCTTAAAGAGGGAGTCTCTTTATCAGAAGAAGAGACACAATCTTTGGCTAGCGCACTAAGCGATCGGATGACAGAAACAGTGTTAGATCCTGCGAGCGCAGCAACAGAGATCTTTACCGAAATTCCTGGTAAACCGATGCAAACGGTCGATATTCTCGCAGGCGGGAAAGACGCGTTAAGTAAAGCCAATGTCGAGATGGGTTTGGCGCTTTCTGAGGATGAAATCGATTACCTTGTGAATGCCTTTAAGACCCAAGGTAGAAATCCCACGGATGTGGAATTGATGATGTTTGCGCAGGCCAATTCCGAACACTGCCGCCATAAGATTTTCAACGCCAAGTTCACCATTGACGGAAAAGAGGAAGAAAAGACACTTTTCCAAATGATTCGTGAAACCCACAAAGCTGCTCCCCAAGGGACGATTGTGGCGTATTCGGATAATGCGGCAGTGCTAGAAGGTCCCACGGTCCCGCGTTTGTATCCGAGACCCACAGAAGAAGATCCCTTCGGGTCAACGTACTCGGAAATCTTAGAGCCCGCTTTCACAGTCTTTAAGGTTGAAACACACAACCACCCGACAGCGATTTCTCCTTTCCCAGGGGCGGCTACAGGCTCAGGAGGCGAAATCCGCGACGAGGGTGCCACGGGTCGCGGTGCACGCCCGAAGGCTGGACTGTGTGGTTTCTCTGTTTCCGCGCTTCACATCGACGGCCACGCACAGGCTTGGGAAAACGATCGCGATACCACAGCGACAAACGGTAAAGAAACCTCTGAGATTTACGGCGCCCCAAAGCGCATTGCCTCAGCGCACACGATTATGACTGAGGGCCCAATTGGTGCCGCGTCCTTTAATAACGAATTCGGTCGCCCGAATATTCTCGGATACTTCCGCTCCTTTGAAGCCCGTGTGGGTGATACCCGCTATGGGTATCACAAGCCCATTATGCTTGCTGGCGGCATCGGAAACATCCGCTCTGACCAAACGAACAAACACACACTTGAGCCCGGTACCTTGATGATTGTTTTAGGCGGCCCAGGAATGAGAATTGGCTTAGGTGGGGGCGCTGCTAGTTCGATGAATTCGGGCGTGAATTCCGAGAATCTTGACTTCGATAGCGTGCAGCGAGGGAATCCCGAGATGCAACGTCGTGCTCAAGAAGTAATCGATCGCTGCTGGGCAGCAGGCGCCTTAAATCCGATCCTAGCGATTCACGATATTGGTGCAGGTGGCTTATCAAACGCGATGCCAGAATTGGCAGACCTCTCAGGTCACGGCGCTCAAATGAAACTTTCTGCCGTTCCTATTGAAGAACCCTCGATGAGCCCCTTAGAAATCTGGAGTAACGAAAGTCAAGAGCGCTATTCCTTGGCAATCGCTCCTGAGTCGTTAGCGACCTTTGATGCAATCTGCAAACGCGAGCGGTGCCCGTATGCGGTTTTGGGTTCGATTCGCGAGGACGGCATGCTCATTGTCGAAGGCCGAGAAGGCGAAGCACGAGCCGTTGAAATGCCGATGGAGGTTTTACTCGGTAAACCACCTCGCATGCATCGCAATGTGAAAACACACGAAGAAAAACTCACAGCCTTTGATGCCACAGAAACGAACTTTAAAGAAGCGATTTCGAAAGTCTTAAAGCATCCGACAGTTGCCAATAAGAGCTTTTTGGTGACAATCAGTGACCGTTCTGTCGGCGGCTTAGTTTCTCGCGATCAGATGGTTGGCCCCTGGCAGGTTCCCGTTGCCGATTGCGCCGTAACGAATTTGAATTTCACTGGCTACGCAGGAGAGGCGATGGCAATTGGTGAAAGAGCGCCTCTAGCCATTATCGACTCTGCTGCCGCTTCTCGCATGGCAATCACAGAAGCAATCACAAACATTGTCGCCGCTGATGTGCAACTACCCTTTGTGAAACTGTCAGCTAACTGGATGTCTGCCTGTGGTGCGGCTGGAGAAGACGCGAAACTTTATCGCGCTGTAAAAGCCGCAAGCGACTTCTCTCAAAAACTCGGTATCTCCATTCCTGTCGGCAAAGATTCGTGCTCAATGAGAACAGCTTGGAAGGATAACGACGTTGAAAAGTCAGTCACAAGCCCCGTTTCCTTGGTCGTTTCTGCCGCTTCTCGCGTTGAAGACGTGCGTTTAAGTGTTACGCCGCAATTAAACGATGCGCCAAGTCGCTTGGTGTGCTTTGACTTTGGTGCGAAAAAGTGCCGTATGGGAGGATCGATTCTTGCGCAAGTGCGTCAGAACTTTGGTTCTGTCGCTCCTGATATGGAAGACACTGAAGCGCTAAAGAACTTTTTTACGCTTGTTCGTCGTTTAGTGCGTGAAGAAAAGCTCTATGCCTATCACGACCGTAGCGACGGCGGGTTGGCCGCAACACTTTCTGAAATGATGTTTGCAAGCCATCGTGGTGTGCGTATCGAATTGGATGCGTTAATCGATGGGGAACCCACAGAGTCCGCTGCTCTTTGCGCACTCTTTAATGAAGAAGCGGGTGCAGTACTGCAGGTCGCTGACTTCGCTATCGATGAATTAAAGGCACAAGTTGCCGCGATGGGGCTTACGCCGTACTTTGCTGAGATCGGTTCACTTAATACTGTAGATCGGCTCACGGTTCTTGCGGGTGGTAAGAAACTTTTGGATGTCGAGCGCACGGAACTCATGAAGGATTGGTGCGAAGTCACGCACGAAATGGCCAAACACCGTGACAACCCCGAATGCGCCGATAGCGAATTTGCTGTTGCTACAGGTAACGATCATAAGGGTCTTTTTGTTAAGACAACGTTTGATCTACATCACCGCATCGCAGCGCCCTACATTCATTCAGGGCACGCAAAACCAAAGGTTGCCGTATTGCGTGAAGAGGGTGTGAATTCTCAAACAGAAATGGCCGCGGCCTTTATGCACGCGGGCTTTGAGGTTTGGGACGTTCACATGACTGACCTCTTAACCGGTCGCATGAATCTCGATCGCTTCTCGGGGCTCGCGGCCGCAGGCGGTTTCTCCTACGGCGACGTCTTAGGCGCTGGTGGCGGTTGGGCAAAGACCATCCTCTATAACTCGAAGTTAACCGAGATGTTTGCGCGCTACTTTGAGCGGTCCGACACGTTTACTCTTGGCGTTTGCAATGGCTGCCAGATGATTAGCCTCTTAAAGGGATTAATTCCTGGAGCCGAACACTGGCCGACCTTCGAGCGCAATCGCTCCGAGCAGTTTGAAGCGCGTTTAACGCAGGTTCGCATTGAAGCCTCGCCCTCGATTTTCTTTGCTGGGATGGCAGGTAGCTCAATGCCGATTGTCACTTCGCACGGCGAAGGACGCGTCGTTTGGGCGAGTCCCGAAGACAAAGCTCAAGCACTTGTTGCCGCACGCTATGTCGATGGCGATGGTCTTCCAACCGAGGTTTATCCTTTAAACCCGAATGGGTCGCCTGAAGGCGTGACAAGCGTTACCACGCCTGATGGTCGCGCAACAATTATCATGCCGCATCCGGAACGCAGCCACAGAACAGTGCAGATGTCGTGGTATGCCGACCATACGCATGAGTTTACATTGTGGATGCGTTTGTTCGATAATGCGCGAGTTTGGGTTGGTTAATTAAAGGATTTTGATGAGTTGGAGCGTCTACTGGGCGTTCGTCGTAACGAGCGTCCTACTTTCGTTTGCGCCTGGACCAGACAATATGTTTGTTTTGGTTCAGTCCGCTGTGCACGGTGTTCGTGCTGGTCTTTTTACGGTCTTAGGTCTCATTGTTGGTGTGGGGATTCAGACGATTGCTGCCGCGCTTGGCGTAGCGGCAATTGTTGCAGCGTCTCCTACGCTTTTCTGGGGCATTCGTATTGTGGGTGCGTTGTATTTGACGTATCTCGCGTACATGAGTTGGACGCATCCGATCGCAAGCGAAGGAAAAGCCACAGAAAACTTAAGTTACGCGAAGCTCTTTCGGCGTGGCGTCATTATGAATGTCACCAATCCCAAAGTGCAGATTTTCTTTTTGGCGTTTTTCCCGCAGTTTGTCACCAAAGGGGCGGGACCCGCGCAAACCGCAATTGAAATGACCATCCTGGGTCTTACATTTATGCTTGCCACCGCCCTTGTGTTTTCCTTTATTGCGTTTTGCTCGGGAACTCTCGCAGATAAGCTTCGTACCCCGCGCGTTCAGTTTTGGATGAATCGGACAGCAAGCATTATCTTCTTGGGACTCGCTGCAGCGACCCTTTTGTCAGCTTAAAAAATTAGCCTGATTTTGTGCCCAAAA
>CAVKJM010000030.1:0-7317 GCA_963656505.1 bacterium
AGGCAAGATAGGCAAGAGAACGTTTGTCTGTCAACTTAATTAGGCGAGCGTCATTGTCAACTTCTTTTAGGCAACAGCGGAAAAGATGGCCTAGACTCGAAATGTAAAATCCGTCAGTTAACTGACAGTTTTTAATGTAAAATTCGTCAATAAACTGACGGAATTTACAAATATGACTCTTGTTTCTCGAAATCTTGCTCCTACCGTGGCCAAAGCCACTCCTCCGAAAGCCGTTGCAATTTTCGGCCCTCGCCGCATTGGAAAGACCACGATGCTTGAAACTCTCGTGGGGCTAGGCGCGGCACGCTGGTACAACGGCGATACGTTCGGAGTGTCTGAAGCGCTTCGGTTTAATTCGACTGAGGATGCTAAGAATGCATTACTTCAGGCACCAGCTATTGTCATCGACGAAGCGCACAAGATTCCAGATATCGGAAACATTGTGAAGATGTTGGTCGATGTGAACGAACATTTAGAGAAACCGGCAAAAATTTTCGTCACAAGCTCTTCTCCCTTTTATCTTGCTTCTCTTAAGGAATCGGCTCTTGGACGCGTCACATCGCGACAAATGTGGCCGTTTTCTGTTAGTGAAATCGCAGCGTTTACAAGTTGGGGCAAAGTCCTTGAAGCAATCGAGCATCACCTTGTCTACGGTTTGATGCCATCGGTTTACATGGCGCCAGAAGAAGCTCGGAGCTTTCTTACAGATTATTGTGATGGATTGCTTTTGCAGGACATTTTTGAGCAAGGCACGGTACGGTATCCAAAGAAATTGCGGCGCCTTCTTCAAGTTCTTGCTCAAAAAGTTGGATCAGAAGTCACTTCTGAGAGCCTAGGTCGAGAATGTGATATGAGTAAAAACACGGTCGACGATTACATTGCAAAGCTCGAGCAAGCTTCGATTGTTCGTGTTTGCCATTCGTATTCACGCAATCTTGCTAATGAATTAAAGAAAGGGAAAAAGATTTACTTCTTTGATAACGGTGTTCGTAATGCCATTCTCCAAAGGTTTACGCCACTATCCGAGCGTAGTGACGCGGGGGCGCTTTGGGAAAACTTCTTTTTTATGGAGCGTGTTAAGTTGCACGATACGCGTCGAGATTTCACGCAAATGTATTTTTGGAGAACAACGGGGTCAGGTGCTGCTGAAGTTGACTTTATTGAGGAACTTGACGGCGCAATTCGTGCCTTTGAATGTAAGATGTCAAAAGCAGTTAAAAGTACAAGAGGCGTCAAAAAATTCTTAGCGGCATATCCAAATGCAAAACTCGAAATCGTATGTCCCGAAGACTGCATGCGGATCTTCTCTGAGCAACAAATATAACGAAGGAAACCTCTTAAACCGTTTGGTGTTCTTCTTGTGTCAATGAACTGCTGAAATAAAAAGAAATTTTTGAACTTCTTCCTTTTGGTTTTACAGAGTTTTGGTAAAAAAATACGTGCCCGTTTTTTAGGCAACTAGGGTAGAATAACGGCCAAAAGTCACAGAGATAAATTCCCCATTTTCCATACATGCAAATCGGAGCGTATCGCATCGAAAATCCAGTCGTTCTTGCCCCGATGGCAGGGGTGGCTGACGCGGCGTTTCGCAAAGTGTGTTTGGATTGTGGAGCAGGGCTTGCTTTCGGAGAGATGGTCGCAAGCAATCCTGAGCTTCGGAAAACGGAAAAGACAAAGAGTCGCTTTGCTGTTTCTTCTTCTGAGGCGATTCCCGTCGTTCAGATTCTCGGGGCAGATCCAGCTGAGATGGCAGAAGCTGCTCTTTATGCACAGAACTCTGGGGCAAAGATTGTTGATGTGAATTTTGGATGTCCGGCGCGTGTTGTTTGCGGTAAAGCCTGCGGCTCAGCACTGATGGCTGATCTGAAGTTAGCTACACGCATCTTAGAAGCCGTAAAAGAGGCGACAACAGTTCCCGTGACTGTGAAGATGCGAACAGGGTGGGATGCTGAGCACCAAACAGTGCTAGAACTTGCGAAGGCGGCAGAAGAAATCGGGTTTTCTGCGGTTACCGTTCACGGAAGAACGAGGAAGGCTCGCTTTACGGGACCGGTGGATTACGAGACGATTGGGAAGGTTGTTAGAGAATTAAAAATTCCTGTTATTGCTAACGGCAATATTGATTCGGGAGCTAAAGCGGTTCGCGTCATGAAAGAAACAGGAGCCGCAGGCGTCATGGTAGGACGTGCCGCTCTCGGAGCGCCTTGGATTTTTCGTGAGATTTCTGACGCAATCGCAGGAAAAGCGCCGCAGGAAGTGACGCAAGAAGAAAAACGAGAGCTGATTCTTTCCCACTGGAAAGAGCACTGCGCTACTTTTGGCTCGACAAAGCACGTTGTGCGCATGTTTCGTAAACACGTGTTGTGGTATCTCTCGGCCTTTGCGGGTGGGAGAGACGCTGCAAAAACAATTTTTGGTCTCGATGACGCAGCATCCGTTACTCGAGTGTTAGAAGATTTTTTAACGAAAGATTCGCTATGGATAGCCTAGAAAAATCCAAAGAAGCGCTTAAGACAAAAGACGAACTCGCTGAACTTATTATTTCGCGTGTCGAGGGCTATATCCGTGATTTGGATGGCGTTAAAGGATTGCCGATTCACAGTATGATTATTGCAGCTGTGGAGCGTCCGCTCTTTCGTTGGGCCATGGAAAAAACAGAAGGTAATCAAAAATTGGCCGCTAAGGTTTTAGGAATTAATCGAAATACACTTCACAAAAAACTCTGTGAACAGGGTTTTTGGGAAGACTCTGATAGGAGGGCATACTAAAAATGCGTAAACAAGCACTGATTAGCGTTTCCGATAAGGCAGGTGTTGCCGATTTCGCTCGCGAACTCGTGAATTTGGGCTACCACATTCTCTCGACAGGGGGAACGGCTAAGCTCTTGGCTAAAGAAGGAATTGCTTGCCAGGAAGTGGCCGATTACACGGGTTTCCCTGAGATGCTCGACGGCCGCGTGAAAACGCTCGATCCGCATATTCACGCAGGTATTCTGGCGCGTCGCCCAGTTGAGTCTCATATGAAGGCTCTTGAAGAACACAAGATCGATCCAATCGACATCGTGTGTGTGAACTTATATCCTTTTGAGCAAACGATTGCTCGACCTGATTGCACATTTGAACTCGCAATTGAAAACATCGATATCGGTGGCCCCACGATGATTCGTGCGGCAGCGAAAAATCACGAATCCGTTGCTGTGGTCGTTGACCCCAAGGACTACAAGCGCGTGATCGATGAACTTAAGGCCAATGGCGAAGTCAGCGCTGCAACGCGTTTAGATCTTGCAAAGAAAGTCTTTTCTCATACCGCAAGATACGATGCGGCAATCTCGAATTTCTTAACAAGCCTTGATGCGGATAAGAAGCCCACGAAGAAATTCCCCGATGTCTTTACGCGTCAGTGGGTCAAGGTTCAGGATATGCGCTACGGGGAAAATCCCCATCAGCAGGCAGCGTTCTATCGGGAACACAATGTGGCTCCTGGCCTTTTAGCTGGCTACACACAGCTTCAAGGAAAAGAACTCTCCTACAACAACATCTCAGATAGCGATGCGGCTTGGGAAGCGGCCAGAAGCTTCACGGCTCCTGCCTGCATCATTATGAAGCACGCCAATCCTTGTGGCGCGGCTGTGGCGATGTCGGTTTTCGAGGCCTACAAGAAAGCCTTCTCTTGCGACCCGAAGAGCGCCTTCGGTGGCATCATCGCCTTTAACCGTGAAGTCGATGATAAAACCGCTGCAGAAATTGGCCATCAGTTTGCTGAAGTGGTGATTGCGCCTTCTTATACAAAAGAAGCACTAGCCGTTTTCGAGCAAAAGAAGAATTTGCGTATTCTTGTTGTTGCCAATGGCGCCACGCATAACGACTTTGAATTTAAGCGCGTCGGCGGCGGCCTTCTTGTTCAAACGCCAGATATTCAGCTTTGCTCGGAAGACGCCCTTCGCGTTGTCACGAAAAAGCAACCGACCTCTGAGCAGATTGCCGACATGATGTTTGCTTGGAACATCGCTCGCTTTGTGAAGTCAAACACCATTGTCTACGCGCGTAGCGGCATGACTCTTGGCGTTGGCGCAGGACAGATGAGTCGCGTGGACTCGGCAAAGATTGCTGCGATGAAAGCCGAAGAATTCGGTCACTCGCTAAAGGGGTGCGCTGTCGCAAGCGACGCGTTCTTCCCCTTCAGAGACGGTCTTGATGTTGTAATCGATCACGGTGCAACAGCTGTGATTCAACCGGGTGGCTCTATTCGCGACGCAGAGGTTATCGCTGCCGCAGACGAACGCGGCATCGTGATGGTCTTTACTGGGGAACGGCACTTTAGACACTAAAACGGGAACTTAAAGGGATTTTTATGCGAGAACTTCATCGCGTAAGCCGTCGAGCCCTTATTGCAGGCACAGTTGCTGCAGGGGCTCTTTCGGTTGCGCCAAGAGCGTTTTCTCAGTTGCAGATTCGGATTATGGGCGTCGGTGCTAATTGCTTGCCGATTGCCCTGCAGCCGATGAATGGGGCAGGTGAAACAGGGATTGATATCTTCTCTGTGGTGGGTTCTGACCTAGAAAGAACAGGCGCTTTTCGTCTGATTCATTCTTCACAAGAAGCTACCCTTGAAGAGGCGCTACGCCCGAACTTACAGGTCTGGCAAGAGCTCGGAGCCAATGTGATGGCCACGGGATTAATCGTGCAAACCGTCGATGGGCGCTTTGATGTGCGCTATCGACTTTTCGATTGCGCCAAAGAGTCCCAGGCACTTGACGAGGGAAGCTTCGTTGTCACAAGTACGCAATTGCGACTTTGTGCGCACCGGATTGCAGACCGCATTTACGATAAGTTAACGGGTAATGGCGCAATGTTTGCTTCGCGCTTAGCTTACGTTGTGCAGTACGGAGCGAATCACTACGAACTGATTGTTGCAGATAGCGATGGCGCAAATCCCAAAGCCGCGTTAAAGAGCTCGGAGGCGATCATTTCTCCTGCATGGTCGCCCGATGGTAAGCAACTCGCCTACGTCTCTTTTGAAGAAAATAAGCCCGTGGTTTACGTGCACACAGTTGCCACGGGCCAAAGAAGACTTGTTGCCAACTTCCGAGGCAATAACTCGGCCCCAGCTTTTAGCCCCGATGGGAAAACGCTAGCTGTCGCGCTTTCACGCGATGGGTTCACGCAGATTTATCTAATCGATTCCGATGGCACCAATGTCAGGCGCTTAACGCGCTCTTTTGCCATTGATACAGAACCCGTTTTTAGTCCCGATGGAAAGGCGCTTTACTTTACAAGCGATCGAGGTGGTACGCCTCAGGTGTATCGCCAAAACCTTGAAACAGGTGATACGAATCGCATGACCTTTAACGCCGATTACGCGGTAAGTCCTGCGCTCGATCCGACGGGAACGCACCTGGCGTATGTCACGCGTATCGATAGTCGGTATCGTGTGGCGTGTATGAATCTAGCTACGGGCGAAGAGCTCATTCTTTCTAAGACCGATTTGGATGAAAGCCCGTGTTTTTCTCCTAACGGTCGCATGATTGTGTACGCAAGCGAAGAAAATCGTCGTGGCGTCTTAGCCACTGTCAGCGTCGATGGAACAACGAGTACGCGGCTTATGGGCCCGACAGGGGACATTCGTGAGCCCACGTGGAGCCCTTTAATTGAGGAATAGGGCCCCAAAGAAGTAATTTGTAACAACAGGGATTGCCTTCGGGCTGTAAGATTCGGATGCTTTCCTTTTTACATCGTGGAGATAATGAGAAGTGAAAAAGATCTCTTACTTAGCGGCTGCTGTTGCCGCAACAATGCTTTTAGCCGGTTGCTCGAGTGTGAGCTTGGATGAATCGGCCAAAGAAGGAACAACACAGTCTGCTTCTGGTCGCGCGGGTGCTTTGTCGACAAGTCCTGAGGCGCTTGCCAAAGATAAGAGCGTGTACTTTGCTTTCGATAGTTACACGGTTGAATCCCGCTACTACACCACCATCGATCGCCAAGTGCGTGCGATGATGGCTAATCCGGCACTCAATGCCCGCATTGAAGGCAACACCGATAGCCGCGGTAGCCGTGAATACAACTTAGCTCTCGGACAAAAACGCAGTGAAGCCGTCAAAGGCTTAATGCAAATCCGAGGGGTGTCCGCTAAGCGCCTTGAGGCCGTTAGCTTCGGTCGTGAACGTCCAATTGCGCATGGCGAAAACGAAGAAGCCTGGGCGAAGAACCGTCGCGCCGATATTGTGATTACGCAGTAATTTGACTAGATATTTTTGGGGAACGTTCGATGAAGGGGTTTAAGCGGGCTTTCATAGCTCTTACGGTGGGTTCTGCTTTGTTGGTTGCAAGCGGTGTGACATCGGCATTTTCTGACGATGAAGCGCGCCGCGCGATTTTGGATTTGCGTGAAAAGTTAAGTGTTACGCAAAACGCACAACTCGAACTCACGGGGCAAATCGAACAGCTTCGCAGTCAAAACGCCGAACTCACAGGCAAAATCGAAAAGCTCACGCATCAGATTAGCCTCTCGCAGCGTTCGGCCCGTGACCTCTTTACGAGCCTAGATAAGCGTTTGGCAGCGCTAGAGTCGCACGTTGAAAAAGGCGAAAATGGAGAAACCTTCACGGTCGTTCCCGAAGAAAAGCGTCGCTACGATTTGGCGCTTGAACTTTTTGCCGAAGGCTCCTACGAGGATAGCCAAAAGCTTCTTGAGTCCTTGGCGACCGACTTTCCGAAGTCCGGTTACATCGCCAATACCCTTTACTGGTTAGGGTGTGCGTACTACGTTCAAAATAAATTGACGTTAGCTGCTGCCACGCAAAAGAAACTTGTCAAGCGTTGCCCGCAAAGCTCTCGCGTTCCTGAAGCAATGCTTTCTTGGGCAGCCGCTGAAGAGCGCCTCGGACATCGCGACGAAGCACGCAACGTGTTAAGCGATGTTGTGAAAAAGTACGAAGGAACCGAAAGCGCCAAAACAGCGGCTCAGCGCTTAAAGGCGTTGGGGCCAGCACCGAAAGCGGCTCCCAAAAAGAAGGTTTCCGCTTCAAAGAAGTAATCCGTGAGCCAAGGTAACGAAGACTTAACGATGAATGTATCCGATGGCGCACAAGCCTCGGATTCAACGCCAGACGTTGTCGATGGCGTTGCTGTCGCGCGCCTTTACGGAGAGCCTTTATTTAAGGTTCCAGACGGTTTGTATATTCCGCCAGATGCGCTAGAGGTGTTTCTTGAAAGTTTTGAAGGGCCATTGGATTTACTGCTTTATCTAATTCGTAAGCAAAAGTTCGATGTGATGAATGTGCCGATGGCGCTCGTGACCGAACAGTACATGGGTTATGTG
>CAVKJM010000030.1:7327-13664 GCA_963656505.1 bacterium
ATGTGGAACTGATTCGGAAATCGAATTTAGAACTTGCTGCCGAATACCTTGTGATGGCCGCGTGCTTAATGCAGATTAAGAGTCGCTTACTTTTACCTGTCACACGAATCGATGAAGGCGAAGAGGTCGAAGACCCGCAAGCCGAATTAGCCCGCCGCCTTCTTGAATATGAAAAGATGAAGCTTGCGGCCCGAGAAATCGATACGATTCCCCGTAACGGTAGAGACTTCTGGAAAGCCTTCGTGTTAATCGAACAAACACAAAACAAAGTGCTTCCGAATGTGAGCGCCGATGACTTGGCACGCATTTGGGCAGAAGTGCTTGCTAACGCACAACTTCGAGGCAATCACAGCATCTCGCGTCAAGAACTTTCTGTGCGTGAATTCATGACAAAGATCTTAAGGCGCTTAGCCGATAGTGCTTTCGTGGAATTCCAAGACCTCTTTGAAAAGGGCTGTGGCGTTGAATACGCTATCGTCAACTATTTAGCCATTCTTGAATTGGCAAAAGATGGTCTGATTGCCTTAACGCAGGCCGTTCCTTTTGCGCCGCTTTACGTGGCACGCGTTGCTGCAAGGGGGCAATAACGATGAGCTGTAAGTACTGCGCCATGTATGTAAGCCGCGCCTTAAAAGGCGTTGAAAATTTCGAGCGTGCCTGTGAGCTTCTTCACTTTGATCCCAAGAAAAAAGAAGACGAAGAAGCGATTGTCAAAGCCTTTGCCGCCATTGGTCAATTTGGCACGATTCGTTTGGCGCGTGCCTTTCCCTGGGTAACCAACGAAGAAGACTTTCATATGGTGACCCTAGTCGGGTTGCACTTTTACTGGATGCTTCTTGATGCGTGGGAGGAAATCCGCGAGAAAGAGACCGCCGAATTCGCTAAGGGTAAACGCAGCGTATGACGATGTCGCTTGTTCGGCGCATCGCACTGCTACTAATCGGGATGTTTTTGATGGCGCTAGGCATTGCATCCCTAGTGTGCGCCAAGATTGGAACAACGCCCGTTTCCGCACTTCCTTTGGTTTCTGGAGAAATCTTTGGCGTTTCGTTGGGGGTGGCGACGTTTTTCGTAAACGTCATCTTTGTTTCTTTGCAGATTCTTCTTTTGCGTAAGAGGTTTCGACTTCTAAGCCTCATACAAATCCCGCTTGTGTTTCTCTTTGGCGTTTTTATCGACATCAATATGCACTGGGTCGGGATAATCTACGGGGAAAGTTACCCCATAAACCTCGCATTAAGCGTCTTTTCCAATATTTTCTTAGCCTTAGGCATTATGGGGCTTCTTGCGGCTGATATATCGATGATGCCCGCAGAGGGCTTAGTGCTTGCCATTGCGCTTACGTTTGGCGGCAATTTTGGGACGCTCAAAATCGGGTTTGACGTTACAACAGTGATCCTCTCGGCTCTTTTGGGATTTCTGATTTTAGGTTTTCCCGTAGGAATCCGAGAGGGAACATTGATTTCCGCGTTTGCAGTGGGCTTTCTTGTTAAGAAATTAAGTCCTGCAATCCGCCCGATTTTGATGCGCTTTTTGAAAGTTTCTTAAGCAAGATTTTGGATTTGCTCACGCATCTGCTCGATGGCTAACTTAAGCGTTAGAGACGTATCTGTCATTTCGATTGCCGCCGCTTTCGAACCCAAGGTATTGGCCTCGCGATTGAGCTCTTGCATCAGAAAATCCAACTTACGACCCACAGCGCCCCCTGTGGCCAAAATATGGCGCACTTCTTTTGTGTGGGTTAACAAGCGATTCATCTCTTCATCGACATCCATCTTTAAGGCATAAAGCGTTAATTCGGTTTGGATGCGTTCGCCAATTTCTTCGTGCGTAAGTTCCGAGGCTTTCGCTAAAGGTGCTTCCAAGGCCTCTGTCAGACGCTCTTGCATCTTCTCTTTAATGGCCTCAAGAATAAGCGGCAACTGGGGCTTAAGTTTTCCTACTGTCGCATCAATTGTTTCGCAGTAGCCTTCAAGAACGGCTTTTAAGGCCTTTCCTTCTCGTGCGCGATTGCTTTCAAAAGAGTTAAGCGCTTTTTCAAGGATAGCTAAAACGTCTTTTGTGAGTTTTTCTTCATCAATTTCTGAAGTGGAAAGAACACCTGGATAAAGAAGGACTTCTTGAACGGAAAGTTCTTTGGCTTGAGGGAGCGCTTGAAGCACTTCCTTTTGAAGCGCCGCAAGTTTTGTCAGGGCCGCCTCATTTAATTTGGCGCCGCTTACGGCATCATCGGCCTTTAGTGCAACACGGCACTCGACTTTGCCGCGTGTGACGCGGCTGCGCAGTGTTTCTCTTAGTGCGGGTTCTGTGCTACGCAATTCATCGGGGACGCGAAGCACGAGATCTAAAAAACGAGAATTGACGCTTCGGACTTCAACGGAGACCAACCCCAAAGCGGTTTCGCCTTGTGCGTTGGCGTAGCCAGTCATGGAAAAAATGTCGGGCATGATAAAAATTCCTTTTTTTCTTGTGCCACGACCGTGCTCATCGATTTTGACGGTTGTAGGCAAAAGGAATTTTATCAAAGGCCAGGTGTAGTCTTTTCTACACATCTAACAATATCGTTGTTCAAACGAGTTTTACGAAATAAAGGTGGTAATGTAAGAGAACAACGTTACATTTGAGGTTTTTATGAAATTCGTGTTCGCTTCCGATTCCTTCAAAGGAACCTTGAGCTCTTCAGCGATTCACCGAATACTGACGGAAGTCGCAAAGCAATATTTTCCGAACGTGGACTGTGTTTCTGTATCTCTCGGAGACGGTGGCGAAGGCACTGTCGAGGCTCTTAGTAGGCAGCTTTCGGGCAGATGGCATGAGGTTCAGGTGAGAAATCCGTTAGGAGCTCCTGTCAATGCCCGATTCTTTATGCTAGATGACCAAACCGCCGTCATGGAAATGGCGGAAGCTTCAGGTTTCTCATTAATCGATCATTCTCCCGAGTTACTGATGCAGGCTAATACCTATGGAACCGGGGAATTGATTAGAGCCGCTCTTACGCAAGGGGCTCGGAAAATCATCATCGGAATCGGCGGAAGTGCGACAAATGATGGAGGACTTGGCGCACTGTGTGCCTTGGGGTATCGGTTTTATGATCAAAACGAAAAATTACTGAAGGGCTTCGCAAGCGATTTGTCCCGAGTTAAACGAATCGATGCGCGCGATGTCGATCCCCGCCTTAAGACCGTTTCCATTGCTGTGATGAGCGATGTGGATAGTCCTCTTATCGGACTCAATGGGGCAACATATACATATGGACCGCAGAAAGGGGCGGATAAGAGAGCTCTTGAAGCCCTAGAAAGCGGGATGCGTCATTTTTTGGAGGTCTCACGGCATCAACTTGAGAAGGCGGAGGATTTTAAGGGGGCAGGGGCAGCCGGAGGGTTAGGCTATGCTTTGAAGGTCTTTCTCGGCGCCCAACTGAATTCTGGTATCGAAACCGTTTTGTCGCTTGTCGATTTTGACCGCAAAATCGAAGGAGCTCGGGTTGTGATTACGGGAGAAGGTCGATTGGATTGGCAGTCGGCACACGGAAAAGTTATCTCGGGTGTTCTAAAGCATGCGAACGAGAAAAGCATCCCTGTTGTTGCCATTGTCGGCCAAAAAGGACCGAGAGCGGATGAAATGGTTCGATTGGGACTAAAAAACGTTATTGAGATTACCGAATTCGCTCCAGATTTGAAAAGTGCGATGACTGATGCTGAGAAGTACTATCGGCTCGCAGCCAGTCATCAGTTCAAGCTCTTGAAAGAACAACGACAGGTTTAAGCAATCACTGAGCGCCTTGGTTGCGGCTTTGTGATTCAATGAATTCCAATCCAAGGCATCAAATCGAGTGCTAGATGGACAAATTTCTCTTCACTTAGAAAAGGACGTTAGAACGTCGCATCAGGGTAAAGCTCAGAGAGCACTCGACGCAAAATGCCATCGAGCATAATCGGAAGATACTGGATATCGCTTTTTTGTTTATCAAGCGCTTTCACAAGCATCGTGCGCCAGAATTCCGGGCACTCGCCTTCTTTCCAGTCGCCTCGGCCGCGACCAAAGTGCGCTACGGCTAAATAAAGCAAAAGCGCTTCAAGTGCAAAGTTACGAATCGCCGTATCAGACCACGCAACAACGGTGCCTTCTTTCGCATCGCGTCTTGTGTTGTAGGCAATGGCAAGCCCCACGCCCCCTAAGGCACCTAAGACGCTTCCAATAAGAGTCCCGAGCCCAAGAGAAATGCCGCCTGTGGAAAGGTCTGCGGCAAGGCCCCCGACAGCGCCAGAACCAACGGCACCAGCAATCGCGGCCTTTGTCGGTTTCATTGAGCTTGTGATATCCCAGTCGCTTTGAAGTCTTTCGAAGAGCTCCTTTTTCACGCCTTTACCACGCAAGCGATTGGCGGCAATCAATTTATCGGTTAAGTCGCAGAAGGCGTCAGTTGCGCGAGCGCAAAGAGCGGTTTGCGCTGACTTTAATGGGTCTTCTCCTTCGCCCTTATCCTTTAGAAGTTTTAGGCGCTTACCTAAAGTGCGAAGCTGATAGGCAAAGGTAATGTCGTTAGTCGCTTCTTTATCGTTAATGATGCTCTCTAACGTATGCATGAGAGCCTGTAGGCTAGCCGAGTAGGCGGCTCGCCGCTGCCGCGACCACGTTTCTCTTAGCGACTCAAAGGCGCTCTTAGATTCTTCATCCAACACCGAGCCAATCGCATCAAAAAGCGTGAATTCCTGAACCCAGCAACGCGCAAACGCATCCATCGGAAGCACTTTTTTCACAATGGCCCATTCGCGCATCGCTTCATTCCAGCGGGCGACATCAAGCGCTTCTTCTTGCGCTGGACGCGGTTTTCCCATCTGATTGAGAAGCACAATCACGGGCTTTCCAATCCACGTGAGAATCCGCATCTCGGCTTTCACGTACGCGGCTTCATCGGGTAGTTCTGCGGCATTCACAAGATAAAGCACGACGTTCGAGGTTTCTTTGACGTGCTTTAACGCTTTTTGATTTAACCACTGCGCTTTATTGGAGAATCGATCCCAGACTTCGGAAAGAAACCACCCAACAGGGTTCTTACGACCTTCAAGGCGTTTGGCAAGCGCTACAGAATTCCCAAACCCCGGTGTGTCCCAAAGAACCAATTCACAGCCTTCGGCATTGCGAGCAAGAACAAATTCATCGGTGGTTTCTGTGACGTGGGCGCGATCGGCCACTTCTCCCACGTCGCGACCTAAAAGCGTACGGGCAAGCGTTGTTTTGCCAATATTCGTATGGCTCACTAAGCTCAGATGAATACGAAGGATATCGTTTGACATCAATGGGTTCCCGTTATAACTTTTGTCGCATTTGGCGCATAAGATGTCGCCCATTCTCGCATATTTCTAACAAGCTCTAAGGGATTCTCTTCTAAGAAAAAGAGCGTTAAGCCATATTGCGTTGCAAAGTGAGTCCACGTCTCTTTTCTTTCTGCAAGGCGTTCAGGGTAGACCTTGGAGCGAGAAGAAAACCGCGTCATATCTAAAAGCGCCGCATAAAGAAGATCTTCGCGCTCTTTCATCGCCTCTTTCGCTTTTTCAAAAAGGGCGCCAGCGAGTTCTTCTTCCGCTGTGACTGTCGCATCCAAAACAATAAGAACGACGGTACGCACGGGACTAACTTTTACCTCGGGTAACGTAAAGGGAGGCGCATCAAAATCAAGCGTATCGATATGAAGCTCGGTATTTCCCCAAAGTAAAGAGAGTTCGGCGAGGCTAGCGTGTGTGGCATCGGGCCCTTTAGCGCCCATCACAAATTGAAGGGCTCCTAGGGAAATCGATTCTTTCCCGTAGCGAAGAACATCAGCAAAGTAAGGCTCTGTGGCATCGAGTTTTAAATGGTTTTTCGTGTAGCGAATGCCAGCAAGGCTTACAAGAAAAAGCACTAAGCGCGGCAAAATGACGAATGCGGCTAAAAGAACCATCATTCTCAATAGCCACGGAGCGGCAGTAACCGATTCTTGTAGGTAAGGAAGGCGATCTGCGCGAATCGATTCGAGAACCGAAAGGTCAGGAAGCGCCGTAATTGGCCCAATTGCAGGTACTAACCCATAGGTCCAATCGATAAAGTTTTTAACAGCCGCGACGTTTTCAGCAAACCATGTACTTTCCCAGCCAACGACAAAGGCGGTGGAAAATCCCCGCAACGCGAGGCTTGCGATAAGACCTAAGGCAAAGGCGATGGCCGCTAGATGCAAGAGTGCAGCGGTTTCTTTTTTATAAATGGGATAAGACAGTTTGGCAATGGCGGCTCGAAACGAGGCCTCAACCTTTGCGTGTCCTGAAAATGGATTAAAGCGCGCATGGCGCAGGGCGGTAAG
>CAVKJM010000031.1:0-13467 GCA_963656505.1 bacterium
CTTTCATAGTTCACTCTGACTTTCGAAACTCACGCCACTTTGCCACTGTCTCGCGAGAGGCGAGTGTGCGGCCTGATCGCGCATAAAATTCCAAAATACTTCTTAGCATCTCGCGCGCGGGTTTTAAGAGTTGCTCTGAAGAAAAATCGCGCGTTAAAACAGCTTTCACGACTTCTGCCTCAAAAATCCTTTCTTCAGAAGAAACTGAAGCAAAGCGCGCGTCGACAATCTCTCCGTCTCTTACGCACCCCGGAAAGACGTCTTCAAAATCTTCTAGTCTCTGCCCCCAACCGCAAAGACGCAAAAGGTCCACCTCAAACTCACGCATCGCGCGCTCGGTTTCAGTAAATTCGCCCTTTGCAATAACAGAAAGCGTTCTCGTATACGCATCAAAAAGTTCAGGCGCAGCGCTTTCAGCAGGAAGCAATCGGAAAATAAGTTCGTTTAAGTAAAAGCCCGTTAAAAGGCCTTCTCCCGTTAACGGAGCCAATCCTCCCATCCACCGCGCAGCGCTTAGTGTTTTCACTTCCGCTTTCCCAGAAAACGAAACAAGAAGTGGAGAAAAGGCATCAAGCAGCCCACGAAAGCGCCCTGCAGGGCGCTTAGCGCCTCGTGCGACCACCGTCACGCGACCATGGCGCTTTGTAAATAAAGAGACAATGAGACTTGTTTCACGCCAAGGCCAACTCGTTAAAACAAACGCGGGTTCTTCGCGCGCACTGATATAGGGGATTACAACGCTTTGCGTTGTGCGACCCAAAGCGTCCAATGCGAGCACCTCAATGGGCTCGCTTTTTTCTAGTGCCGCGCTCTTACTCATAGCCTAAGCTCTTTAAGGCACGGGCATCATCGCTCCAGCCACGTCTGACGCGTACCCAGACTTCTAAGTAAACGCGTTTTTCGAGTAGCTTTACTAAGTCCAACCGCGCTAAGCGAGAAATCTCACGCAATTTCGAACCTTTTTCTCCGATAACGATGCCTTTGTGGCTTTCGCGATCAACATAAAGAGTCGCGATAATCTCGGCTAACTCTTCGTCTTCAGTCCAACTGTCGATAGCCACGGCAATGCCGTAGGGAAGTTCATCGCCCAAAAGCCGAAACGCTTTTTCTCGAATCGTTTCTGCGGCGATATAGCGCGGAGACTTATCCGTATATAAGTCAGAAGAAAAAAACGGCATCGAAACTGGCAAGAAGGCTTTAATCTCGTCAACAAGCCTTCCGAGCTCATTGCCTTTTTCCGCAGACACCGGAACAATGGAAGCAAACGGGAATTTCTTATGAAGCTTATCGGCAAAAGGTAAAAGCGCCTTTTTGTTTTCAACGAGATCTAACTTATTTAAAACCAAAATGATGTTTTTCGCAGTGGGAGATAGGAGCTTCAGAATTGCCTCGTCTTCAGCTTTCCAGCAATTGGCATCGATGACAAAAAGAACAACATCCACATCAGCTAAGGCGTTACGTACGGAGCGATTCATGCGACGTAAGAGCTCGGAGCTGTGCTTAACTTGAAAGCCTGGGGTGTCCATAAAAATAAGTTGCGCATCCTCGTACGTGACAATCCCCAAGACGCGATCGCGCGTTGTCTGCGGCTTTTTCGAGGTAATCGAAACTTTCTCGCCAACAATGGCATTCACGAGCGTGGACTTCCCGACATTCGGGCGCCCCACCACAGCAACATAGCCACAACGAAATCCGTCTTTTAAGGTGTTCACGATTCGCTCTTAAAAATTTTCTGAAGTGCAGTAAGAGCCTTTTCGGCGGCAACTTGCTCTGCGGCCCGACGGCTTGTCCCAGAACCGTATTCACAGATATCGTAGTGATCGATTCGGCAAGCGCAGCGAAACGTTAGAGCGTGCGCGGCGCCCTCACTATCGACAATGCGGTAGTCAGGTAACCCCAAGTGACGCGCCTGAAGCGCTTCTTGCAATCGCGTCTTTGCGTCTTTCCCGAGTTTTTCTGGGGCCATGATGCCTGCGGCAAGCATCGGCTCATATAGTTTCAAAATAACGCGCTCGGCTTCTTCAAAATTGGAATCCAAAAAGATTGCACCAAAAAGCGCTTCGCAGGCATCGGCAATAATCGAGGGCCGTGTGGCGCCCCCTGTGCGAAGCTCTCCTTCGCCTAAACGGATAAAAGAGCTAATGTCGATTTCTCGGGCGATTTCATCCAAAGCTTTTTCACAAACAAAATTGGCTCTTACGCGAGAAAGCACCCCTTCGTTAAAGTGATCTTTACGTAAGAAAAGCGTGTGACCAATCGCACAATTTAAAACTGAGTCGCCTAAAAATTCGAGCCTTTCATTGTGGTTAGCACTAAAACTACGATGCGTTAAGGCGCGCGAAAGCAGAGTCTTATTTTTAAACGTATACCCGATACGTTTTTCTAAGATATCTTCAGAAAGAAGTTTTCTAGCAGACATGAGCCTAATTTCCTTTTGAAGCGTTTTCCTAACGAATCGAACCGATGCGAGTTAAGTCGCTAAAGTTCGCCCAAATAAAGAAGGCGCGCCCGACAATATTCTCATCGGGAACAACACCCCAATAGCGGCTATCTTCACTGTTGTCGCGATTGTCTCCCATCACAAAGTAACTGTTGGCAGGGACGCGGCAAGTAAAGCCATTTTCTTTATAACTACAAACCTTAAAGCCAGATGGATACGGGCGCCCAAGAAGGCCCATCGGGCGGCGGTCATCGACAGCGGTTTCGTGCTTAACGCCATCTAAGTCTTCGATTGTTTTTGTAAGAGTCCTCATCGTATCGGGCGCAACCCAATCCACGGGATTCGTGCGCTTCATCTCGACGCCGTTGACGTAAAGAACCTTATCTATGTATTCGACTGTGTCGCCAGGCACCCCAACAACGCGCTTAATGTAATCAAAGGAAGGGTCAATGGGTAAGCGAAAGACGAGGATATCACCCCGCTTTGGCGTTCCCATCTCAACGACTTTCTTATTGATAACAGGAAGTCGGATCCCGTACTCGTACTTATTGACAAGAATAAAGTCGCCAATGTGTAGCGTAGGAAGCATCGAGCCCGAAGGGATTCGGAAAGGCTCATACGCGAACGAGCGAAATAGGAACACAAGCAAGACAACCCAAAAGAGACCGGCTGTGTAATCGAGCCACCAAGGCATACGAAGTTTCGCTTTGACGCTTGCGTTGCGAAGCGCAATAACGCGTGTGTCGCCACGGGAAACAGCCTCGGCGTTTGCTTCATCAAATTCACGACGGACTGCTTCGGCCTCGGCCTTTCTCTTGGGCTTCCAAATTAAGAGATCTAAAACCCACATCACGCCCGTAAAGACGCTTAAGAGGAAAAGAATAAGTGAGAAATTCACAATGACTCCTCAGAAAATTTAAGACTCTTCATCGGCTCGAAGAATAGAAAGGAAGGCTTCCTGCGGAATCTCCACGGAGCCCACTTGCTTCATGCGTTTCTTACCGGCTTTTTGCTTCTCGAGTAGTTTCTTTTTACGCGTGATATCGCCACCGTAACACTTCGCAATCACGTCTTTACGTAAGGCTTTTACATTTTCTCGCGCAATGATATTGGCACCGATTGCCGCCTGTATGGCTACATCATACATCTGTCGCGGAATAAGAGACCGCAGTCTTACAACAACGTCGCGGCCCCGCATCTTCGCGCCCGACCGATGAATAATCGAACTTAACGCATCGACCTTGTCGCCATTGATCAAAATATCGAGTTTTACAACATCAGCGGCTCGGTATTCTTTAAATTCGTAGTCCATCGACGCGTAGCCGCGCGTAATCGATTTCATCTTATCGAAAAAGTCAAGAACGATTTCCGAAAGAGGTAAGTCATACGTGAGATGCACCTGACGGCCGTGATAGGCTAAATTGGTTTGAATGCCACGCTTATCTTGGCATAACTTCATCACCGCTCCCACGTACTCGTTGGGAACAAAGATTGTCACCGACTCAATCGGTTCACGAATCTCAGCGATCTTATCGGGGCTCGGTAACTTACTCGGATTTTCGACGCGAACGACTTCGCCGTTTGTCATTAAGACTTCGTAGACAACCGAAGGAGCTGTTGTAATGAGATTCATATCGTACGCTCTAAGCGCTCTTGTACGATATCCATGTGTAGTAGTCCCAAAAAGCCCGCTCTAAACCCAAAGCCCAACGCTTGCGAAACTTCAGGCTCAAACTTTAAGGCCGCATCGTTTAATTGCAGCTTTAAAAGCGCTTCACGCAGTGCGTCGTACTGATTGGATTCAACCGGATACAACCCTGCGAAAACCTGGGGCTTAACCTGACGAAAACCAGGGAGAGGTTCTGTTGCACCACGCACAGCTTGCGTAATCGTGTCGCCTACTCGAGCATCCTTTAATTCTTTGATGCCTGAGATCACATAACCGACATCTCCTGCACTTAACGAATCGCGCTTTTCAGCTTTCGGGGTAAAGACACCGACTTGCTCAACTAAGTGCGTTGCTCCCGTTGCCATCAGTGTGATTTTGTCTTTGGGCTTTAATGAGCCATTGACGACACGAACGAGCGTGACAATACCCACGTAGTTATCAAACCAACTATCGATAATAAGCGCTTGCAAGGGGGCGGAAGGGTCACCTTTGGGTGGTGGAACGTCCCGCACGACGCGTTCCAAAATATCGTCGATTCCCATCCCGGTTTTCGCAGAACAAAGGACAGCGTCTGTGGCATCGATGCCGATCACATCTTCGATTTCTTCAGCGGCTGCTACTGGGTCAGCGCTTGCTAAGTCCATCTTATTTAAAACGGGAAGCACGGTGACACCAAGGTCGATAGCCGTGTAGCAATTGGCAACCGTCTGTGCTTCAACGCCTTGCGTCGCGTCAACGACAAGAAGAGCACCTTCGCACGCCGATAGCGAGCGACTCACTTCATAAGAAAAGTCCACGTGCCCCGGGGTGTCAATCAAATTTAATTTATAGGTCTTACCGTCTTTAGCTTTGTATTGGAGACTTGCCGTTTGCGCTTTAATCGTGATACCGCGCTCACGCTCAAGGTCCATACTGTCGAGCACCTGCTCGCTCATTTCGCGCCCCGAAAGACCTCCGCAGCGTTCAATAAGACGGTCGGCCAAGGTGGATTTACCGTGGTCGATGTGGGCAATAATTGAGAAATTACGAATGTTGTCCATTACCAAAAGCGCTCTCATTAGGGTTAAGAGCGTCACAAATTTCTTGTCGGAAAGGACTCGCGCGAAAAGACAGAAATAGCGGGTATCCGCTCGCGCCAAGCCTCCTAGTTAATTCACGCGAAATTCTATCATGGGGCATGTTGCCAAAATGCCCGATAAACACATGTCGTTACCCTTTAGAAGACCGTCTTTTTCACGACAAACACCACGAGAGAAAAGAACTTCGATTAGACTTAGCGCCCTAAATTCAGACTTACGAGAAAACCGTATGGCACGACGCCTTTTTAAACCCGACACAACGCCTGAGACTTTGAGCGAAGAAAGTAAGAAGTTACTCAATCTTGCTTACTGCGCAAGCGACTCAACTTCAAACCTTGAAGATCGCTTAGTTCAAACCCAAATCGAAGCGCTCTGTAACGCTACCCTCGCTCGTGGCGAAGATTCCGATATTGAGGCGGCTCTTGCCCTACTTAAAGAAGAGGAAGGAACGCAGTACGACGACCTTCTCTCTTTAGCTGAAGGCTGTGCCGAGTTCTACGAAGATAAAGAAGGCGCTCACCTACTTATTCTTCTTCCAGTCTTAGCTTGGAGCCGCTACAAGATTCCTTTTGGAAAGATGCCTGAATCTCTCGCCAAAAAGATTGCCGTGCTTTATAAAACTTATTTTGCAAGCCCCAAGGCGCTTATCGCTATCGGAAATAGCCTTATTGCCGCAGAACACATCCCTGAGCGCTTAACGGATGTAAGAAAGCTTCTTACAAAACTTGTAAAGCCTAAGAAAGAATCTGCGGTTGTCGATATCTCTTATCTACTCACCTCTGACCCCACAGATGACTTTTCTGACGTGCGTTACATCGCTTTTGGCATCACGGAAGCAGATTCTGCAGATCTCTTTGGTGCACTCCCAATCGATCGCATTGAAAAAGCTCGGCGCTTGATGGACTTTTCTCTTAAGGCTCGAAGTGAGCTTCGTCAATTCATGACGGGCTCAATGCTTGAGGTGCAAGCGCCTGCAGCCTTTTTTACCGCCTGGCGCCAGGCTGTGGCCTCCGAGCGCCTCTTTTCTTTAAAGGCTCTCGTGAGTTACGTCTGCATCGGAAAGGTCACGCCCGAGAAACTCATTGCCACAACGGCAATCTTTTCAAATCTCAGTGGCGAAGCACATAGCGAGGCCCAACCCGAGGTTCGCATTGGCATCTCCTTTACCTATGAGGCCAATCGCATTGTCGCTGGCGTTGTCTGGCCCTGTGAACCCACAGAACTTGAAATCGCGCAAGGATTTGCGAAAGAAGTGCTCCTATTAGAGGGAATCAAAACCGTTGTTGCCCACGACCAACTCTTTCCTTTGGAGTGGTGCGAGCAATGCGGAGCACCCCTTTATGCGAACCCCGAAGGTAACGTCACACACGTTGAAAAGCCCAACATCCCAAGAGAAGACATCAACTTCACCCCGACGCTAAATTAAAGCGCGAGCCTCTTTTCCTAGTCACTTACCAAGAAACTAAAACCCCCGAGGGAGTTAACCATCGGGGGTTCGGGACTAAAACGGGTACTCCGTTAGAGTTCGCCCATGAGCCACTTCATCGGGATGATCGAGATCTTCGGGAAGACCGTGAGAACGAGCAACACGATAACTTCCGTAATAAGGAACGGGATCAACTTAACGATTAACTCGACGAACTTGATGTTACCGATACCGCAAACGACGTACAAAATCGTTCCAACCGGAGGCGTAATAACGCCGACGCCGAGGTTGAGAATGAAGATGAGGCCGAAGTAGTACGGATCGATACCAGCACGAAGAATCAACGGATAAAGCACTGGTGCGAAAATCAACACGTTCGGTGTCAAGTCCATGACCATACCAATCAAGAACACAAAGAGGTTGATGACGAGCATGAGCATGAGCGGGCTGTGCAAGAGCGGCTCAAAGAGCCAAACGATTTGCTGCGGAATCTGAGCCATCGTAATGAAGAAGCCCACAGCGGAAGCACCCGTAACGATCAACATCACGGCCGCTGTCGTACGAGCCGAGCGAGCGGAGACTTCCAAGAGGTCCATGACCTTCATTTCACGATAGTACAGTAAGCAAACGACAATCGCGTACACAGCAGCGAACGCACCACCTTCAGTCGGTGTAAATACGCCAAAACGAATACCACCAAGCAGAAGCACGGGGAGCAAGAAGGCTGGCCATGCATCGAGAAGAATCTTGATCTTTTCTTCACGTGTGAAGGTAATCGTTTCGTTGTAGCCGTCTTTGCGGACGATGAAGTACCAGCAAACGCACAACGCGACACCAATGAAGATGCCAGGGAACAAGCCAATCATGAAGAGCTTCGTAATCGAAAGTCCACCAACGGTTGCGCCCAACATAATGAAGTTTGTAGAAGGCGGAATAATCGGTCCAATGATAGCGCCAGAAGCGATAACCGCACCCGCACGACCCGGGTTGTATCCGACGTTTTTCATCATCGGCAGAAGCAGACCACCGATAGCCGCAGCTTCAGCAACTGAGGAACCCATCAAGCCAGCGAAAATGATCGAGGCGACGATAGCGGCATAACCTAAGCCACCGCGAACGTGACCGATCATCAACTGAGCCATCTGCACGACGCGGTAGCTCAAGCCACCTTCTGTCATGATTTCGCCAGCGAAGATGAAGAATGGGATGGCCATCAAGGGATAGTTATCCGCTGCGTCGACCATCGAAGAAGCAATCATCATCGGATCCCACAATCCAGCGTGAGCCATCAACACGAGCGCGCACAGGATCAACACAACGCAAATTGGGACACCGATAACAAGGAATCCAAAGAGGGAGGCTAAAAATAGAAACAGTTCCATAGATCTCTCTCCTTAGAGCGAATTGCTCGTGTCGGGCATGTCCGGAATTTCTTTCTTTTCTTTAGGAGCGTAGTCGCTCATCGGACGTTTCCATTCATTCCAGAGGTCACGGAGCAAGATGATCACAGCGCAAAACGCCATCACAGGCACTGGTCCATTGACAACTGTCATATTTAAGTTAGTCGACACCGTGTAGGTATCGTATGTGGTCATAACGTGGTAGACGCCACCTTCGAGCAAAATCGCCATCGCATAAATCGAGAAAGCAATAGCAATCAGGTTCACATAGCGGCGAAGTTTGCCGTGCATAAGATCGACAAAGAGGTCAACAGCGATATGACGACGACGGTAGAAAGCTTCAATACCGCCGAAGAACGTGATGTACATGAAGAGATAGCGAGACCACTCTTCACTTGGAGCGTAGGAAGAACGGAACACATAACGCAAGAATGCGTTATAGAACACGAGTCCGATCATCCCTAAAAACACGACAGCGCAGAAAAGTTCGAAGAGCTTCTCCGCCCAGTGTTTCTTATGTTGGGTGTTTGACATCGATAAGTCCCTTGAAAAACTGGATATCTCAACGGAAGGGCTTGCGCCCTTCCGTTTCGTTACAACTGTGACAGACTAATTACTTGGCTGTCTTGTACTTGTTGGCCGAGTCAATAATACGCTGCGCATTCGGGGCGTACTGGCTGGACTTCGGATCCGTGAACATCGTCCAGGTCTTCATACCGGCCTGCTGCACGTGAGCGAGGAATTCCGGTGTCGGCTCGGAAACCTTACCGCCGTGGCTTTCGATGGTCTTGATAGCCTTGTTGTCGACTTCTTCAGCGAGCTTCCAAACGTCTTCAGCAGCGAGGTAAGCGGCCTTCTTGACCCATTCCTGATTCTGCTTGTCGAGTTTGTTGAAGAACTTCTCATTGATGAACAAGCAGTGGATAACGAGGATGTGGCCGGTCTTGGTGATGTAACGGGCCTTTTCGTACATCTTCTGTGTTTCGATATCAGAGAAGGGGCTGTCGCCGCCGTCGATAACGCCCTGGTCAAGAGCGGACGGAACTTCAGCGGAAGCCATCGGCTGGCCAGACAAACCGCAGTTCTTAACGAACGTCATATAAAGCGGGATGTTGGGCGAGCGCATACGCCAGCCTTGCACTTCAGCAACACTGGTAATGGGCTTTGTGGAATAGAAGTGACGGAAGCCAAGTGGGAAGGCGTTCAACGTGATCAAACCGGACTTCTTTGTGAAGCCTTCGTTAATGATCTTGAACGTTTCGCCATTCATCGCGCGGTGAGCGTGATCATAGCTATCGAAGAGCATCGGGGTTTCAAGCATAGCCATTGCGGGCAAGAACTGAGAAACCTGTGTGCCTGTTGCGCACATCTGAATCACACCACGGCGTGTATCGGCAATGTACTTGTTTTCCTTGCCGAGCATGGAGTTCGGATAAACCTGAACATCATACTTGTTGCCAGAGAGTTGGTTGAGATACTTACCGAAGAGATACATACCCTGTGTTTCGGGTTCGCCTTCGGGTTTCATACCGGCGATCTTAATCACGACCTTGCCCGATGCTGCAAGCACAGGCGCTGTTGCACCAACCAAAAGTCCGAGGGCGCAAACAGAGAGAACGAGACGCTTCATGGTGGATTCCTCCAATTAGTTTTTAGTAAAAGCGTTGAACTTGAGACAGCAGGGTTTCCCCTAAGAAGGTTTCCCTACTGAGATATACGTATATCTGCGGAGGAAATTAACACTTTGTAACGGGTTTTGCAAGGCATTTTTTGCATTAGACGTTCGGACTAGTTCTTTCGGCTAGGTAAGAGCCTTGTATTTTTTAGAAAATTCGAATTTGATGAATTTTTTTGCAGTAAACCCTAATAGGTCTTCGATTGGACAGCGCTGTTGCATTTGTTTACGATTGCCGCTAACTTTTATCTGCACTTTATCTAATCCTTTCTCTTATCTCGAGGTGCTCGGATGCTTAGAAAACGCTGCATGGTTTTCGATATGGATGGAACCGTTTATTTGGGTCCCGTCCCCATCGAAGGAACCGTTAACTTCATTAAGGAGAACTGGGGAAAAATCGATTTCCAGTTCCTTAGCAACAACACATCAAAGTCGCCCATGACCTACGTCAAAAGGCTTAATGCGATGGGAATTCCTGCGACTCTCGATCAAATCCTAACGCCCATTACGCCGCTTATTCACTACCTAAAGAAAACGGGCATTAAAAAGGCCTACCTCGTTGGCAATCACGACTTTGTCGGCTGTATGAAAGAGAGAATGCCAGAATTAGAAAACACAGCCGATGGCGCAGAAGCTGTGATTCTTGCCTACGACACAGAACTTACCTACGAAAAGATCAAAACCTCAGCGCTCTTACTTTTAGATAAGAATGTCGAATTCTTAGCCACGCATCCAGACTTTGTGTGCCCGACTGACGCCGGTCCCTTACCCGATATTGGTAGTTTCATTCGCATGTATGAGGCTGCCACGGGCCGTAGCCCCCAGCGAATCTTTGGTAAGCCCTGCACGGAAGTTTTGGAGACCGTGCTTGCCAAATACGATCGCAAAGACGTTTGTATGGTTGGCGACCGATTGATGACAGATAAGGTTCTCGGCGAAAACGCGGGTATTGACTTTATTCTTGTGCTTTCTGGGGAAACCACAGAGGCTGATTTACCGAAGGTGCGTGATCAAGAGTTTCGCAAAAAGATGCGCCGCCTCTTTCACATCGGTCCGAAAGAAAAGCGCCTCCCGCAAAAGACTTATATCCTTCACCATTTAGGAGAACTTGTTTTCGAGGACGATAAGTAGGAATTTGGGCTACTTATGACAACCTAGCAAAAGGAAGGAGATGAACTACTCCTTTTGGCTAGTCTATCTAAGTAGTTTCTGCTAAACTCGCCCCGTCTGCGCCCGTGAAAACGGGCGAAACATTGGAAATTTGAAAAAGTTTTAATTCTTGTTTGTATTAATCACTGGAAAAAATAACATGATGAAAGAACTGAAACCCCTTGACCGTAAGGCCATGTTTGCCGAGATTGACTCCGGCAAGGAATTTGACATCGTCATTATCGGTGGCGGCGCTTCTGGTCTCGGCGTGGCAGTCGATGCTTCGAGCCAAGGCTACTCTGTTTGCTTGGTCGATGTGCAAGACTTCGCCGAAGGCACGAGCTCTCGCTCTACAAAACTGATTCACGGTGGTGTTCGCTACATGCAGAACCCGCATGATTGGGGTCTGGTTTTCGAAGCGCTTCGCGAACGCGAATTGCTCTTGAAGCTCGTTCCCAACCTCGTTCACAAGAACCCGTTCATTTTGCCGTGCTATCGCTGGTACGAAAAGGCCTTCTATGGCGTTGGTCTTACCGTTTACACGTTAATGGCGAAATTTAGCTCTGGCGACGCCGGTTCCCTTTCGATCCTTTCGAAAGAAAAGACACTCGAACTCTTGCCTGGCATTAAAGCCGAAGGCCTCTATGGTGGCGTTCGCTTCTTCGATGCCCAGTTCGATGATGCCCGTATGGCGATTGCTTTGATGCAGACCGCGGTTGCTCATGGCGCCGTGTGCGTTAACTACGCTGGTTGCGTTGGCTTCAATCACACCGAAGAAAAGATCGATTCCATGATCATTGAAGATAAGGAAACTGGCGAGAAGCACACCGTTAAGGGCAAGATGTTCTTTAACTGCGCTGGTCCTTGGGTCGACGAAATCCGCAAGATGACAGGTAAGACAGATGTTAAGCCCTTGGTGAAGGCCGCTCGTGGTTCTCACATCATCCTTAACTTAAAGAAGTTTGGCAACCCGAAGGAAGGTATGTTCATTCCGAAGACTTCCGACGGCCGCGTGTTGTTCTGCTTACCGTGGCATGACATGCTCGAAGTCGGTACAACCGATCTTCCTGAACCCGTTCCAGTTAACATGGATCCGAAGATTTCCGATGCGGAAATCGACTTCATGATCTCCAACTGCAACAACTACTTGAAGACCAAGGTCACACGCGAGGATATCCTCTCGACATTCGTCGGTGTCCGTCCGCTTTACACACCGGCGGCGGCTTCTGCCAACGGTGGCAAGACCGCGAAGGTCTCCCGCGAACACGCCATTATTCCTGAGTTTGGCAACATGCTCACGATCACAGGCGGCAAGTGGACAGCCTATCGCAACATGGCCGAACACGCCATGAAGGTTGCAGCCGAAAGAGGTCTTATCCCATCTTCGAAGACAGTGACGACAACATTGCCGCTTACTGTTGACACGGCCTTTGATCCTGAAGCGCTTGAAATCCGCGCTGAACACGCTGAAAACGTCGCCGACGTCGTCGATGATGTCGTCGCCTTCGCCGTGCGTCAGGTTCAAGTGAGTGGTGCTCGTAACGCCGAGGACGTCTTGTTCCGCCGTCTGCGCTTAGGCCAGATGAACGACAAGCGCACCGAAGAGCTTCGTAAGCCCGTTCAGGCCGCTATCGATAAGGAATTAAAGAAGAAGGCCAAGTAATTCGCCTCTTTCCTTAATCGAAAGAAGAAAAGCCGATTTCCGTTTGGGGTCGGCTTTTTTGTTGCCCTAAAAAAATTTAGACAGTTCCCCTACTTTAAAAATAGCGACTCGTAGCCCGTAAAGAGCGCTTAAAGACAATAAAGCCCCGTGAGAATACACGAGGCTTATTGAGTCAATGAACGCGCTTTAAATTAGAAATAAAGCTTACGACGTTCGCTTTTGGGTTCACAACTTACGTGCACGCCTAATCGCTTAAAGAGTTTTTCATCGACTTCACTTAAGATTGTCGAAAAGTGTGCGTCGCACCCTCTTAACTTATCGATTTGCTTTAAGGCCTGTGCGGCCAAGGGATTACTCTGAGCGCTCACACAAAGCGCAATCAACACCTCATCGCTATGTAAGCGAGGATTGGTGTGGTGAAGATTTTCTGTTTTTAAGCGGCAAATCGGTTCAAGAACTTCTTTACTAATTAAGTCGACTTCTTTATCGATTTTCCCGAGCGCTTTAAGCGCGTTAAGTAATAGCGCAGAACTCGCTCCAAGTAGCGGCGTTGTCTTACCTGTAACAACGGTGTTATCGGAAAGCACTAGGGCGCCAGCAGGCGTGCCTGAGACTTGTTCTTTTACTAAGCTTGCAGCCACCGCAGGAAGAATCTCTGAACTAATCCCTGCCTGCTTCATTAAGAGTTCAAGCTTATAAACAACAGAGTCATCTACTAAACCGCGCACGCGGTCGACAAGCGCTCTGTAGTAGCGGCGAAGGATTTCTCTATGCGAAGCTTCGCAGCAAAGTGCATCATCGACAATGCAGTTTCCTGCCATATTCACGCCCATATCCGTCGGTGACTTATACGGGCACTCGCCTAAAATCTTTTCAAAGATAGCGCGCAAGACTGGGAACACTTCCACATCACGGTTGTAATTGACCGTTGTGACGCCATAAGCGTCCAAGTGGAAGGGATCGATC
>CAVKJM010000032.1:0-12852 GCA_963656505.1 bacterium
CGAACGTTTACCGCATCAACAGTAAGACTCCCGTCTTTTGTGAAAACGGTTGCGCCATTTTCCGATCGCGTGATAAAAAGTGCTTTAGCGTTCTTTAAGAGATCGGTTTCCGTAAGCCCCGTTTTCTTTTGAACGACTTCAAATTCGTAATCGCTCATCACAATGAAACGCGCCGCTTCAAAGAAACTAACGAGTTCGGCAGCACTAAAGCGCGGCGTGATTTGCCCAGGATCGAAAAAGAAGGGAACCTTGTTTTTCACAAATTGCGTTAAGCGCCGAATCATCACGGGGCGCGTTTCAGGAGACAAAATTCCAATTTCAAAATGTTCTTCCTGAGGCCAAACGTCTGTTCGCGTAAAGTCTGCGGCATTAGCCGAAAAGGTCGCAATTTGCGATCCCGTAGCGTCGCAAATGAGGATGCACTGGCTTGTGAATTCATTGGGAACGCTATGGCTAAAAAGTTTGACGCCACACTTTTTTAAGTGTTCTTTAAAGTGGGAGGCATCGTTTTCTCCAAAGGCGCACATCAGTGTTGCCGTATCTCCTAAAAGAGAGACAGCGTAGGCGATATTGGCGCCACAGCCGCCAAAGTAACGCACCATCGATGAGGCGGGAAAACAGACGTTAACGTGCCGCAGATGTTTGGAATCAAAGTGAGGGCCAAACTCACCGCGATAACTAAAGACGGTGTCGTAGGCGGCAGAACCAGTAATACAGATACTCATGGATAGATCGGTGTTGCAATGCAGCGAGAAGGCGTTGCGTTCGTACGCATATTCACGTGAATCGAAAGAGAACGCCCCGCGCCTAAACTTTTTACGCCAGGATCGGCTAAGAAGTCAGCAGGAGCCAAAACTTGGCGCGTGATTTCCGCATCATTCTCATCGACAAGCTGCAAGGATAAATAAGGCATTGCTTGTGCAATATTCGATCCATTCATAATCGTCACTTCAAGCGTGTAACTACCAGGAGTCCCTGAGTTCGTTAACTGCGCCTTGGTGACAGCGAAGGCTTCGATATTGTTTAGGTAAAAACCTGGGCACGTAATCTTGGTGCAGACAGCTTCAAAAACAGGCTTTGTCTTTGGGAATTTTGCCAAAACGCTTTGATTGAAAATGAGCGCTGCGACGCACAAAATGACAAGAAAGAGCGCCAAAACTAAAAGGGGCCCTGAGTAAGAGCGCTTTTGACGCTTTCTAGCGACGGCTTGTGTGACAGCGACTCCGGCTTCTGTGGAATTCTTGGGTTCAGTTAGGGGGGCCTTTTCGGGTTCAAGCTTTTTCGGTGTCCCAACAGTGGGCTCTGTGCGCCCTGAGAAGTCCGACATGAGAGTACTTAATTTTTCAAGTTTCTCTTTGGCTTCATCGGCTTGTTTTAAAGCAATGCTCTGGCGCGTTGGGGCTACGGGCGCTTTGGGAGCGGCAAAAAGAGGATCTTCACCTGCTACGGGTTCTTCGGCTTGCTCGGGCTCTTTTTCAACGACAGGAGCCTCTGGAGCAGGACTTACAACGGCTGGAGCGCTAGGGGCCTTGTCGCTCTCGTTCGTAACTTCGAGCTTAAAAGGAGCGACAGGAGCGGCAGGCGCGTCAAACTTTGGCGCAACAAAAGGCGCTTGAGGCGTAGCGGGTTTAAAAACGGGGCTAGGGCTAGCAGGTTCTGCTGGCTTTTGAGCGGCATCAATTGTGGCCTTTTCCTCGTTTTCTTTAGCAATTTCTGGGAAAAGGTCATCGGGCACACACAACAAGTCTCGCGTCGCATCAAAGAAATTGCGGCACTTTGAGCATTTAACAGGGGCACCTTCGGCCGTTTCTTTGTTCGGTAAACGCCAAACAGCACCACAATAAGGACAGCGAGTTACATAAGCCATGAATTACATTTCCTTCGGACTAGCCTTGTGCGCTACAAGGCAGACCCAATCTTGTTCTTCATTGTAAACGTGTAGGTTAATGCGCGAGTCGACATCGTGATAGGCACGAATCAAATCATCAACCTGATGCGAGAGAATGCCTGAGAGAACAAGAAAACCATTGTCGTTTAACTTTGAGATAAGTTCAGGAGCCAATCCCTTTAAGGGGTTAGCCAGTATGTTGGCAACCACAATATCAAAGTGCTTATCTTTAAAAGCATCGGGTAAAGCAAACGATGCCGTCACAGTATTGGCCGCAGCGTTAATTTGAGCGGCTTCTACCGCCTGCGGGTCAATATCAACGCCTGCAACTTCACTTGCTCCAAGCTTGGCGGCGGCGATTGCCAAAATTCCTGTGCCACACCCGAAGTCAAGCATTGACATCCCGGCTTTGCAGTTTTCATCAAGCCACATTAAGCATAGTTTTGTTGTGGGGTGAGAACCTGTGCCAAAGGCAACGCCAGGATCAAGACGAATATTGATTGCATCGGGCTTCGGTGGCTCATTCCAACTCGGGACAATCCAGAGTCGGTCGCTTACCTTTGTGGGGCCAAATTGTGCTTGAGTGACTTTGACCCAATCGGTTTCTGGAACCGCCTCTAACGAAGTTAAGGCAACGGGTTCAAGCTTAAGAGCAGCGAACGCTTTTTTAGCAACGTCATTTGCATCGATGTTTTCATCGACAAGAAAACTTAATTTCGAGCGCTTCCAAGCACGGATTTCGGGCTCAAGCCCTGGTTCCCCGTAAAGAGGTTCTTCGGCCTCGTTATTGGCATCAGCGTCGGCTAGCGACACGCTTAAGGCGCCTGCTTCCATTAGGGCGTCGCCTAAGCTTTCTGCAATTTTTTCTGAAACAAAAAGAGTAGCCTCACGCAGCATCGCCTGCTTTCTCCTTACGACGCAATTGCCATTCGGCCAATTTCTTTTCTAAGTAGTGAATGTTTTGTCCGCCTTGTGCGTAGCCAGTATCCGCAAGAATCGCACGAAGCAGCGCAGTATTGGTGCTAATGCCTTCGCAAGCAAGTTCTGTTAACGCAACCTTCATACGAGCGAGAGCGACTTCGCGATTCGGGCCATAGGCAACAAGCTTAGCGATTAAGCTATCGTAAAAGGCAGGAACCGTGTAACCAGAATAGAGATGGCTTTCCATCCGAATCCCAGGACCCCCTGGCACATGCCAAACGGAAACTTTCCCGGGGCTCGGTCTAAAGGTAAAGGGGGTTTCCGCGTTAATACGGCATTCGACAGCGGCTCCCCGACAGACGATATCTTTTTGCTTTAAGGAAAGACGCTCTCCTGAGGCAAGACGAATTTGCTCAGCGACAATATCGATTCCTGTCACGAGTTCTGTCACGGGGTGCTCGACCTGAATGCGGGTATTCATCTCGATAAAGTAGAAGTTCTCGTTTTCGTACAAGAATTCAAAGGTGCCAGCACCTCGATAGCCAATGCGGCGGCACGCTTCAACGCAACGCTCGCCTAAGCGTTCAATCGCTTTGCGAGAAATCCCGAGCGCAGGACTTTCTTCAATAAGCTTTTGATTGCGACGCTGCATCGAGCAATCGCGTTCGCCTAAGTAGACGGCATTCTGAAAGTTATCCGAAAGAATCTGAATTTCAATGTGGCGTGGATTCTCAAGATACTTCTCTAAATAAAGCTTATCGGAGCCAAAGGCGTTTTTCGCTTCGGCTCGAAGTAGAGAAATCGAGTTAATGAGAGCGGCTTCAGTTCTAACAGCACGCATACCACGGCCGCCGCCCCCTGCGCAGGCTTTGACAATCACAGGGTAACCGATTTCTTTAGCGAGATCGGCAATCCGTTGCGGGTCATCTGGCAATTCAACAAGAGAACCTGGAACAATGGGAATCCCCGCCTTGACCATCGCACGCTTCGCGTTAATCTTATCTCCCATTAGGCGAATAGTGTCGCCACGGGGCCCAATAAAGGCAAAGCCACTTTTTTCTACGCGGTCAGCAAAATCTGCGTTTTCCGATAAGAACCCGTATCCAGGGTGAATCGCTTCGGCGTCCGTGACCTCGGCCGCAGAAATAATCGCTGGGATATTTAGGTAACTCATCGAGGGCGCGGGTGGCCCAATGCAGACGCTTTCGTCTGCTAAACGCACGTGCATCGCATCGGCATCGGCCGTTGAATGCACAGCCACTGTTTTGATATTCATCGCACGGCAGGCACGAAGAATTCTTAAGGCGATTTCTCCGCGATTTGCGATGAGGATTTTTCCAAACATAGCTTCTCGTCCGCGTCGAGTTAACGGCGAATCTCAAAAAGCGCCTGCCCAAATTCAACAGGATCGCCATTTTCAACGAGAATCTTCACAATGGTTCCGTCTGTTTCGGCTTCAATCTCATTTAAGAGCTTCATCGCCTCAATAATGCAGACGGTTTCTCCGGCGTGAACCGTTTGTCCAACAGAAACGAAGGGCTTGGCGCCAGGTGATGGTGCACGATAAAAGGTTCCCACCATCGGAGCGTTAATGGTTTCAGTCTCTTTAGCTGCCGCAGTAACGGGTTTTTCAGTTGGAAAGGATTGAGTCGAAACGGTAAGAATCTCTTTTTCGCTAGAAGGAACGGCAACGCCCTTTAAATCGGGACCATTGACGATTCTTACGCGGTCTTCGCCTTCAGTGAGTTCAATTTCGGAAACGCCTCCCTCTTTCATCAGGTCAATGATGCTTTTGAGTTTGCGTAAGTCCATAGTATTCTGTCCTCGAGGGCGTCTTGGCCCTAATCAAGGTTGATCTAACGGCGATTTTTGGCTGAAAAGACGGCAATTGCGCCTAATTTCGGTTAACTTCAGCGAAAGTTCGCCACTTGTTTAGGCCGAATCATATACAAAAATAGGCTATCTGAAAATACCAAAATGGCGAAAAATCAGCGCAAAAGGGCGAAAAAGCCTAAAAATGGGCGCCATAAAGAAAGAAGGCCTGATTTTCGCAAGCGTCCTTATCCCAAGATAAGGAAGGTTTAGCAGGACACTCTGAGAGGCGAGAAAACTCTTTTTCGTTTTCAAATGTGCCGCAATCCCAGGTTTGGCCCAAGATTTCGGCTATGGCTTCAATGTCGGCCGAAAGGAGGTCGCGCAGGAGAACAGCCGAAGAATCTACAGAAGGCATATCCAAACGAAATAAAAAGCGGAGGTTTAACCGAAAACAAAAAGCACAAACAAACTTAGTGAGTTTTAGAATTTCTGCATCGTTTTAAAGGGGAGTAGGTCGCGCACTCTAACACACGTGATTTGATATAGACCGCTCGAAAAACGCGAGTGCTTATCAAAGCGGGTAAGGACTCAAAAAAATTCAAGGCCGAGGGCTCCAAAATCAATCCTATAGGGGGTAGAAGTTGAACTTTTCGTACGTTTCTCTGAGGGAAGAAGAAAAGCATCAACTCCAGGATTTCATTTGTCGCACCTCGGCCTCGAAATTTGGTGCAGTTGTCCTTTTAACTATCAAAGTAAGACTGCAATCAATTTCTCAACGCTTTCCAAAGCGGAGGCTTTAGAAGCGGTACTGCATGCGAAGTTCTCCGTTCACTCCTTTTTGTGTGCCAAAGTAGCCAGCAACTCCTGCGTCTAACGAGAAATTACTTTCTTTCGAAGGCTTCATCGATAAACCAACTTTCACAATGCCAGTCGATCCTGTGAGGCTTGCTTTATCGATTGTGTAACTGCTGATGCTCGTGTTGGCTTTTCCATCGAATTCATGTTCCCACGCAAAACTCACAAACGGATTGATGCGAGGGTTGGCCGTGTAACTGAGTTCTAAGCCAAGGTGTGTACGGTGCGAATCCGTATCTTTGAAGCGATAGAGATCGTCGCCAATTGCAACAGTCTTTCCCTTGAGGCGCGAGAACATATACTGCGCGCGAAGATCCATTTGAATCGTTGGCGTAAGTTCTCGCAGATGACCGATGCCAACAAAACCTGCGTAGTAGTTCGAATCTAGACTAAATTTCAGGCCATCGAGTGCATCGTTATTGGTGTAATCCGAAAAGAGTCTTCCGGCTCGAAGCACAGCTCTAGCGTACGAGCCTTTGAGGCTTCCTTCAGTTAAGTCGTAGCGCACTATGAGGCCACCACCATAGTATTTGGAGTCGCCGTCACCTTTTAGTGTCTTTCTTCCAATCCTGTTTTCTGTGCTGATATCACCGTAACCGGCTTCAAAGAAGATGCCGCCTGTGAAATCGGCGTTTTGTCCTTTAAAAGTATGAGTCGCACCCGTTACCAAATTGATGCCTTCGAGGTCAGCGTGAGAGCCAGTCTTGTAACGCGTGTGTCCACCTCGAATCGCTCCGAACACAGGCTTTTCTCGGATATCGGTGTCGCTAAGTAGATTTGTCCCACCGTTAATCAATGCGACATTTGCAACGCGATTTTCGTTCACGACTTTTGTCTCAAGAGTCTCTGGCGTTACAAGGATGGTTTCGCCTTCAAATACCGCAACAACGTTTCTCTCGACTAACTTGATTGTCGCATCGTATCCAGAGACAACGCTATTTCCCTTGCGGACAAATTGCGTTTCTCCGTCATTGCTAAGAGTCCCGCCAGCATTAGCAATCAAAACGATTTCGTCATCTTTGTTAAGCGCTGCGTTTGCTCCTACGCTAATAAGGTTGACTGAGGTGCCTTTTTCAAGACCGTCGCCTAGTGTGGTGTATTCGGTAATGAGGATATGTGCGCCATTTCTGATATTTGGAACTTGGATGTTGATTGTCTCAAAGTTTGCAACGGTTCCGACTAAAGTACTGTCTTCCATAAGTCGGGCATCGAGGTTTAGCGTATTTCCTGTAAAGAAATCGACGTTGTCACTCGGGCTATAACTAGGAGCATTGCCTCCGAAAAGAGACGGGGCGTTACTAAGGATGTATTTTCCCGTGAGAGTCACAGTGTTATTTGTGACTTTAATCACGTCGTTTTCCGTTATTTCGGAGTTGCGCGAAACGAGTCCCCCAAGGATTTCCGAACTGCTAACAGTAGCGCCATCAATAATGACAGTGTTTTCTGAAACCGTTTCTGTGATGCTTAGGTAAACTCCAGAAATGTGGCTGTAGCCCCCGAAAATCCGACCATCAACTTCTGCGCCATTAGAGACGATGACTGTGTTTCCTTTAACAGAATCTGTGGGACTGACATCAGGGAGTCGGTCGGAACTATTAACTGCACCACCATAGAGATCTGATTCGACTCGGGTGTCTAGACCCGTAACGGAAACTGTGTTATTGCTAATGGTGGTCACCTTGTTAACGCCACTAGAGATTGCGCCATAAATGGAGCCGCGGAGAACTTGGGAACCGTCTGATACGGATACGGAGTTACCAGTGACTGTGGTTAAGCCGTTAGAGTTTCTTACTTGCGCTCTTCCGCCATAGATTGTGCCGGTGACCTTCGATTGCTTCGAGACCTCAACGGTGTTGTTATTGGCGCTAACAGTGCTTGTATTTAACGACTTCCGAGGGTAGGCGCGTCCGCCTGTAATTCCACCCTCGACTGTGGAGTTGTTTGTCACGATAACAGAGTTGTCGTTTGCCTCGGTGATTTGGTTTATAGCTGTTGTGGCTCGCGCATAACCAGCCCAAATGTTTCCTTTTATTGAGGAATTGTCTGACACGATTACGCTACTCGCGTTAGCTTTTGCTACGGATTGCACTGTATTGGCATCTTGCGTCGTGTCTCTTAATTGAGCTCTGTCTGCGTAAGAAGCAACGATGGAGTAAGCAGTGAAAGCAGTGTTAGAAATCTCTAGTTTATTTGCGAGAGCCATACTCGCATGGGAGCTTGCGAAGTCTGTTGAGGCATGTCCGCCATATAAAGACTCGATGCTCGCGCCGCTCAAAGAGAAGCCAGTGAGACTTACTGTGTTATTGCCGACTGTCGCAGTGGCACTGCTAGCGAAATTATCGCTATTTAGCCCTTGGGCTAGAGCTTTGCCTCCGTAAACGTGACCCTCGTAGATTGTTGGGGTGCCTGAAATTGTTAGCGAGTTGTCGTTAGCTACTGAATTGGCAGTTTTCCCCGTCACGGTTGTCGCCTCGGCGACTCCTCCGTAAAGACCACTATCTGCACCGAGGACGTTTGCATTAAAGCTCAAGACTTTGTTGCCGTTGGCTGTTGCAGTGCTGTCAGCCCCATGGGCAGATGAGTAAGCGCCTGTTGCTCGGCTAAGAGAGATAACTTCTTCAGAAAAGGCAGAAGAAACGGTAACTGTGTTTCCTCTTGTGCTAGCACTCGCAGAGGGGGACGAGAGATAGGCATGGCTACCATAGATGTAATTGATGGTAAAGGGGCCCGATACGCGTACGGTATTTTCTGTTAGGGAAACAGGATTGCCTACGCTGATGTCATAGACGTAAGCGCCGTAAACATTCCCATCGAAACCCGTGTCAACATAAATGTTGCCGCCGCTCGTTTCAGTGGTGTTGCCATAACTAGCAGAGCCAATGCGATCGGTAAAAATGACACCTCCCGTATTGGCTGCTTGTGCTGATGCTCCAAAGACGAAAAGAGCCACGGTAACAGCTGTGCCGATGGCAGTACGGACGCCTAGTTTTTTCGAGCGGGGGATTTCACGAGAGATACGCAGAGAGTCTCGTGCATGATTGGATACGCCGAAAGCGTGATTCATAAGTTACTCCTACCAAAAAGGGGTACGCTGGGCTTAATCCCGCGTGTACGTAGCTCTTCTACCCCTAGGAGCAACGAATTAATCTAATTTCTTCTTAAGGTTTCCTTTCCAATTCTTGCCAAATCTTTCTTTGGTTCGGTGAATTGTTGTTTTTAGTGGTTTAGAGGTCGCCCTTCTATTGAAGTGACCGTTTCCTACTTTGAACTTTATATGAGCTTGGGGGGGGGTAAACGCTTGTTTTTAAAGAAAACCTAGGACTTTTCCACAGGCTGGGATTGCAGATTTTTTTGAATAACTTTTTTGACAAATAGCGTAAGAGTCAGAAGCGCTTTTTCTTCATCAAAACCGAGCAAGGGCAATCCATGAGAAATTCGCGAAAAACTCGCAAGCGGCTTTCCAATTAAGAGACGAAGTACAATGCCGAAGTTTAAGAAAACATCCATTAGAAGTTCCCCTATGCATATTCATATTCTTGGGATTTGCGGTACCTTCATGGGAGGTGTCGCACAGTTAGCTATCGCCGCTGGTCACACCGTGACTGGGTCCGATAAGAACGTTTATCCGCCAATGAGCGATCAATTGCGCTTGGCTGGCGTTCGTATTGAAGAAGGTTACGACGCAAGTCAATTGGCCATCCACCCTGATATGTGGATTATCGGCAATGCCATTAGCCGTGGCAATCCCTTACTTGAAGCGATTCTTAATTCTGGGGCACCCTACACGTCGGGCCCCCAATGGATGTGCGAAAACATCCTTCAGGGGCGCCACGTTCTAGCCGTTACTGGAACGCACGGAAAGACCACAACAACTTCGTTACTTGCGTGGATTTTGGAAAGCGCAGGATTAAATCCAGGCTTCCTTGTGGGCGGCGTCCCAAGTAACTTTGGACGGTCAGCCCATTTAGGGACGGGACGCAGCTTTGTGATCGAAGGCGATGAGTACGATACGTGCTTTTGCGATAAGAGAAGTAAGTTTGTTCACTATCGGCCGCGCACCGTGATTTTGAATAACCTCGAATACGATCACGCCGATATTTTTGAGAATTTAGAGGCAATCGAAAAGCAGTTTCATCACCTTGTGAGAATTGTTCCTTCCGAGGGCCTTGTGATTGCTAACGCGAAGTGCGAAGCGCTAGATCGCGTTTTAGCCCGCGGCATTTGGAGTCGCTTAGAAAAATTCGATGATGCCGAAGGCTGGACGATTACCGAAGATGGTGTTGTGAGTTTCAAGGGCAAAGAAGAAGGTGAACTCGATTTTGCTTTGCCAGGTCGTCACAATCAATTAAACGCTTTAGCGGCAATTGCTGCCGCGCATGATGTGGGTGTCGCTCCCCAAGATGCCCTTAAAGCATTAAAAGAATTTCATGGTGTTAAGCGCCGCCTTGAAGTGAAAGGCACCGTCCGAGGCGTCACAGTAATCGATGACTTCGCTCACCACCCAACTGCAATTTTTGAAACGATTGCTGCATTGCGTAAAAAGATGGGCGATAAAGGTCGCATCCTTGCTGTTTTCGAGCCACGCAGCAACACGATGAAATTAGGCACGATGAAAGATCGCCTTTCCCAGTCACTTACTAACGCAGATCTCGTTTGGTGCTATAGCGGAGCAGGGGTTGATTGGGATGCAAAGGCCGCATTAGCCTCATTAGGAGAAAAGGTGCAGTGCTTTAAAGGATCGATCGATCCTCTTGTCGCGTCAGTTGCTTCTGAAGCAAAAGCAGGCGACACGATTCTTTGTATGAGTAATGGCGCCTTCTGTGGCATTCATGAAAAACTTCTTCAGGCTCTTAAGGGATAAAGACGTGGTGCAAACGATTTTTTATTTGCACGGGTTTCTTTCGTCTCCTACGGGGCCGAAGGCGGCGCTTGTCGCCAAAGAGTGTGAAAAACGCGGCATAGAGTTCGTTGCGCCCGATATGAATGAGGCACCTCTCGTTATTTACGAGAAACTCAAAAAAGAGCTGCAAAAAAGAGCGCCTGACACCTTTGGTTTAATTGGATCAAGCTTGGGTGGCTTTTACGCCAATCGCTTCGCATCAGAATTCGGCTGCAAAACGGTTTTAATTAATCCAGCAACCGAGCCTTGGCTTACGATTAAAAGTTACGTAGGTGAACAAAAAACACGAGACGGAAGAGTCGTTCTCGTTAAAGAAGAATACGGTAAAGAACTTCAAAGCCTAGAAACGAAAGTTCTAAAGTATCCAGAAAAGATGCTTTTAGTGTTGTCGCTAGCTGATGAAGTTTTAAATTGGAAAGAAACCGAAAAGCGTTTCTCGATGGTAAAGACATTAAGGTTACCTAATGAGGATCACGCCGTCAGTGGTTTTGAAAAGATTGTCTCTCAGGTCATTGACTACTTTGTGCCGCAGAAAGGATAAGCACGATGCAATTGTTTTTTGAGGAAGATGGAACTCACAAGACGGGCGTTATCCTTCGGCATGAAGGAAATGCCTATCAGGTCGAACTCCCCACGGGGAAACGTAGCAAAGTAAAGGGCGGTCACGTTCTTTTTGAATTTGACTACGCAGGAGACTTTCTAAAAGATGCACGAGAGAAAGCCTCAGAAATCGACACGATGTTTCTTTGGGAAGTCGTCTCTGGCCGTGAGATCGATTACAGCGCTTTAGCCAAAGAATATTTCACAGCGCCCACCGATGTCGAGCGTGCAGCGGTGTTTCTCGCATTGCATGAAAACCCCGTTTACTTTTATAAAAAAGGGCACGGCGTATTTAAACCTGCGCCGCAAGAAACGTTAGAACGAGCCCTTCAAGCCATCGAGCGTCGCAAAAAAGAAGAAGAAAAGAAAAAAGAGATGACCTCTCTTATGGTCTCAGGCACTGTCCCTGAAGAGATTCGCTCGCAGGCTCTCGCTCTTCTTTTAAAGCCCGATAAGAATTCGATTGAGTGGAAGGCACTTAATGATGCGTCAAGCGCAACGCGCATGACGCCATTAAAGCTTCTCCTTCAATTAGGCGCAATTCGCAGTCCTTACCAGTGGCACACAGAAGCCTTTTACTTTGAGAATTTCCCGCAAGGAAAGGGCTTTTCTCGTACGCTTCCCGTGCCAAGTGAAGTCACAGATAATCTTCCTGAGGCCTCTGTCAAAGCCTTCTCAATCGATGACTCGCAGACAACAGAAATTGATGATGCGACAAGCGTTACAGCGTGGGGCGCAGGAAAACTTCGCATCGGTATTCATATAGCAGCGCCCTCGTTAATTATTGAGCGGGATTCTGCAATCGATAAAGTGGCGCGCGAAAGGCTTTCGACTGTCTATGGGCCAGGCATTAAAACAACGATGCTTCCCGAAAATTGGATTAGCGCTGCAAGCCTAGATGCTGGGAAAAGTAAATCCTGCGTCTCGCTTTATGCCGTAGTCGACAAGGAGACGATGGCAGTGCTTTCCACAGAAACCGTTGTCGAGCGTGTCCCTATTGCCGATAACTTGCGCTATGACACCTTTGAAGATGATGTCACTGAAGAGGCGCTTCAAAACGGAACTCTTAGCGTTCCGTATGCCTCCGAAATGACCGATCTTTGGCGCTTTGCAAAGGCTCGTAAAGCCGTGCGTGAAGAAGTGAGAGGGCGCCCTGAGATGCCCATGCGTAAAGAATGGTATTTCGTTTTAGATGGCGAAGGGGAAGCCGCGCACGCAACACTTAAAAGCCGTACACGCGGGGCTCCGATTGATTTAATCGTTTCAGAACTCATGATTTTTGCTAACGAAACTTGGGGCCTATGGCTTGAAGAGCATGGCTTTGCAGGCATTTATCGTTCGCAACGCATGGGGCGCGTCAAAATGAGTATCACTCCAGGCCCCCACGATGGCTTAGGCGTAGTTTGCTATGCGTGGTCGACTTCCCCCTTGCGTCGCTATGTTGATTTAGTCAATCAACGGCAACTACTGTGTGCGGCATTGGGTAGGTCTCCTGCCTATGAGGCAAAAGACACAGATCTTTATACAACGGTAAGCGCTTTTGAGGCCGCTTACGAGGCTTACAATGATTTCCAACGTCGCATGGAGCGCTACTGGAGCTTACGTTGGATTGAGCAAGAAAAGAAAACGGAAGTGACAGCCCTTGTTGTAAAAGACGAACTCGTTCGCATTGAAGGGTTGCCGATGATGCAACGAATTCCGGGGTTACCTCAACTCGAGCGAGGCCAACGGATTCGCCTACAGGTTCTCGGGTGCGACTATCTTGAGCTTGTTTTAGAGACGCGTCTAATTGAACTCTTGGATGTTGTAGGAGAGAACTTCGAAGAAGAAACTCCTACCGAAGAAACGCCAGAGGAAGAGCTAAAAGAAGAGA
>CAVKJM010000033.1:0-12662 GCA_963656505.1 bacterium
CGAATCATTGATGCGCCTTCAGCGATGCGGCGAAGTGCTTCGCCGAGGTTTCGAGCTCCGCAGACAAAAGGCACACGAAATTGCGTCTTATCGATGTGGTATTTGTCATCGGCTGGACTTAAGACCTCGGATTCATCGATGTAGTCGATTTCGATTGCTTCAAGAATCTGCGCCTCAACAAAGTGCCCGATACGGCATTTGGCCATCACAGGGATCGAGACAGCTTCTTGAATGCCGCGAATCATCGCTGGGTCACTCATGCGTGAGACGCCTCCTGCGGCACGAATATCGGCAGGAATCCGTTCAAGCGCCATCACGGCACATGCTCCTGCGTCTTCGGCAATCTTCGCTTGTTCAGACGTCGTGACATCCATAATGACGCCACCTTTAAGCATCTGAGCAAGGCCCTTGTTTAATTCATATTGTTTGCTATCCATGAGATTTTCCTTCAGGCTTATTTAAAAAGAATGCGTAGAATCCTAGGCGCAATCTGGATATATTAAAATAGCCAAAATTAATCTATTTAAGATGTCAGATTTTTAGATAATTCTCTATGCTCACCTATAGTTTTGAAGGCGTTACGTCTCCCTTGTACGAGCACCTTTATCAGTGCTTAAAAAAGGATATTGAGTCTGGTCTTTTAGCCGCTGGTACGCGCCTACCCTCAAAACGAGCCTTCGCCAAAAATCTTGGCGTCAGCACCATCACGGTTCAGGGCGCTTATGACCAACTTAAGCTCGAAGGCTATATCCACTCAGAGCCTAAGCAGGGCTTTTTTGTTGAGGCTATCGAGCAAAAGATAAAGAAAACGTCCCTTGTTTCGACGCCTTTTCCGACTGTGAAAAAAAATTTAAGTCAGAGCGAAGCCGTTCGCTTTGAACTTTCTGGCAATCACACCGATCTTCAATGCTTTCCTTTTGCGACGTGGGCAAAAATCATGCGGGCAACGGCCTCAAATCGCTCAGTACTCCTAAGCCGTCGCCACGTTTCCGATGCCCCAGAGTTGCAGCGCGCCATCGCGAAACACTTAACGTCGTTTCGGGGATTTACGCCAGATCCATCACAGATTATTGTCGGAGCGGGTGCCGAATATCTGTATGGCCTCATTATTGAACTTTTAGGGCGCGAGAAACTTTATTGCATAGAAAATCCTGGCTTTCGAACAATTGAACGCGTTTACGATAGTCACGGAGCGAAGACAACGTTCGCAGGCCTAGACGATTCTGGAATTAATGTGGCGCAATTGCGCGACAGTAATGCCTCGATTGTGCATGTCAGTCCCACGCATCACTTTCCCACGGGCATCAATATGCCCGCGGCTAGGCGCTACGAACTTTTGGCTTGGGCTAGCGAAGAACCCAATCGCTTTATTATCGAAGACGATTACGACAGTGAATTTCGCCTTGTTGGGCGCCCTATTCCTGCGCTTTATTCGATTGACACAGAAGAGCGCGTTATTTACATGAATACGTTTTCTAAGACGCTCGCTTCTGCCGTAAGACTGGCTTATATGGTGCTTCCGCTTTCTTTATTGGGGCGGTTTCATGAGCATTTGGGTTTTTACGCGAGTACGGTTTCAAATTTCGAGCAATTGGCGGTCGCCAAGTTTATCGACGAGGGATTCTTTGAAAAGCACTTAAATCGGATGAGAGCCCACTACGCTAAGCAACGCGCGGCAGTGTTAGAGGCGATTGCCAAAAGCCCCCTTTCCCCTTACTGCAAGGTAAAAGAGAACCACTCAGGGCTTCATTTTGTCATTGAATTAAAAACTCAAAAGAAAGACGCAGAGCTTGAAGCGTTGTTACTAAGTCGCGGAGTGCGCTTAAAGCCCCTTTCCTCTTATTACGTTTCTGAGAGTGCGCCAAGAGAACACGAATTTCTCTTTTCGTATTCCAATATTGATTTAAAGACGTTACCTCATGCTTTGCGAATCATCGTTGAGGAACTCTAAGAAAACACCTAAAAACTAAAGGGATCTTCGTAGCTTTATTGAATTTACAAAGAGAGTTTCAAAAAAAGATACATTTGGCTTTAACGCTTTTACTTTGCTCGTGTAGAATGTGCGACCGTCGCACGTGGCCCGGGTGACGAAATAGGTAGACGTAGCGGACTTAAAATCCGCAGCTTAACAAGCATATGGGTTCGATTCCCATCCCGGGCACCACAGCGCAATTTTCAAAAAAAGGCAACATGCTACTTAAGCCCTGTTTTGACAGGGTTTTTTATTGCTTTCAACTCTTACCAAAGTTCAGACGAAACCGCATTTTTGTGTCCAAAATGGGTCCAAAGTGTCCAAAATTGGTCCAAAAATGGTTCAAAAATAAATGTCTAAATTACTGTGGGAAAACTCTCATGCCTGCTACGATGAAAAATGTCTTTCGTAGTTCTAACGCAGCAGTTTCTGCGTAACACTTGTGTGTGCAGACGTTTACGCAGATTGCCTCAATGTTATAAACCTCTAACAACGGAAAATAGATATGTATACTCGTATTGTTCAGAGGCGTATACGATGAGTGTTAGTGCGCAACAATCTCGCTTTTTCCGTGCGCGGGCCGCAAATGCATCATGATTTGAAAATAATTCATGCGGGCGCACGAATAGGTACTGCTAACTTTTAGCAGTAACAAAAAAAAGCTCAGGTCCGCAGCCCGAGCTTTTAAAGGAGATAGGGTTATGCATCTAACTCTCATCTCGTTTCACATCTTATCAGATTTCTCGCTAGATGTGACGCAGTTGCCCTTGGCAATTTTTGTCATCATCGTAGCGAAACACCTTCTTAAGATGTAACGATAAATAGTTAGGAATCCTAGCTATTGGCAGAGGGAGAAATCCCTCTGCCCTTTGCCTCTGAACCGCCCCTTCCTGTTTTGGAAAATAACCTTCTCTTTAAAGACAACACGTTCTACATAGAATTTCTCAGTGTGCCCAAATACGGGGCCGCCTGTAAAGAATTCACGTGGGCACATGGATAGTTGGTGTTTTCTAGAAAGCACTAACGAAGAAACCCAAGCTGCTAACTTGGGTTTCGCAGGACGAGGAAATGACAATCTCGATAACATTTCTCTCTTCCGAAATATTAGCGAACTTTTCGCTAGATGTGGAACTTTTGCCAGTGGCAATTTGTATCTGCATCTCGCTTAAAGTCTTCGTTGATTTTCGCAAGAAAAGACGACGCTAGATTTTAGCTAATCTTCACGGACAGGGGATTGCTCCCTTGTTCGTGGCTTGCGAGCGTACTTTACAGCGGTCAAACCATTTCGTCAACTTAGCCGCTGCCTTATCTTTTCTCTTTCTTTTCCTTTCCTCAGATGCAGTTGCTTTCGATAGAATTTCGAGAAATTCTTACGAGATATGCAACACCCATGTTTAATCGAAAGTTGATTGCTTTTTCTGTCCTTCTTTCTTTGGCTTCTTCGAGTAGTTTTGCGCAAGTGGCGACGCTTGATTTTTCAGAGGCCAGAGCCCTTGCGCACGAAAGAAGTGATACTGTGAAGATGAGTGCTTCTGAAAGAGCACATCGCGAGCACGAAGCAGAAAGTTTCAAGAGCCTACACGGGCCCAAAGTTACAGCTGAATTCAAACACCTTTGGGGACAAAAAGAAGTTGATTTAGGGACAAAACAAATCCCCCTAGGAGCGCTTGGCTCCTTATCGGTTCCCTTGACCTTTTCTCAGGATTTGTATGGCCCTCGTTTGATTGGAAGTGTTGAACTACCGATTTATACAGGGGGCGCCATTAGTGCCAAGATTGCTGCAGCGCAAGCAGCGGCAGCAGAGGCTTTGGAAGATGAAAGCGCCACACGCAATCAGCTTGATGTGACACTGACGCAAAAGTATTTTGGTGTTCAGTTAGCAAGATCTGTGGAAAATCTCAGACGCTCGATGCTCAGTCAACAAGACGAAGAAGTGCATCGCGCCAAACGGTTATCTGAAACGGGATCGATTAGCCGCTTAGAAAACATGGCCGTTGGCGTTAATCGCGATAAAGCAGCCCGAGAACTCATTGCGAGCGAAACCGATACCCGTATCGCCGAAGGCGAATTAAAACGTCTCTTACGGGAAGATTCTCTTGGAAAACTTGCTACGCCCCTTTTCGTGATCGCAGGCCCCATTGGAACAATTCAGCAGTGGCAAACGAAGGCTGCGATGGGAAATCCCATTCTCAGAGCTGTAAGAGCGAAACGCACACAAGCTGAAGCCGGATTAAAGGCGGCGAAAGCCGCGTGGGCGCCTCAGGTCTATGCCTTTGCGCAGGGTAACGCCATTAAGCATTATCTATCGATGACAGAGCCCGATTGGGTTGCAGGAATCGGTGTCAAGATTACTCTTTGGGACAACAAGGACCGAAGCGAAAGCATGGCTGCGGCTCGCGCTCTCGTTAATAAAGCGAGTTCTGGAATTCAAGAAGCGCAAAACCAGATTGAGCAAGCTGTTGAAACCGCGTACTTAAGAACGCTACAAACGCAAGATCAGTACCAATTAACGCTTTCTACTCTTGAGACAGCGCGAGAAAACCTTCGACTTCGCAAACGTGCCTTTGAAGAGGGTCTATGCACGGCAACCGAATTAAATGAAGCTCGCACACAACTTTTGGCATCAGAAATCGCGCGTCGCGTCTCTGCTTATCAATTCGTTGTTTCTTGGGCAAGCTTGAATGCCGTTTGCGGAAGTCCCGATGAGTTTTTAGCTTCCTTAAGTCGTAAAGATAATTTCGTTGAGAATTAATTATGAGTTTGACTCCACGTATTAAAAAAATACTTTTGGCTCTCCTTTTTATTGCCATTGCCTTTGTGCTTTACGGCCTTTGGATTGCATCTCACCCGACGTTGCCTCCTTTTCAGGGGCAAATGGAAGCACGTGTGATTAATGTTGCGGCAAAGATTTCTGGTCGTATCGATAAAGTTCTCGTTAAAGAGGGCGATACGGTTAAAGCCGATGATGTTCTTTTGGAAATTGCAACTCCTGAAATTAACGCCAAACTCGGGCAAGTCAAAGCGCAAAGTGAGGCGGCGCAAGCGAAGTCTCGCTTAGTAAACGATGGAGCTCGCAGCGAACAAATCGAAGCGGCAAAAGCTCAATATAAGAGAGCCAAAGCGCAAGCCACATTAGCCAAAAAGAGTTTTGCGCGCGTCGATTCCCTATTTAAAGAAGGCTTAGTTTCAGCGCAAAAGCACGATGAAGCGCGCGCCGCTTTTGATAATGCCACCAATGCCGAGCTTGCCGCCAAAAGCCAGTACGACATGGCAGTAACTGGGGCTCGTGCCGATGAAAAGGTTGCGGCAGCCGCTCTTGCGAGCCAAGCCAAAGAAGGCGTTGCTGAAGTGCAGAGCCTAGCCAACGAAGCGAAAGTGCGTGCCCCAAGAGCTGGCGAAGTCTCCCGCATTGTTCTTGAAGCTGGAGAAGTTACGGGTGCAGGTTTCCCTCTAGTCACATTAATTGACCTAAACGATCAATGGGCAATTTTTAATATCCGCGAAGACGAGATGCAACAAATTAAGATGGGCGCGAAACTAAGTGCCACGATTCCGGCTCTTGCGGATAAGGCCGTGGAATTTCAGATTTACTACATTAGCCCACGCGCCGACTACGCCACCTGGCGCTCAACAAAGCAATCAAGTGGCTACGATATGCGCACCTTTGAAGTGAGAGCGCGACCTCTCTCTCCCGTTGAGGGATTGCGCCCAGGAATGAGCGTACTTGTGAAGCGCTAGACCGAATTTTTTAAGCGATGGTAAGCCTTTCAGAAATCCGTAATGCGGCCCGAACTGAGATTCGGGAGGTACTCGCTTGTCCCTCGCTAATCTTTACGGGAATTCTTTGGCCACTATTTCTCATCTGTGTCTTGGTTTCAATTTTCGCTAGTGGCTTAATGCGCTCGCTTCCTGTCGCAGTCATCGATTTAGACCGCACCACGATTAGCCGAGAAATCGTCCTAACACTTGAAAGCTTACCGAGCGTTAAAGTTGAGCGCTTTGAAACCGATCAAGAGGCGCTACGCGCGATGCGAGCGGGTAAGGTTTACGCTAGTGTCCGTATTCCTTTCGAATGGAGTTCACACCTTGTTTCTCGCACCGGGGAAAGCGCGATTGAATTAAGTTTCGCAAAAAGCTATTACGCTATCGCTACAACCTTAGAGGTCGATATCAAATCGGCGCTTAATGCGAAGTTTCAGGAAATTATGAAGCCGTATTTAAGCGGCACGGGAGGTAGCTTAAAAGGTAGTGACGCGGCCTTTCACACACTAGAAGCCGACATCTTTGTTCCAGGCAATCCCACCTATAACTACTCGCCATTTTTGCTGAGTTCTCTTATCCCTTGCGTTTTCGCTTTAAGCGTTATTTTGACCATGGTCGGTGTCTATGCGCGCGAGTGGCGAGAAAAGCGTTGCAAAACCTATTTTGAGGAAGGGACATCAATTGTCGCAAAACTTATCGGTAAGAGCCTACCGTGGATGGCTTTTTATAGTTTTGCTGCCTTGGCTTATGTTGCGTGGTTTGCTGGATACATGGGCTATACGCCCGTAGGAAGTACTCTTATTTGGGCAGCAGGCGCGCTATTGCTGATCTTTTCGATGGCCTCCTTTGCCTTGGCTTTCGTTGCTTGCTCACCGCACTGGATTATTGCGATGTCCGTGGCAATTGGCTTTTGTGCGCCAATTCTTCCCTTCACAGGGTTCTCTTATCCCTTAGACTCAATGGATTTGGCTGCCAATATCTTTGCTCTCATACTTCCTTTAACGTGGTTTTTACGCATTGAATCCTGTGAATGGGTATTGGGTTCTCCCCTATCGCACTCTTTGTGGCTATTGGCAGTTCAATCGCTTTTTGTGTTAATCCCATTGTTTGTCGGGCTTTACGTTTTCCCAAAGAGAGTCGCTGGCTGGATAAAGAAGGAAGGCATCGAAGAAAAGCCCATTGAAAGCCCTGAACCAGTAGGTCTTATTGCGAGAATCTTTGAAGGTGTAAGGCGCGGCATCTTCTCAGCGCAAACCTGCATTATCTTTATTTTTGCGATTGCCTTTTACTGCTGCTTTTACGCGTGGCCCTATATGCACCAGAGCGTCACAGGAATCGCCACAGCAATCACCGATTTAGATCGAACGAGTACATCGCGCGATTTAATCAATCAATTAAAGAGCCACCCGACACTCAAAGTTAAAGCCATTGACGCCGATCCCGCAAAAACCTTTGATTTATACCGACTTGAGGACGTGAGTGCTGTTATCGAAATCCCAGTGGATTTTGAAAAGAACGTTTTAGCTGGGAAGCACGTCACTCTAGCCGTGACCGTCAATGGCTTTTACACAGTAAAGGCTCGTGCTGTACAGGCTGCGGTTTTAGCTGTAACGATGAATGAAGCCAAAGTTCCGCTTGCGATGAATTTAAATCGATCGGGAACTCCTATGTCACGGATTAAGGCACTTTCTAAGCCCCCCGTGAGTCTTGTCGATCAAAACCTCTTTAATTCAATCTCTGGCTACGCAAGCTATACCGTTCCTGTCGTAGGCCCCGTTATCTTGCAAGCCGTTTTATTTATGTGCGTTGGGATGACGCTTGGTGGTTGGCTTGCCAATAAATCGATCGATACCTTTACGCAAAATCTATTGACTAAGCGGCGTGATTTTTTCATGACGCTTACGGGCTTTATTCTTTTTGGACTTATCTGGTTCTGTTATGCAGAGGGCTTAGTCTTTTCGCTCTTTGATTTTCCGACGATGGAAAATTTCGTAGGAACCCTAGGCATCATGATTTTGATGCTTGTCGCTGCCGTCTCTTTAGGAACCGTGGTAACACTTCTATTGGCCTCGAACGCTTACATTGCGCAGTGCTTGGTTCTTATTTCAGCTCCGGCTGTGTTTTTGTCGGGAGCGATTTATCCGATTGTGGGCTTTGGTCCCTTGGCGCACGTTGCTCGCGTCTTTTTACCAACAAGCCCTGGGGTTGAAGCGATGATTGCCGTAAGCCAAAATGGTGCAGCTTTGGGGGATGTTTTTGGAGCTGTAACTTTACTTACTGTGCAAGCAATCGGTTATCTATTCTTAGCCGATTACTTAAGACAGTACCGCGCTAGGCGCTTGGAGTTAACGCATGATGCCAAGTGAAGCGCAACTGATTTGTCGCGTTCGTGAATCGATTTTCAATGAGTCGACAAGTGCGAGTGCTGCAAGCCTTAAAAACATTCACGTCTCGCGCCTTTTTGATGCAAGTCCTGATGAGTTCTTCGCTTTATATGGTGCGCCCAACGTCATTGAAGCCGCGCATCTACGCCCTGCTCTTTTACTGAAAGCCCTTAGCTATTTAAAAACTCACGCCGATAAAACACTTATCGTTTCTGGTCTTTTTGGAGAATCCGTACTTAAAGAATTACGGCAAAAGGCGCAGGAATTTGGAATTGCTGTTGCTATTGATCGTGAGGCTCTCGCGCGAGCCGTAAGTTTTCAAATCGACGAAACTTCTGAAAGCTTTGGCGGAGAATTTACATTCCGCACGCTTCCGATTGAAAAGGCTTTGAGTTTAAGCGGCGCGCCAGAAGGCGCAAATCCTGCGACTTATTGGGAGGGATGGTTTAAAGCCTTTTACGCAGAAACTCTTCTTACGGGTCTTAAGATCCGTGAAGAAAGTCGCTTGTTTGATTTCTTACGTGAAGCGGCTCGCTACACAGGACGTCCCGTGAATTGGACTGAAGTTGGAAAAGCAGCAGCGGTAAGTCAAGCAACCTCAAGACGCTGGTCGTCTCTTTTAGAGCGGCTTGGCATCATTGATTTAATTTCCCCGGTATTAAAAGTTGGAAAGCGTCGGATTGTTAGGCGTAAGAAGTTATTCTGGAAGGCGCCAGGCTTAGCTCTTTGGCTTACGAGAACAGACTTTACTGATAAGAAAGCGTTGAAGTTTTTTGCGATTAACGCCCTTTATCTAAGTCTTAAGGATGCGTTTTCTGATGCAAGGTTTTCTTATGCGCTCGATACAAACGCAAAAGAAGTTCCCATTATCTGTGAGCGTGCTGGAAAAAAGATGGGCTTTTATAGCTTGACTGATGCTTCTGAAGAAAAAACTTTTAAGCGCGATTCGCGAAGCTATGAGAAAATAGGTTTAATCCATTTTTCAGTCCCTTATAAACTTTATACTGAAACCGAAAACTGAAACCATTTTGAATACGACGATGCAAAAGAAAACTATTGCCCTCAAATTATTGACACTGACTTTAGCTACAGCCCTTCTCGCTGGATGCGCCTCTTACGGTAAATCCGAAGAGAAAGTGACAACCCTTGCTGCGAATGAATATAAGCTTTACCTTTATGAGCCGTGGTCAAGCACCTATGCACGATTTCGTGACCGTCAGATGGAACGCGCTAAAGACTTTTGCACGAAAAAGCGCCTTGGCATGATGCCAATCGATGCTGAAACTCGCGCGAAAGAAAAGGGTTATGAAGGCGAAATCGTCTTTCGCTGTGTTGAGCGTCTTGAGGGACCAAGCTTAGGTTGGTTCTAAATTCGATTAGTCAAGCGCCTTAAAGATCACGCTTGCGTTCGTTCCACCAAACCCAAAGTTATTTTTCATCGCATAGCGAATGGCGTGCTTTTGCGCTGCGCCTGCGCAAACTTGAATTGGGCAAGCCGGATCTTGGTTTTCGAGATTTAGTGTCGGGGGAACGATCTGATCTTGAATCGAAAGAACGGTAAAGACCGCTTCCATGCCACCTGCGCCCCCTAGGGCGTGACCTGTGGCGCCTTTTGTGGACGTGACAAGTAACTTATCGGTAAAGTCGCCAAAGACTTCACGAATGGCCCCTGCTTCACTAGCGTCTCCAATGGGGGTTGATGTGCCGTGCGCATTAATAAAGTCGATGGCATCAGAAGTAACCCCTGCGTGCTTTAACGCTAGTTTCATGCAGCGCACTGCGCCGTCTTTGGCTGGAGCCGTAAAGTGATAGGCATCGGCGTTTAACCCATAGCCCACAATCTCGCAATAGATATGGGCGCCACGACGCACGGCGTGCTCGTACTCTTCTAGAACCACGGCGCCTGCCCCCTCACCTAAGACAAAACCATCGCGATCCTTATCAAAGGGCCGAGAGGCTTTCTTAGGGGCATCATTGCGACGCGATAAGGCGTGGATGTTATCGAATCCAGCAATGCCTGCTGGGTGTATGGCGCTTTCAGACCCGCCTGCGACCATCACATCTGCATCGTCTCGCGCGATGATCCAAGCCGCTTCACCAATCGAGTGAAGACCTGAAGCACATGCAGTCCCTATAGCGAGATTTGGTCCCTTTAAATGACGAGCAATCGAGAGCTTTCCATTTGTCGAATTAATAATCGACACGGGGACAACAAAAGGAGAAAACTTGCGGGGTCCCCCTGTGAGGTACTCAGCGTAATCGTGGCACTTGGTGTGAATGCCGCCGATCCCTGAACTCATCAGACACCCAGCGCGCTCAGCTTCTGGGTCGTTTTCTTCAAAGGTTAACCCTGCATCATCGAGTGCAGCAAAAGCCACTGCAACACCAAAGGCCGTGAAGCGCTCGAAGCGCCTTGCATCCTTGATTCCTAAAACGGCTGCGGCATCGAAATTTTTGACTTCTCCGGCAATCCTGCAATTAAAAGCGCTTGCATCAAAAGCAGTAATGGACGTAATGCCAGAAGCTCCTGCTAATAAAGCAGACCAACTCTCTTTAACAGAGTTTCCGAGCGGGCTTACAAGACCGAGGCCTGTGACGACAACGCGACGCATGCTTACCTAGAAATCAAAAAAATAAATCAACAAAGGGCCCTTAAATTCTAAAGGCCCTTCGTGTGAGTTACGAAATGCGCAAAAATCCTAGGCCTTCTGGTTGCCGCGGATGAAATCGATGGCTTGCTGAACGGTGCGAAGGTTTTCCTGCTGTTCATCAGGAATCTGAATCTTGAAGGAATCCTCAAGAGCCATAACGAGTTCGACTGTATCCAAACTGTCTGCGCCAAGGTCTTCGATGAATGAGGCTTCGTTCTTGATGTCAGCAACATCTTTACCGAGCTGTTCGGCGATGATTTTCTTGACTTTTTGTTCCAACTCGTCCATTTATAAACTCCGAAATAAAGTATCAAATAAACGGACTCAATCCGTGTCCGTTCGAAATTTTATGGGATTGTATCAAGGTTTTTTACTGCTAAGCGTCTAACCCGTGAACAATCCCCCATTTGTATGAAGTACGGTGCCTGTAATGTAGCCTGCCGCATCGCTCGCAAGATAGACAATGGCGTTAGCAACATCCTCAGGATTTCCTAAGCGACCAGCAGGAATCTGCGCCATTAAAGCTGCGCGCATATTCTCAGGAATTGTCTTAGTCATATCGGTATCGATAAAGCCAGGAGCAACGCAATTAACGGTAATGTTTCGTGCGGCCACTTCTCTTGCAACGGATTTGCTCATCGCAATGAGACCGGCTTTTGCCGCTGCATAATTGGCTTGCCCTGGGTTACCAACGGCGCCCACGACGGATGCGACACTCACAATTCTTCCGTAACGAGCCCGCATCATGGGTTTTAATACGGCGCGAACCAATCGGAAGGCTCCCGTTAAATCGGCTTCTAAGACGGCATCCCAATTTTCATCTGTCAAGCGCATGCTCAGAGCATCACGCGTAATGCCTGCGTTATTAACGAGGATGTCGATTTTCCCGTCTTTAGCAATAATCTCGTCGATAAGTTTTTGAGCAGCTTCTTTATCTGTGACGTCTAACACGAGGCCGCAACCTGAAGCGCCAAGGTATTCGCTAATCGCTTGAGCGCCCTTTTCCGATGTCGCTGTGCCATAGACTTTGGCACCAAGAGAGGCAAAGAGCGTTGCAGTAGCCTTACCAATGCCGCGACTTGCACCTGTCACGAGAACCACGCGAGAAGCAAAGGCAGTATCTGAAAAGGTCGTCATTTTGCGGCTCCTTATTTAAGATTAGAAGCGATGTTTTCGATTGACTCAACGCTTGAGCAATTCATGAGTTTAACGGCTTTCATCGTCCGTTTGGCAAGCCCCGTAAGCGTCCTTCCTGGTCCACACTCAATAAGAGTGTCTACGCCTTCGGCCTGTAAGAAAAGTTGGGTCTTAGACCACTCAACTGGGTGCGAGACTTGATTGGCAAGAGACTCAATGAGGCTTTCTTTATCAGCGTGAATTGCCGCATCAATATTGGCAACAACGGGTGTTTTTCCCAAAGCAATATCGGTCGCTTGAAGTTTTTCTTTTAAGCCAAGTGCGACAGGCTCAAATATTGCCGTATGAAAAGGAGCCGCTACCGTAAGATCAACAATAAGACGTGCGCCCTTTTCTTTTGCAAGGGCTTTGGCTTCAGATAAGGCCTCAGAGGTCCCTGCAATCACCGTTTGCTGTGGCGAATTAAAGTTCGCTGGTGTAACAAAGCCTTCAGCCTTAACCTCTTTACAAAGAGTACTAATCGCCTCACTATCCAAACCAATGATAGCAGCCATGCCCCCAGGGTTTTTATCTCCAATCTCTTGCATCCGTTGCGCTCGGTATTGAACAAGCCGTAAGGCATCTTCAAAACCGATAGCTCCGCTTGCAACGTAGGCAGCGTACTCGCCAAGACTGTGACCAGCAAAATAAGAAGGAGCAATAGAGAGCTTTTCTTTTAGTGCGCGCCAAATCGCAACCGATGTCACAAAAAGCGCA
>CAVKJM010000034.1:0-12209 GCA_963656505.1 bacterium
CGGTGGCGTTGAAAAGATGAGCAAGAAAGAAGCTCTTGATTTCGGTCGCGAAGTCGAAAAGCTCAACAAGTCCATCGGTGGCATCAAGGAGATGACAAGTCTTCCGGATGCACTCTTTGTTGTTGACGTCGGTTTTCATAAGAACGCTATTAAGGAAGCCAACAAGCTTGGTATTCCTGTTATCGCCGTTGTGGATACAAACCACAGCCCCGAAGGCGTTGACATTGTGATCCCTGGCAATGACGACTCTGGCAAAGCCGTTGCCATCTACGCTGGCGGTATCGCTGATGCCGTTTTAGCGGGTAAAGAAGACGCCGCTACTGGCGACAAGCCCGCCGAAGAGTTCGTTGAAGAGACCCCTGCTCAATAACTAATCCTTGCGCCCGAAAGTCACAACTTTCGGGCATTCGTTACAACCTCCGCAGTTTTGTTTTCTTGATAACTGCGGGACACTTTAGGAGTGAAATATGGCTGTTATTACCGCCGCTATGGTTAAGGCATTGCGTGAAAAGACGGATGCTCCCATGATGGAGTGCAAGAAGGCTCTCACAGAGGCCGAAGGTGACGCCGCAAAGGCCGAAGAGATTTTGCGTGTGAAGTTAGGCAACAAGGCTACGAAGGCCGCCTCTCGCATCACGGCCGAAGGCATCGTTGCTGTTTACATTAGCGAAGATGGCAAGACTGGTGCCATCCTTGAACTCAATTCGGAAACAGACTTCGTTGCGAAGAACCCCGAATTCCAGCAGATGGCCGCTGACGCCGTGCGTTTGGTTGCTGAAAAGAAGCCTGCGGATATCGATGCGCTTCTCGCTTTAGATCTCAACGGTAAAACTCTTGAACAGGTCCGCAAAGACCTCGTCGGTAAGATTGGTGAAAACATGTCTTTCCGTCGCTTCGCTTTAATCGAAGCCAAGGGTAAGGTTCACCAGTACGTGCACGGTGGCTCGAAGATCGGTGCTCTCGTTGACGTCGTTGGTGGTGACGATGAAGTCGCGCACGATGTTGCGATGCACATTGCCGCTTCTAAGCCCAAGGCTCTTGATAAGGACGGCATCGATGCCGCTTTAATCGAGACAGAACGTCGCGTTGCTCTTGAAAAGGCCCGTGAAGCTGGTAAGCCCGAAGCAATCCTTGAGAAGATTGCCGAAGGTTCCGTGCAGAAGTTCTTAAAGGAAGTCACGCTTCTTAATCAACCCTTCGTTAAGGATGACAAGGTCACAGTTGGACAGCTCCTTAAGAATAAGGGCGCTCAGGTCGCTGGCTTCGCTCTTTATGTTGTGGGCGAAGGATTGGCCAAGCGTAACGAAGACTTCGCAGCTGAAGTTGCTGCGCAACAGGCAGCAGCGAAAGCGTAATTCATAAGCGCTTTTCGTTTAAGTCGAATTAACGGCGGTTTCCCGTAAATTGGGGCCGCCGTTTGTTTTCCTTGAGGGCTAAAGAAAGAGGCTTGCAAGAGTTACCTTACAAGCCTCGAATCATTTTACGAATTGGCGTGAATTACAAAACGATCTTGCTAATGAAGTAGCCAACAATCGTTCCCACGACAACGAAGACTACGCCAGGACGCAAGTAAGAGTGGTTCACCACAAAGGTGCCTAAGCGCGTTGTGCCAGTTCTGTCAAAGGCAGTGCAACCGATTTGTGCGCCGCCTGGGACAATAAAGTCACCGTAGCAGCAGGCCCATGTTCCAATCAAAAATTCAGGTGGGAAACCGAACTTCAATCCCAAAGGAATCATGATCGTTGTTGAGACTGTGGGTGAGAAGACAATCGAGCTAATAAAGAAAGCAATCACGCAATATAAGAACGGATAGTCATTGGCAATCCCAGAGAAGAACGCCGTAAGAACTGACGTATTGACATCAAAGAACGTGTTCGTACACCACGCGATACCAAAGACACCAACAACGCCGATAAGACCAGAGCGGAAAACTGAGCCATTGGCAAACTTATAAGGCGGAAGTTTGCATAAAAGAATAATGAAGCACCCAGTAGCGAGCATTACCATCTGGATGATGTTCGGTACGGAGAGAATCTTTTTGACGCCCTTAACGATAAATGTCGGACGCAATTCTGGGATTGAAGCTACGGCAATGGAAACCGCAATACCAATTAAGAAAATCGCGATAGCGCGTTTGGCATAAGGTTCAGCGGTAAACGTCTTCGTATTTGTGTAGTTGGCGAGTTCTGTAAATTCACCGTTAGCGACGCGACGCTTAAATTCAGGATCATCCTCAAGCGGTGTGCCACGCCAATAGACGCTAAGCGAGGCAGCGAGCGTTGCGATAAAGTAGGTCGGAATTGTGACGGCCAAGATCTGTAGTAGCGTAAAGTCGTAACCGGCCATGACGCCGACCATCGCGGCCATCGCAGCCGACATCGGAGAGGCCATCACACCGATACCTGCGCAAATCACAGAAGCCGAAACCGCTCTTTCAGGACGCACCTTAACGCTAGCAGCAACTTCAGCAATCACGGGATAAATCGCAAAGGCAACATAGGAGGTTCCCACTAAAATCACGAAGAATCCGCAGACGATCGGACCCGTAATCACAATGGCGCGTGGATAAAAGCGTAGAAGTTTTTCTGCCCAATGCACCAAAAGATCAAGGCCTCCCGTGCCCTGCAAGATTGAGGTGCAGGCAATGACGGCGACAATAATTAAAAGCACCGAAGTCGGGGGGTCGCCAGGAACGCATCCAAGACCTAAAACAAGAATACAAACACCAAGGCCGCCAGCTGCGCCAAGACCTACGCCTCCGAGTCTTCCTCCAACGCCAACGCAGACCATAACGACTGCTAGTTGCATCCAGAACATGGCATCCATGAAAAAAATCTCCTTTGAGCGGTATCGACAAACCGCATCTACTTTTTAGTATTTATTTGGAAATGAAATAAAGAATTGTCGACAAATTGGGCGAATTTTCCGCCAAGTGGCTTGTTTTGTCAATGCTCAATAAGATGCAACATCTCTTCACGCAAGGCGCGGCTCATCGTTTCTGCTAGCCGTCTTGCGTCGCCAATTCGCAGTGATTTAAGTACTTCTCTATCGGCATCGAGTAGGGTTTCAATCATCCGCGCATCAGGCTCTCCAATGTCATCGATGAAGCCCCTCCAAGCTCGATTGAGGGCAAGGGCATAAACCTCGAGCACGCGATTTCCTGAAGCGGCAAATAAAGCCTCTTGAAACTGCATATGAAACGTCAGTACAGCGCTTTTAACGTCGGCAGCCCCTTGCATTTGGCTCACAAGATCGGCAAGTTTGCCAATACAAGCGGGAGTTGCTCGCATTACAACGAGAGGAGCAATTTCATTGGCTAGGGCAATGCGGGCTTCTAGAAACTCCCGCAAATCAAAGTCTGCGAGTGTCAGTTGCGTAGTGAAGTTATCAGCGAGTTTCTCAGGGGAGACTTTGTCAAGACTCATACCGCGCTTTTGGGCGCGAGAAAGAACGCCCATTTGCGAGAGTTTGTCTAAAACGAGACGCACGCGATAGCGCGAAACTTGGAATCGTTTCGCAAGCTTTGTTTCTGTATCCATCTTGTCGCCTGAGCGAGCTTGTGTAATCAGAAAGTTATGAATATCGCTTAAAAGCGCATCATCTTGGGAGTTTGCCATAGTACGTTTGTTCCCTCTCTAGACACATGTAACCAGAGAGGTTTTTAAGTGCCAGCTAGAAATGAATCATGTCAATTTTGTCGGCATTTTATTCTACTCAGATACAAAAGTGTAAAAGAATGGAATTTCAAGCATTTCTCAAGAGGATTTTTATAAATCCTTGTCGTTTTCCTCAACGTGGCGCTAGATGATTTCCGAAGGGAGCGCTTTTTTTAGTGACTTTTTCTCATTTTTCCTTATTTATTAACAAAACTCGGGTATAAAATCGACAATAGTGTTGATATTGTCGCCAATAAAGAATAATATGTCGACAATATCTCAACAAAGGAGGATAGGGCGATGCCCCAAAACGAAAGTAAAAGTCGAAGCGGGCGCTTTGACATGCCTGCAAACAAACTCGTTGAAAAATTCAACGCCACCATTCTGATTGAACAGCGCTGCTGCCCGTTCGATATACAAAATTCTCAGGCCCATGCTGAGATGCTCGGTGCTCAAGGAATTATTCCAAAGGAAGACGCCACAAAAATTATCGACGTCTTATCTAAAGTCGGTGAGGAGATTCGCGACGGAAAGTTTGTCTTTTCTGTCGTTGACGAAGACATTCACATGGCTATCGAAAAACGCATGACAGAAATCGTTGGTCCCGCAGGAGGCCGTCTACACACAGGAAGAAGTCGTAATGACCAAACAGCGACAACAATGAAGATGTGGACGCGCGAGGCTTGCAAAGATGCCGCTAAGGCTATTCGTGAATTGCAGTCGGAAATCGTCAAGAAGGCAAGTGAGACGACTGAAGTCATCATGCCTGGGTTTACTCACATGCAAACAGGTCAGCCCATTGTCTTTGCGCACTGGATTATGGCTTTCTTTTGGATGCTCGAGCGCGATTTCACGCGTTTCGAAGATCTTTACCGTCGCGCAGGACGTTGTCCGCTTGGAGCAGCAGCTCTTGCAGGAACCGATTTTCCGATCGATCGTGAATTCACAGCCAAAAAGTTGGGCTTTGATGCTCCGACGCAAAATTCCATTGATTCCGTTTCAGATCGCGACCACATCGCTGAATTCAATGCCGCGGCCGCTCTGTGCTACGCACACCTAAGTCGCCTTTGTGAAGAACTCGTGATGATGAGTTCTCAAGAATTCCACTTTATTGAGCTTTCTGATGATTTCTGCACGGGAAGTTCAATCATGCCGCAAAAGAAAAACCCCGATATCGCAGAAAAGATTCGCGGGAAAACCGGTCGTGTCTATGGAAACCTCCAGGCCATACTCACGATTTTAAAGGGTATCCCACTTGCCTACGATACGGACCTCTCTGAAGATAAGGAAACGATTTTCGATTCCTTCGATACCTTGCTTGACTCGCTTAACATCCTCACCCCGATGATTGAAAAGATGACTGTCAATTCTGATGTGATGCGTAAGGCAACCGATATGGGATATGCCAACGCCACAGACTTAGCCGATTATCTTGCCAAGAAAGGGATTCCTTTCCGTGAGGCGCACCACATTGTTGGTCAAATGGTCAACTACGCCATTAAAAAGGGTCTTCGCTTGGACGACTTCTCGATCGATGAGTACAAGCAATTCTCAGACAAAATCGACGAGGATATTCGCGACGATATCAAGCTTGAAACCTGCGTTGCAGCTCGCAAATCCTATGGTGGAACAGCGCCAGTGGCTGTGAGAAAGCAACTTAGCGAAGCGCAGGATGTTCTTGCTCGCGAGGCAAAGTTTCTTTAAAGACTAGAAACTTTTTCTAACCCAAATATTTGTTTTCTAAGGGGCTGAATCGCTTAGGCGTACGCCCCCTAGAAGGGCTTTTTTACTTTTTTTCGAGGTTTATCATGGAAACAGATATCAATTTTTGGATGCAGCTCTTGGTCTGCGCCTTCTGTATCGGCCTTGGTGGACGATTTGGCGGCGTGGGTCTCGGTGCCGCTGGTGGCTTCGGGGTTTGTATCCTAGTGCTTTTCTTCGGCCTTAAACCGAGTTCGCCTCCGGTTTCAACAATCTTAATTATTGTGGCCGTGATCGCTTGCACGTCTATTTTGCAAGGGGCTGGAGGTTTAGACCTCTTGGTTCGCGCCGCAGAATGGATGCTTAGAAGAAAACCAGAAGCGATTACATTTGTCGCGCCTTTTGTTTGCTCTCTTTTTGTGGTGTTTGTTGGTACGGCTTATGTGGCGTTTGCTGTTTATCCGGTCGTCGCTGAAGTGGCAACGCAAGCAAAGGTTCGTCCTGAAAGACCGATTGCAGCATCGGTGATTTCCGCTGGAATTGCTGTGGTGGCAAGCCCGATGAGTGCGGCAACCGCAGCTCTTGTTGCAGCGCTTTCTCCGTATGATGTTTCTTTGATTGGCATTCTGGCAATCTCAGTTCCTGCCTTTATTTTCGCAACGCTTTGCACCTGCCTTTCTGTTTACTGGAAAGGTTGTGAATTAGAAGACGATCCTGAATTTAAGCGTCGTGTTGCCAATGGTGAATTCTCTGAGCTCTATTTAAAAAAGACAGAAGAAAAGGCTAAGCCCAAAGTCGAAAAAACAGTTCTTCTTTCTGTGATTGTCTTTGCTTTAGGCGTGGCTACGGTTCTTTTATTTGGTTCTTGCAAGTCGCTTTTGCCGACTTGGCAAGTTGGTTCAAAGATCTCCACTTTGCCCATTCCGAGCCTCATTCAGATGGTGATGCTTGCTTGCGGTCTTTTTATCATTATCGCTTGCAAGGTGCCAAGTCATAAGTTTGCTGATGGCTCCGTTTTCCGCGCTGGTCTCATTGGTGTTGTGGGAGTCTTTGGTGTTTCTTGGCTTACGGGCACATTCTTCGATGCCTACGATGCGCAGTTCATCACGCTCTTTAAGGCGATGGCTCAGTCAACTCCGTTATTGTTTGGTGTCGTGCTCTTTTTCTTCTCGGCAATTATTTTGAGCCCAGCCGCAACCGTCGTAGCCCTTATGCCTATTGGTGCTGCGATTGGAATTGATCCACTATTCCTTGTTGCGCTTTATCCGTGTGTTTGCGGTGACTTCATTATTCCTGGGGGCGCACAGATTGGTTGCTGCTCTTTTGATAGAACAGGAACGACGCATTTGGGTTCTTGGGTTGTGAACCACTCCTATATTATTGCGGGCATCGTGCACGTTGTTAGTGGTACGGCAGCCGGATGTCTCTTGTACGCCGTTTTCTGCTAATCTGATTTGCACTAGAGTCATGCTGGAAAGTGTTTTCCAGCATGACGCTTAATAAGGATAGCAATCATGTCAGAATTTAAAAGCCTCACGTTGGCGAAGTTTTGTGTAGAAAGTACTTACGACGATATCCCCAAAGAAATTGCCGAGAAAACGCTCGGTCATATCGTTGATTCAATCGCAGCTGGCGTTGCTGGTGCAATCTCAGCCGAAGCCGCGATTTTGCGTCAAACCATTCCTCAAAAGGTTGCTAAAGGCGAAGAAGCGGCAGTTTGGGGCACAGATGAAAAACTTTGGGCGCCAGATGCAGCACTGATTAACGGTACGGCAAGCCACGCTTTCGAGCTCGATGATACGGGCGGGTGCGATCACTCGGGAGCCGTTGTGCTTCCTGCTGCGATTGCCGCTTGCGAAATTAGTGATAAGCCCGTTTCTGGTAAGGACTTTATTGCGGCAGTTGCTATCGGTTACGACGTAGCGCGTCGCCCGCTTGAAGCTTGTGGCGCTTATGAGCCGCATAACAAGGCAGGCTTTCACTCAACAGGAACCTGCGGGCCATTTGGAGCTGCGGCAGCGGCTGCCAAAATCTTAGGGCTAGATGTGCATCAGACTCAGATGGCCCTTGGCATTGCCTCTTCTTTCTCCGCTGGCCTTTGGGCTTGCGTGCACGATGGTGCAATGAATAAGAGACTTCACGCAGGTCACGCTGCCTACGGTGGTGTTTTAAGTGCTCTTTTAGCTAAAAATGGCTTTACGGGCCCCGAGCAGATTTTCGAAGAGGTTTGGGGTGGGTTTAACCATAGTTTTGCGCCGACATCTTCTGTGCCCGAAGCCTACACAAGAGAGCTTGGAACGAATTGGCGCATCAGGAGAGTTTCGATTAAGCCGCACGCCTCGTGCCGCTCTACGCACTCGGTAATCGACGCTTATGATGCCTTGCGAGCTAAGCACGGCTTTAAAAAAGACGATATCGCAGAACTTATCGTGACGATTAATCCTTTTGTTTTCGGCATGTGCGGACACAAGGCAACAGCTCCGATGACACGTGCGCAACTCTCGATTCCGTACTCGCTTTCTGCTGACATCATTTATGGAAACGCGTCGTTGGCCTCTTTCTCGGCTAAGTGTCGCGAGAATCCCGAAATCGTCAGCATGATGGATAAGATTCGCTTTGTTGTCGATAAGTCTCAGGCAGATGACGAAGAGCCCACGTTGGATGTTGTTCTTCGTGATGGAAAAACACTGCGTGAACACGTCGCCATTCCTCTAGGAGACCCGAGAAACCCTGTTTCGGAAGAGGGTCTGAAAAAGAAATTCTTCTCCAGCGTTTCGATGGTTCTGCCAGAAGAGGGAACAAGCGCCCTTTACGAGGCGTTAAAGAAACTTCCCGCAGTTCTCGATTTCAAAAAAGAGATTGCTCCGCTTCTAAGAAGTGCCAAAGCCAATCTCAAGCTTTTCGCAGAAAGATAAGCTTCACGTAATCTTATTTCTCGCAAGACTTGCGCCCATTACATGCAAGTCTTTGCGAGAAAGATTTCTACTGCGCGAGCGGCGCACTCTCAGATTCGTATAGTTCGTTGATTGCTTCGGGCGTGACAATCGTCACAGGACTTTCTGGATAGTTTCTTTCGTAGGCACGAATCGAGGTTGTTTTCCCAACTTGTCTAGGACCAAGCAAAATTTTGGCGCGATAGGTTTTCCCGAAATCGAGGAGATTTCTCTCTGCTAGACGCGAAATGTAATGGGCGTTTTCTATGATTTGTGTCTTCTGTAGCCTAAAAGATGCTGTTTTTGGGTTCGTAATCCATAAATACTTAAGTTTTTTGGGAATATATTCCATAAATCCTCAAGTTTTAGATTTTTAACCAAAAAAGCCAACAATTTCAATGACGCTATCTGAAAAAAAGTTAATGATTTTTTAAAGTCAGACCGATTTTGTTGACAGAAGATACGTCTCTTACCGAATTTGGTGCACCATTTTTTCGATAAAAGCTGAAATCGGTTGACAAGTGAAAGGATTCAAGCCTTTTTTGAAACGCGCTGTTGCAGGACGCTCTTTTTTCCCTTTGAGATACTTTGTTTTTGATTAAAATCCGCTCCAATACGATAGATAGGCTCGGGAAAAGTTTTGTGTCTTGTGGACTCGGGCTTCAAAAGGAGTGATCTATGACAACACAAACCGAGCAGCCCAAATACAAACGCGTCCTATTGAAGCTTTCTGGTGAGTCCCTGATGGGCGATGACGCCTTCGGGATCAATCGAGAGACGCTTTCTGAGATAGTTTCAGATATTAAGGATGTCGTTGATTTAGGCGTCGAACTCGGTATCGTTGTCGGAGGCGGCAATATCTTTCGCGGTGTAGCACTCGGCTCAACGGGTATGGATCGGGCCACAGGCGACTACATGGGAATGCTCGCGACGGTCATGAATGCGATGGCTCTACAGGATGCCCTACGCAATTCAGGCGTCGATGCACGAGTGCAAAGCGCCATTAAACTCGATCAAGTTGCAGAACCCTATATTCGCGGTAAAGCCTTAAGTCACTTAAAGAAGGGCCGCGTCGTCATCTTTGGCGCAGGCACTGGAAACCCCTTCTTTACCACCGATACGGCCGCGTCTCTTCGCGCCGCAGAAATTGGCGCAGACATTGTTTTAAAGGCGACAAAAGTCGATGGTATCTATTCGGATGACCCAGAAAAGAATCCCGATGCCACACTTTATAAAGAAATCAGCTTTGATGAAGCGATGCTCAAGCACCTCAAAGTGATGGACGCCACAGCGTTTGCCTTGTGCCGCGACCAGAAGCTCTTACTCAAAGTATTCTCAATTCGTAAAAAGGGCGCCTTGCGTCGCGTTGTCTTAGGCGAAGACGAAGGTACCTTAGTTCACGTATAGTGTGGGGTAAAGCGTTAAGTAAACGCCTTATTGCCTTATTGGAGAAGCAAACTATGGCTACGATCAGCGAAATCCAGAAAAACATCGAATACAAAATGAAGCGTTCGATTGAAACGCTCGAAGATCACTTTAAGAAAATGCGTACGGGCCGTGCCTCCACGGGGCTTGTCGATCACTTAACAGTTGATTACTACGGAACACCGACGCCGCTTTCGCAGGTCGGTAACTTAGGCGTAAGTGATGCGCGCACGATTACGATTCAGCCCTGGGATCGCAAGATGATTCCTGTAATCGAAAAGGCGATTCTTGCTAGCGACTTGGGACTTAATCCTGCGACAAATGGCGACGTGATTCGTATTCCGCTTCCCGCGTTAACCGAAGAGCGCCGTAAGGAACTCACAAAGGTTGTCCGCGGCGATGGCGAAGACGCGAAGGTTGCAATCCGCAATTTGCGCCGTGAAGCCAATGATGCCGTCAAGCGCTTACTCAAGGATAAAGAAATCAGCGAAGACGAAGAAAAGAAGTCGAGTAAAGACGTTCAGACCTTAACCGATAACTACATCGCCAAGGTCGATGCTCTTGTCGCTGATAAAGAAAAAGAAGTGATGACAATCTAGTCAACCTTTATTTGGAGTCGATGGATTCGCTCGAGCCAAACGTGTCTTAGGGCGAATCCTTTTTCGTATCTTATGGCAAATACGCTACCCAATCACATCGCAATCATTATGGACGGCAACGGCCGCTGGGCTAAAGAGCGACTGATGCCGCGCGTCGAAGGACACCGTCGCGGGATGGAAACATTGCGTAGTGTGATTACATACGCCCGCGAGTTGGGATTGGCGAATTTAAGTGTCTTTGCTTTTTCTTCGGAAAATTGGAATCGCCCTGCCGCAGAAGTGACGGCCCTTATGCACTTTTTTGTCTCGGGACTAAAAAAGGAAGCGAAGCCCTTAGCCGATGCTGGCGTTTGCCTTCGTGTCGTTGGCGACACAAAAGCCTTTGGTAAAGATTTGCAGGATGCTATCGTTGAGGCCGAGGCCATCACAAAAGACGCAACTGCCATGCGCCTTAACGTTTGCGCTAACTACAGTGGCCGTTGGGACATTGCGCAGGCGGCTGCCAAAGCCTCCCTTAAAGCAACGCCCGTAACAAGCAAGGCGCTTGAAGAGCACCTTTGCATGCGTGAGTCAGGTCCCGTGGATTTAATGATTCGCACCGGGGGCGAGTCGCGCATTTCCAACTTTATTTTGTGGCAAAGCGCTTACGCCGAGCTTTGGTTTACCGATAGACTGTGGCCCGATTTTGCACGGGCCGATCTTGATGCGGCTTTAAAGTGGTACGCGGGTCGCGAGCGGCGCTTTGGCCTAACGGGCGAGCAAATCAAAGCACAAAATGAAACCGATTAAAGGAGAGTGAACACCGATGTTATTGCAGCGCGTTCTTACGGCCTTGGTTCTTTTGGCGATTATCGTCGGAACTCTTTACATATCCAACGAGGCCTTTCTCCTAGCGCTTTCTGTGGCGTTTGCCATTACGCTTTACGAGTGGCTTCGCATCGAAAAGGTTTCTTTCGGGGCCTCTCTTATTGTGGCAGCCGTCGCGTTTTGCCCGATGGCCTATATCGCGCACGAAGCGATTAACCCCGCAGGGCTCCTTCTTTTAATTCTTAATCTTTTGGTTTCTTGCATGTGGCTAGCGATCACGGCGCTATGCTTTAATGCAAGAAAAGTCGGGTTTCGCTTAAAGCGAAGCACCTCTTTGCTGATGGCCTTCCTTTTTGTGGGAGCGGCTTATCTTAGTATGGTTTATTTGATGGGCAAAGGTGGCTGGCCTTTGGTTTTATCGGTTTTTGCCATTGTGTGGGTAGCAGATATCTTTGCGTATTTCTTTGGTATTGCTTTCGGGCGCCATAAGATGGCCCCCGCGATTAGCCCCAAAAAGAGTTGGGAAGGAGCCGCTGGTGCCTATGGCTGCGCCTTTGCTGCTGCAATACTTGCGTGGATGTATTTACCGCACGACATGGTTCTTACAAGTCGGCTTCTTACCGCTGTCGGGCCTTTTGCTGGAATTCTCATGATTTTGATTCTTGTGAGTGTCTCGATTGCAGGAGACCTCTTTGAATCGGACTTAAAGCGGCAAGCAGGAGTCAAAGACTCGGGAAAACTCTTACCTGGTCACGGAGGCTTTTACGATCGCTTGGATTCAGCGATTGCCGTTTTCCCTGTTGCAACAACGCTTTTACTTATTCTTTAGCGAACACGGGCCGTTGCATTATTTTTCAAAAGAATCAGTGAGAAGAGAAAATCAGCACTCTCTTTAGACTAAAATATTGCGGTTTTGGATAAACCCTTAAATCTTCGGAGTCATTGTGAAACTTTGCGATTTTGAAGTTGGCGGTCATAAACCGATTTTCCTGATGGCAGGTCCCTGTGTTCTCGAAGGAGAGCAGATGGCGCTCGATATTGCAGGATTCCTAAAAGAAACCTGTGATGCCTTACACATTCCCTATATC
>CAVKJM010000035.1:0-12061 GCA_963656505.1 bacterium
AGGTAGATAAGAAGATTCCACGCAATCACGCCCCAAAACGGAAACGACAAGAGGTTAATGAAGGAGGACGTTGATGTGAGCTTATCGGTAAGGGCCCCTGCGGCAAAAGAGATAAGAAACGCAAGGGAGGCCAAAAGCCCAAAAGAAAGCCCTTTTTCCTTTGTGAGGGTATCGATATTGGCAATCCCTGCGGCTTCAAAAATTGCCGTAGATCGCTCTTTTAAGAAGGTTTCAGCTCGAGCCGATTCCCCTAAGCGCCGCGCGATGGTTTGGCTCACAGCCGCACTCTTAGTCTTATCCCAAGAGGCAGACTCTTCGAGCGCTTTCGCGTAAAGAATGCGCCGTGCAGCTTGCAAGGTAACAGTTAAGGTCGTATCGCTCATAGTGTCGGTTTATCAACTCAATCGCCGTTACTCGCCATTGTATCGCCCAAATCGGATTTTCCACGGCGAAAACTATTGCCAAATGTATCGTGTTTTGGCATAGTATTTTGATTCGTTTTTCGTAGTTGGGATGGAGTTTTTAAGTCCACATGGCCAAGGTTCTTACGTTTGCCCATTCTCCTTTTGAATTGCATGCTCCTTATGAGCCTGCGGGAGATCAGGGAGAAGCCATTGAAAAATTAGCCGAAGGCGTCGATGCGGGGCTTGCAAAGCAAACCCTTCTTGGTGTCACAGGTTCTGGCAAGACCTTTACGATGGCCAACGTCATTGCTCGCACTGGTGTCCCCGCTTTAGTGATGGCTCCGAATAAGACGCTTGCCGCGCAGCTTTACTCGGAGATGCGTGAATTTTTCCCGAATAACGCTGTTGAATATTTCGTAAGCTACTACGACTACTATCAGCCTGAGGCCTATGTCCCAGCGCGCGACCTTTTTATCGAAAAGGACGCGGCAATCAATGAACACATTGAGCAGATGCGATTGGCGGCTTCGAAAAGTATTCTTGAGCGTCGCGACACGATTGTTGTCGCAACGGTTTCAGCGATCTATGGCATTGGAAAACCAGAAAGCTACACAGAGATGCGACTTATTTTGCGCGAGGGCGACACAAAGGAGCGTTCTGCCATTGTTTCGCAACTTGTGAAGATGCAGTATCGGCGTAACGATATGGAGTTTTCTCGTGGCACTTTCCGTGTTCGTGGTGATTTAATTGATGTCTTTCCTGCCGAGCACTCAGAAGTTGCCGTAAGAATCGAGCTTTTCGATGATGAGGTCGATGGGATTTTTCTATTTGACCCACTCACAGGGAAAATCATTCAAAAGGTTCCGCGCTTTGTCGTGTATCCGGCAAGCCATTACGTTACTCCAAGAAACATTGTCATTCACGCAATCGACACCATTAAGGCTGAGTTGCGTGAAAGAACAAAAGAGCTTGAAGATCAAGGAAAACTCGTTGAAGCACAGCGCTTACAGCAGCGAACGCTTTTTGACTTAGAAATGCTCGATCAAGTGGGCTTTTGTAAGGGAATCGAAAACTACTCGCGCCACTTAACGGGGTTAAATCCTGGTGAAGCCCCTCCTTGCTTAATTGACTATTTACCAAGCGATGCGCTGATGTTTTTCGATGAAAGTCACGTCTTAATCGGGCAATTGCGCGGTATGTACAGAGGCGACCGCTCTCGAAAAGAAACGCTTGTTAATTACGGCTTTCGACTCCCCTCGGCTTTGGATAACCGACCGCTTCGCTTTGATGAATTCGAGCGCAAGATGCGTCGCTCAATTTTTGTATCCGCAACTCCCGCCGAGTACGAGTTAACGCATAGCTCACAGGTTGTCGAGCAACTCGTGAGGCCAACAGGGCTTGTTGACCCTCAGTTAGAAGTTCGTCCTGCTGCCACCCAAGTCGATGATGTCTTAGATGAGATTCACGCACGCGTCGCTCGCAAGGAGCGCGTCTTAATCACGACGCTAACTAAGAAGATGGCAGAAGAGCTCACGAACTTTCTCGATGAGCACAAGATTAAAGTGCGGTATCTACATTCGGATGTGGATACCGTTGAACGCGTCGAGATTATTCGTGACCTTCGAGCAGGCGTCTTTGATGTGCTTGTAGGCATTAACCTTTTGCGTGAAGGCCTCGACATGCCAGAGGTGACGCTTGTTGCCATCCTTGATGCCGATAAAGAAGGGTTCTTACGCTCAACACGCTCTTTAATTCAAACTATTGGTCGCGCAGCGCGTAACGTAAACGGCAAAGCGATTCTTTATGCCGATACCATCACCGATTCGATGAAAGGCGCAATTGAAGAAACCGAGCGTCGCCGCGCCAAGCAAACCGCATACAACAAAGAGCACGGCATTACGCCACGCACCGTTGTCAAAGAAGTGCGCGACATTATCGATGGCGTTTATAAGCCTGGAGCCGAAAAAGACCTTGGCTCCATTGCTTCAACTGAGGTTAATCCCGATGACCCAGTTGCGGTCGCGAAGGCCATCCGAGAAACGGAAAAGAAGATGCTCTCTTGCGCTAAAGACTTGGATTTTGAGCAGGCCGCAATGCTTCGCGATAAGCTCGAGGCTTTAAAGCGCTATGTGTTTGTGGGAAATTAACTTTTAGCCAAGTAGTTTTGTGGCAAGCGTAGGGATTTCGCAAACGCGTTCAACTGTTGCGGTTACATGGGGCTCTGTAACCGTTTTTCCATAACCCCAGAGCACGGCAATCGGGGCAATTGCTGCGGCATTGGCAGCGATCATATCGCGCGCTTCATCGCCAAAGTAAAGCGCGTGATTGGCTGTGAATCCCGTTATTTCGAGCGCCATAAGTAAGGGGTCAGGGTTTGGCTTCATTTTCGGAGCTGTATCTCCTGCGACAAGGCAGGAGAATGCCGGGACTTCTTTAAAGAACTTTTCTACCAAGGGCTTTGCTAGCCGCATGGCTTTATTGGTGACAATGCCCCAAGAAAATCCCATTTGCGCGACCGTATTTAAGGCTTCGAGAACTCCGGGAAATGGCTGCGACTTCACAGTCATGTGAGTCGCGTAGTGTGCTAAAAACATTTCTCGTAGTTTCGGGTAATCGGAATCCTCGGGCCCGATATTTAAAGTCGCTTTCACTAGCCCCTTTGCGCCCGTACCCGCATAAGGACGAAGCGCTTCGTAGGGCAAGGGCTCGAACCCTAATTGCGTGCGTAAGAAATTTGCGGCCTCACATAGATCTGGGGCCGTATCAAGAATTGTCCCATCTAAGTCAAAAAGTAAAAGACCACGTTTCATTGCAACTAGTCAGAAAGTGCTTTTTTCTTTGTGACGCGGCTTCTTGCCCCGGCGCGCGTTTTCTTCGCGCGAGTCGGTGCCTTTTCTCTCTTTTTTGGGGTGCGTTTCTTGCGGATAGGGGCCTTCTTTTCAGGCTTTTCTTCTTTTTCCTCAAGGGGCCGATAAAGAACAAGCGTCTTACCGATTGCTTGAATACGAGCAGCATTCAGAGTAGCGGCAAGCGTTGCGTAAAACTCACTACGTTCTTCTCTATCGTCACCGGCCACATGGACCTTAATTAAGCCGTGCGAGGCTAAGGCGCGGTCGACTTCTTTTACAACCGCATCGGTTAACCCAGAGGCTCCCACAAGAACCGAGAAGGTAATGTGGTGCGCCTGAGAGCGTAGTTCAATCTTTTTATCGCGTGGCAAGATAAGTTCAGACATAATTTCGCTTATAGAAAAAATTGTGATTCGAACATTGTAGCGAAGACGATGCCTAAATCGACCAAAAAACTGCGTTCTAACCGTGCCTGGATTGAGCGGCACATCAATGACCCGTTTGTAAAGAAAAGCCGTGCCGATGGATTTCGAGCACGGTCCGCGTATAAATTACTCGAATTAAACGAAAAAGAGCACCTTTTTCACCCGGGCGTAACTGTGGTGGATTTGGGAAGCGCTCCAGGCAGTTGGACACAGGTTGCACGAAGCCAAATGCTAGACGCGAAGGGCGTTTTTTCTGGGCGCTTAATTTCCATGGATATTCTTGAGATGGAGCCCGTGGAGGATGCGACGTTTATTCAGGGTGACTTTCGTGAGCAAGAGGTAGCCGATCGCTTGTCAGAGGTTTTAGCTGGCGACAAAGTCGATGTCGTTTTAAGCGATATGGCACCAAATTTGTCTGGGATTGCGGCAGCTGATGCGGCAGCAAGCCTATTACTTAACGAATTAGCGCTTGAATTTGCCCTTGAACACCTTAAAAAAGATGGCGTTTTTGTCGCTAAAGTTTTCCAAGGTTCGGGTTACTCGCAATTTATTGCGACATTAAAGCAACATTTCATGACTGTCGCGCAACGAAAACCAGAGGCAAGCCGCGATACGAGCGCTGAAATGTATGTGGTTTCTCGCCGTTTGCGTGGAAAATAATCCCTTGTTACGCTTGCAAACAAATCCGTCGTATTTTCCTTAAATAAATCGAAGAGAAATACCTCTAAAGCGGATAGACTACGATATTGTCCCTTGCAGCATGTAAGGTGGACCCGATAAATATCATAAAGACAAGGAGTCCCGATTTTGGATAAGAGGATGCTTCAGCGCTTAGCGGTTTGGTGTTTAATCGCTTTTGTGCTTTTTACCGTTTTCCGTCAATTTAGCGGTGATCGCCCTGTAGTCGGCAATCTCGATCAGACGAGCTATACGCAATTTATGGAAGATGCCAAGGCTGGCAAGGTTCGTCGCGTCGATGTTCAGGGTCGAAGAATTACCGTGACTCCCACAGAAGGTCACGCCTACACGATTACAAGTCCTGGTGACTTGTGGATGGTTGAAGACCTTCGCAAAAACGGCGTTCAAGTTTACGGACGCCCCGAAGAAGAGGCCTCTTTCTTAGAGCAGGTTTTCATCAGCTGGTTCCCGATGCTTCTCTTAATTGGCGTGTGGATCTTTTTCATGCGTCAGATGCAAACGGGCGGCAAAGGCGGAGGCCCATTCTCCTTTGGTAAGAGTAAGGCGAGAATGCTCAATGAAGCGACCAATAAGGTGCGCTTTGCCGACGTTGCTGGGTGCGATGAAGCCAAAGAAGACGTGCAAGAAGTCGTTGACTTCTTAAAAGACCCCTCAAAATTCCAGCGCTTAGGTGGACACATCCCACGCGGCATTTTGCTTGTGGGCTCTCCTGGAACGGGTAAGACACTTTTAGCTAAAGCGATTGCTGGCGAAGCTGGCGTTCCATTTTTCTCGATTTCAGGCTCTGACTTCGTTGAAATGTTCGTCGGCGTCGGTGCCTCTCGCGTCAGAGACATGTTTGAGACCGCAAAGAAAAATGCGCCCTGCATTATCTTTATCGATGAAATCGATGCCGTGGGTCGTCAACGTGGCGCAGGCTTAGGCGGAGGCAACGACGAACGTGAGCAGACACTGAATCAAATGCTCGTTGAAATGGATGGCTTTGAAACAGGAACTAACGTCATTGTTGTGGCAGCGACAAACCGTCCTGACGTTTTAGACCCCGCGCTGATGCGTCCAGGTCGCTTTGATAGACAAGTTGTGGTGCCGCTACCCGATATCCGCGGTCGCGAACAGATTTTGGCTGTGCACATGAAAAAAATTCCGTTGGGCGCAGACGTGCGTGCCGATTTGATCGCGCGTGGCACACCAGGATTTTCGGGCGCTGACTTAGCAAACTTAGTTAACGAAGCCGCGCTTTTTGCCGCGCGCCGTAACGGGCGCGTTGTTGAGATGCACGACTTTGAGTTAGCTAAAGACAAAATCATGATGGGTGCGGAACGTAAGTCGATGGTCATGACAGAAGACGAACGTCGCAACACGGCCTATCACGAATCCGGTCACGCGCTCGTTGCAAAATTAATGCCCAAGTCCGACCCCGTGCACAAGGTCACCATTGTGCCGCGAGGAAGAGCATTAGGCCTTACGATGCAGCTACCTGAAACCGATCGCTACGCTTACGATAAGCAGTACCTCATGACACGCATTGCGATTCTTTTCGGTGGTCGTATCGCAGAAGAAGTCTTTATGCACCAGATGACAACGGGGGCAAGCAACGACTTTGAACGCGCCACGCAATTGGCTCGCGACATGGTGATGCGCTATGGCATGAGCGAAAAGATGGGCGTGATGGTCTACGCGGAAAACGAAGGTGAAGTTTTCTTAGGTCGCTCGGTGACAAAGACCACACATATTTCTGAGAAGACCATGCAAGCGGTCGACACAGAAATCCGCAGAATTCTCGAAGAGCAGTACAACTTGGCGCGTAAATTAATTGAAGACAATCGCGACAAGATCGAGAAGATGGCCGCGGCTCTTTTGAAGTGGGAAACGCTCGATGCCGAGCAACTTAACGACATCATGGCTGGAAAAGATCCCCGTGAGCCTAAAGCTCCAGAATCAGCCGACTCTGAGAAAAAAGAGAAGGCTCCTGAGGCAAAGGCTGAAGCTCCTGAAGTGAAAGCGCCTTCTCAGATGGAAGAAAAAGCCGAGGAGCCTAAGACCGAAGCCGCCGAAGCAACAGAAGAGGCCCCTGCGAAAAAGCCTCGTCGCAAGGCAGCAAAGAAAGACGATACGCCGCAGGCAGGAGCCTAAGGCTCGTATTAAAGAGTTGTTTTTGAAGGCGTCTAGTTAGGCGCCTTCACGCTTTTAGGACACTTTTAATCATGCAAAAACCGACAGTTTGGCAATGTAAGGATCGCGCCATTGACCTAACAAAGCCCGTGGTGATGGGCATTGTGAATGTGACGCCTGATTCGTTTTCCGATGGCGGAGATCACGCCACCTACGAAAAGGCCATTGCCTTTGCGCGAGAACTTGCCAAGGATGGCGCCGATATTCTTGATATCGGTGGCGAGTCTACAAGGCCAGGCTACGCACCAGTGCCTTTTAAAGAAGAGGCGCGCCGCGTGTTGCCCGTTCTCGAGACATTAGTGAAAGAGGGCTACACGGTTTCTGTGGATACCTATAAGCCCGAAATGATGAAAGAGGCGATTCAATTAGGCGCTCACATCATCAATGATGTGCGTGGGTTTACAGAAGTTGGTGCAATCGAAGCAGTGTCAGGAAGCGACGCGGGTTTGGTTGTAATGCACTTTGAGGCGGTAAGAGCGGGCTTCTTATTTAAAGACATCGAAGGCTTTTTAGATGCGCAAAGCAAGGCTCTTATCAAAGCGGGAGTTAATCGCAATCAAATTGCTTGGGATCCAGGCTTTGGCTTTGGGAAAACGATGCAAGAAAATCTTGATTTACTCGAGCACTTTGAAGACTTTAATAGCGAAGGTTTTCCCATCCTTATCGGTGTTTCTCGTAAGCGCATGATTGGCCAAATGACAGGCATCACAAATCCTAAAGAGCGTGTAGCTGGATCGGTTTTTGCTGCCCTTTGCGCTGTGCGTAAAGGCGCGCACATTGTGCGTGTGCACGATGTGAAAGAAACAATTGCCGCACTAAAGGCAGAAGGCTTGCGTTAAGAGGCGACTAAAGACGCCTTGTGCAGAAAATATAGGCCGCAGGAAGCGTGATGCAAGCGGCTGCGGCCGCAGGCCACATCGTAAGCGCCACATCGGACCACGAGATGCCCGCAAGATAAATGCGTCTTATGGCAACTAGACCAAAGCGCAAAGGGTCAAACCATGTGAGAGCCTGTACCCAATCGGGCATATTCTCTACCGGAGTAAATAGGCCACCTAAAAGGACCATGGGCACAAGAAACACCATCACAACAATGAGTGCTTGCTGCATGGATTTACTGACGGCCGATACCGCAAGGCCTAATCCTACAATGGCAGATAAGAAGATAAGTTCGACAGCAAGAAGTTGTAGGAGGCGCCCTGCGAAGGGAATCTCAAACCACCATAAGCACGCCGCGAAAATAAGCGCACTTTGAAAGCACCCCACGGCGCACGGGACAAGCATTTTGGAAAAGAGAATTTCGCCAGGCGTTACAGGGGTAACGAGAAGCGACTCATAGGTTCCTTGTTCTCGTTCTCGCGCTATCGAAAGCGCAGATAGCACCACTGTTTGAAGCATGGCAATCATGAGAATGAGGCCAGGCAAAATAAACCACTGTGTGATGTTATTTTCGTTATAAAGAAGACGCATCGTAAGCGCTGGGGAGCTGCCTATTCGTTTGGCGTTAAATTCTGCTGCGATACTCGCGAGGTACCCCGCTGCAAGTTGCGCTGTGGTGGAGTTGCGACCGTCGACAGTGACAAGGATGGGAGCCTCTCGAGATTCAGCTAAACGCCTTGCGAAATCAGCGGGAATCACAACTGAAATTAACGCGTCGGTAGTCTCTGGAACTTTTGTAAGTTGCGCGGTGTTGGTTAGTGTTACCACGCGATCGAAAAGGCCTCCGCCTTCGATTGCGCGCGTAAGTGCTGCAGACTCTTGTGTGTGCGATAAGTCGCATAGCGCATACGGGATGCGTTCAAGATTAAAACTTGCGATATAGCCAAAGAGAATGATGTAAAGAATCACAGGGACGACAAGAATCATGCGACTTGTGCGATCTTTCATCACAGAAAGAAACTCTTTATGAATAAGCGCGCGAAGAGCAGTGGAAAAAATCGTCATGGCCGAATCCTCTTAGCGCATTGCTTTTTCGCAAGAATAAAAAGCACGATGACATAGATTCCGAGCACTGTGAAGTCTCTTATCAGGAGAGACTCCATGCCGCCAGTGAGAAAACCCACACGAAGGATTTCCATGTAGTAAACAGGAGGGAAACAATGTGCAAGGATATCGGCCCACACGGGAGCACTTCGTAAGTCAAAGATAAAGCCGGAAAGAATCACAGCGGGTAAGAAACCAGCAAGGACTGTGAATTGACTTGCGAGAAACTGCGAGCGCGTCTTTCCTGAAATAAAAAGACCTAGAAGTAATCCGATTAATAGGTAAAGAAAAGAGCCGGCCGCAATCACAGCAAGGCTTCCGCGAATCGGCACCTCATAAAGAAAGACTGCCGCAAGTAAACACAGTCCCCAACCCATCAAGCCTAAGAAGAGATAGGGAAGTGTTTTGGATAGCAAAATCGCACTAGGAGACGCAGGAGTAGCCAATAAAGACTCCATTGTTCCTCGTTCCCACTCGCGCGCAAGCACCAGACCCGTGAGCATCATTCCCGTAAGCGTGAGGACAATGACCATGAGACCAGGCACAAGGTAGCGTCTACTTTCTGCGCTTTCGTTAAACCAAAGGCGCGAGATTACCGTGACGCCTGTTGCTGTTCCTAACTTTTGTGAAGCAACAGAAAGCGCTCCGGTCACTGCATTTCCCACCATCACGGCGCGTGTTGCATCGATTCCGTTAATTGTGAGGGATTCTTTTAGGTTTCCATTATTAAGAGTAAAGACAAGCAATCCTTCAACGTCAAAAGTTTTGAGAAGTGCCTCGCCTTCGGCACGCGTTTTTACGGCGCTGACTTTAAAGATGGGATTGTGCGATAGAGAAATTGTTAAAGCTTGCGATGTCTCTGTGTGAGCTTCATCGGCAACGGCAAGCCGCACATCACGGATATCAAAAGTGATGCCGTAACCGAAAAGAAGAATAAGCATCAAAGGCATCACGATTCCAAGTAAAAAAGCGCTCTTATCTCGGACAATTTGCCGAATCTCTTTGACGGTTAATGCAACAGTGTGGTTTAAGAAAGGAGAAGTCATCTTGCCACTCCTTCTTTTTTCGTTTCGTTTAAGCGCCGAGCGTTTTCGACAATGCGGATAAACGCGTCGTTCATTGTTGAAGACGCGCTTCGAATCTCTTGGGGAGTCCCAAGCGCAAGAAGTTTCCCTGCATCCTGAATGATGAGCCTATCGCAGTATTCGGCCTCTTCCATAAAGTGGGTTGTGACAATAATTGTCACGCCGACTTTCGCTAGTTCTGTCATACGTCGCCAGAAACTACGTCGCGTTGGGACATCAGCGCCACTTGTGGGTTCGTCTAAGAACAATAGTGCTGGTCGCGCAACAAGCGCAGCGGCCATCGCAAGGCGTTGCTTTACGCCGCCAGGAAGATCTCCTGCAGAGCAGTTCTCACTATCTTTAAGGTCAAAATCTTTTAAAAGCTCATCAACGCGCTTTTTAGCCGCCTCTTTTTGAAGCCCTTGGGCTCCCGCGAAGAATTCAAGATTTTCGCGGCTTGTGAGGTTCCCGTAGAGCGCAAACTTTTGCGACATATATCCGAGATTGCGCCGAGAAGCCGCGCGACTCTTACGAACATCGCAACCTGCGACTTCAAGCTCTCCCTCGGTGACTTCAATAAGGCCGCAGAGCATACGAAATGTTGTCGTTTTTCCTGCGCCGTTAGGTCCTAAAAGACCAAAGATTTCCCCGGGGTGCACATCAAACGAAGTTTGATTAACCGCGGTGAAATTTCCGAAGCGACGCACAATACGTTTGGCGCAAATCACAGGATCTGTGACGCGGCCCACAGAGGCAATTTGCGTCATCGAAATGGGTAAAGCCGCTTCTGAGTCGCGCGATTTAGAGGTTAACCACCCATCTTCTAATGTTGGTGTTTGCGGCGTAATTTTTAAGTCGCTGTGCGTTGCGGCAAAGGCCTCGAGCGTGACGTTTTCTTGTAATAGGACGTGTACGCCTCCTGCGGCAGGAACGGCGTCTAAAACGCAGGATTTCTCATCGGAGAGTTTGGCTTGTAAGAGCCGAGGCGCAAGGTTTGAACTATAGATAAGTGCTGTGCGGTCTTTCGCGCGTGAGGCAATCGATTCGGGAGTTCCAGTAAGCGTAAGGCGCCCCTTATCGAGTAAAAAGACCGCATCGCATAAGGCCGCTTCATCTGTGTAGGTCGTTGCGACAAGAGCGGTCATCTTTCCTGGTCCCACAGCTCTTTTAAGAATTGCCCACAACTCTCGACGCGATAGGGGATCGACTCCCACTGTGGGTTCGTCTAACAGCAGTAGAGGCGGGCGATTTAAGAGCGCACAGGCGAGTCCTAGTTTTTGCTTCATGCCGCCTGAGAGCTTTCCCGCTGGGCGTTCTGTAAAACGCGTGAGATCTGTCATTGCGAGAAGCTCAGTAAAGCGCTCTTGGCGTTCGGTATCAGTGAGACCAAAAAGATCGGCATAAAGTAGGAAATTTTCCATGACCGAAAGGTCTTCATAAAGGCCAAATTGCTGAGGCATGTAGCCCGTTAGGGTGGATGCTTTGCCGCTATCTTTTTCTTTGTAGATTTCGTGGCCGAAGACTTCAACTGTGCCGACCTGGGGTTGCAAGATGCCAGCGGCAATTCGCATAAGAGTGGTTTTTCCTGCGCCGTCAGGACCGACAAGGGCGGCAAGAGTCCCTGTGGGGACGCTAAGAGTCACATCCTCAAGTAGCGCTTTCGTAACGCCTTTTTCGCGTCGTGTAACGCGAGTAAGGCGCAGTGCATCAGGGATTGTCATTTCCGGCCTCAAGTGTCACAGTGACAGGCATCCCAAGGCGTAGGACTGAGTCTTTATCGTCGACTGTAAGACGCACTTCGTACACAAGAGAGGTTCGAACTGCCTCGGTTTGCACGGATTTCGGCGTGAACTCAGCAACGGTCGACACAAAGCCCACAGTTGCAGGAATTGCTTTCTTTGGAGCGCTATCGGTTTTCACGAAAGCCTTCATCCCCGGGGTAATTTTCCCGAGATTCACTTCATCGACCCAGGCACGAATCCACATCGGATTCATGAGGGCGCCTTCAATAACGGGGACAGAGGCCGAGACCATGTCGCCAGGCTCTTTGAGTCTTGCTCGAACAACGAAATCTGTGGGTGCAATGAGCACGCATTCGTTTAGAGCGCGCCGAGCATCAGAAACCTGCGCCTGGCGAGCCTTAACCTCGGCACGAGCCACTTCGATTTCTTCGGCACGCGTCCCAGCTTCCAATCTCGCAAGTTCTTTTTTCGCTACCTGAGCGCTTGCTCTATCGACTGCGGCTTGCGAGCAGGCTTGATCGATTTTTAATGGGCTAGAAGCGTTCCCTAGCTTTTTCTCGCGCCGACAGGTTCTCTCGGAAAGAGACTCTGCGGCTTGAGCGGCAGCAAAACGCGCCTTAGCCGCGGCAATGTCTTCGGAGCGTGCCCCAGCTAAAAGTAGCTCGAGATTTTTCTGTGCCACAGTTTCTGCGGCCTCAGCCTCTTGAAGAAGAATCCTGTAAC
>CAVKJM010000036.1:0-11747 GCA_963656505.1 bacterium
CAAATGCACGCATTTTGCTTTTAGGTGCAGGCGGTGCGGCTCGGGGGCTGTGCGCGGCTTTAGTTGAGAAAACAAAGAACGTCACAATCGCCAATCGCACCTTTGAGAAAGCGCAAAAGCTTGCAGACGATTTTGGCTTTCAGGCGCAAACGCTCGATAGCCTACACGCGCCGCTTTGGGATATTGTTGTCAATGCCACAAGCGCAAGCTTACAGGGGAAACTCCCTGGTATTGACGAAAAGGTCTACGCGGGAGCGAAGCTTTCCTTTGATTTGATGTATGGTGCTAAACCTACCGTTTTCATGGAAAAAGCCAAAGCGCTCGGTTGCCCTAAAGTTAGCGATGGCTTAGGAATGCTTCTTGAGCAAGCGGCAGAAAGTTTTTATCTCTGGAATGGCGTTCGACCCTCAACAAATCCCGTTTACGAGCATTTAAGAAAGAGCATCTAAGGAAGTTTTCTCGCTTTCCGCTAAAACCTCGTGCCAGCATCGCGCGGCTTTCTCCGCAGTATTTAAAAGCCGAGAAAGTTTTGAGCGATACACACGAGGTTCATCGTGATTTTCTAACCACTGAAGGTATTTCGTGTGCACGTTATGGACGTGCCGCATAAGCATGGTGCGGTTTTTAAGATACGTCGGTCGTTTGCAGTGAATGCGCTCTTCTAAGAAACTTACGTCCAAAACGTGGTGCAGCCCATCGTCATCGCCCCAATAGGGTCTTACGTAGTGATAGTGCAGAACTTTCTGCGCAATATCGGGGTCTTCAAACGCCAATGAGCAGATGTAGTAGCGGTTTTCAAGAAGCACTTCGCCTGTGGCTTTAATCGTGCGCTTGGCCTGCATTCTCACAAGGCTTCCACTGGCTAACCCTTCCCAATGAATTAAAAACGATGTGGGTAAAAGGTTGGCATTAAGAACCCAAACTTCGCGCTCTTCTAGGGTACCGAACTTATCGACCGTGCTTTGCGCTACTTTGACGTCTTTCCCAGGCCTCTCAAAATACGTAACGGCATAGTCGTAGAGATCTTCTTGGTTTTTTTCGAGCGCAAAGCAGTAATTTCCCCCAGCATCGATGACAAGCTTTGCGGTTTTCCCGTGCGTGTGCGTTGCGTTCGCTCTCACAATGCACCCATTTAAGTCCATCGTTTTGAGAATCTTTTGCGCGGCAAGAATCTCGTTACTTTTTTTCATAATGAGCTTTTGACCAAGGGCCATCGCTTTGGCTTCATCGTAAACGCTCAAAATAAAAAGTTCTTTCTTTTCTTCAGGTAAAGGCTCGGTCTTTTCGCTATCGGAATTTGCGATGCGACTTTCGTAAAGGCTCATAAATTGCTTGGTGTAAAACTTAAAAAGCCACGCAAGTTCGCTTGTCTGGTAGAGCATAAAGATGGTGCGTATCGCATTCGAAGAAATATCTTTTTTCGGAAAGTCTTCAAAAAGTTTTCTTAAGAAATCGCGATTGCTCTTCCAAAAGTCAGCGATAGCCTGACAGGTTGTTGCTCCCGTTAAATACGCGAGAAACGCCACCGTAAAGACAATGTCAATCGGATAGACAGTGGGCGCGGCTAATTGCTCGTCAGCAATCATCTTGTTGACTTTCTTTTCTAAGCGCCCGCGGGTTTTCTGAATGTCTTCTAGGGGCGCTTCACTTAACGCGGCGCTTCTAAGCAAAAGGTAACGCTCGGTGTAATAGAACTTGCCGTCTTTTTCATAGCCCACAGTCAATCGCCGATCGATGCCGCGGCGCTTTTCGGGGCGGTACTCAATTTTCGATAGATAGTAGTACCAGCGCTTTGTTTTGGTATTCCAATTGAGTTTGAGATTTGCGGGTGCCCCAGCCGGAACAATCGATAGGAGTCGCGCCTTTTCTTTTTCTGTGATGGCCATAGAAAAACAGAATTTCTAAAGGTATACATAAGGGCATTATATATACTTAAGGAAAACAAAATAACGTTATCTATCAATCCATCAATAAGAGAGAATAGGAAAAACCCTGTAAAGAAAAGGCCGTATTTGTTGCCGCTATGTTGCATCCATAACAAAGCACTTTTTAAGGGTTTACTATAATTTTTCCTGTTGAATGCAATAGGCTGGAACTATTGCGTTTTTCAAAAATCCAAATAAAACAAGGTTGAACTTCTTTAGCCTCAGGTTTTTTTCAATGGTGTGGACTCAAAAGAGGAGGGGGAATCATTTTTTGAGTGCAACCGAGAAAACGAAAGAGCGCTAGAAATAAAGGAGGGGATTTATTTATGAATAGTGTTGCTCTTAAAAAATGGGCAATCACTTTGGGTCTCGGGATCATCATTTGGTTGTTGCCCGTACCTGAAGGATTGACACCGGCAGCTTGGACAATGTTTGCAGTCTTTGTCGCAACAATTGCTGGTTTTATTCTTCAACCGATTCCGATGGGTGCGGTGGCTTTCTTAGGCCTGACGTTCTGCGCTTTCTTCGGAATTCTCAAAACCAAAGACGTCTTAATGGGATTTGGCAACGGCACGATTTGGCTTATCGTGTGCGCCTTCTTCCTTTCGCGCGGCTTTATTAAGACCGGTCTCGGTCGCCGTATCGCCTTCTGCATTATTAAGGCTATCGGCAAAAGCGCTGTCTCTTTGGGTTATTCGATTTGCTTATCAGAACTCATCATCAGTCCTGCGATGCCTAGCGCCACAGCCCGTGGCGGTGGCGTCTTCTACCCGATCGTTCAGTCTTTGAGCTCGGCTTTTGGTTCCGAACAAGGCCCGACAGCAGGAAAGATTGGTAAGTATTTGATGCAAGTCGGTTTCCACGCTGATGCTGTTACCTGCATGATGTTCTTAACATCGATGGCGGGTAACCCCTTGTGCGTTGGTTTGGCTGCAAGTGCCGTGGGTGTGGAACTTACCTGGATGCAGTGGTGTATCGCCGCTATCGTCCCGGGTTTAGTTTGCTTATTCCTCGTGCCGCTTGTTCTTTTAAAGATTGCTCCTCCTGAACTTCGTAGCATTCCGAACGCTCGTGAACTTGCTGTGCAAGAACTCGCAAAGATGGGCCCGATGACAAAAGACGAAAAGGTTTTGGCCTTTGTCTTCGTGATGTGCTTGGTTTTGTGGGCTACAGGAAGTATCACAAAGTTAGGCGCCACACCGATTGCGATGCTCGCCGTTTCGATTATGCTCATTGCTAACGTTCTTACTTGGAAAGACATCTTAAGTGAGAAGGGCGCTTGGGACGCCATGTTCTGGATGGGCGGCTTAATGTCGTTGGCGACAGCTCTCGCTAAATGCGGCTTTATTAAGTGGGCCGCGGCCTTTATCGCTAGCGGCATCTCTTCGGCGCATATGGGCTGGATTGCTTCCTTTGTGATCATTAGTTTGATTTACACGTATTCGCACTATTGCTTTGCGTCTGTGACGGCTCGTATCTCTGCGATGTACGCAGCGTTTACGGCTGTGGCTGTCGCTTGCGGCGCGCCAGCGTTGATGGTTGCGGTTGCGTTCGGTATCTTCGCGAACCTTCCGATTTCCTTAACGCACTACGGCAATGGCGCGGCCCCCGTCTACTTTGGCGCGGGCTACGTCTCTCAGGGCGAATGGTGGCGTAACGGCTTTATCATCTGCACGATCAATACCGTTGTGTGGCTTACCATCGGTATGGCGTGGTGGAAGGTCATTGGCCTTTACTAAACCGAATTACTCCTTGTTTGTTTGATGCCACGAAGGTCCCCACAATCGATATCGGTTGTGGGGATTTTTTAGGCGTAACTTCAGTTGAAAAAGCGGGCAAAGACGTATAATCCCGCCCAAGAAATCCAATTTTGATTCAAGCCGCATCTCGCTCGGAACTTTCGCGCGAGACGCACTTTGTTTGTCTTCTCTTTCGGGGATGAGCGTTACATGCGCGAAACTGATCTCGAAAAAAATAAAACGAGTCTGCGAGAGCCCGAAACCGAGGAGAGCTCCGCGCTTGCGCCTGAGGAGGCGAGTCTTGCGTTAAGCCAAATTACGCAGATTATCGAGCGCGAAGAAGACAAGAATCCGAAGTTACCGCCAGACCCGAAGTTGCCTCTTGCTAAGCCCTTAAGCCAGGGGGCTAAGGACGCGTTGCGGGCCATTCTCGCTGAACTTCACCCTGCTGACGTTGCCTATGTTTTGGAGGCGCTGCCTCAGGATGACCGTTTGGCTGTTTGGCAACTCGTTGACGCAGAAGACGAAGGCGACATTCTCGTTGAAGTAAGCGACGCGGTGCGTGAAACGCTTATCGATGCGATGACGCCCGATGAGCTTGTTGATGCGGTTGAAACACTTGACACAGACGAAATCGCTGACATTGTCGAAGACTTACCGCCCGATGTTGTCGCTGAGGTTCAGGAAGGTTTATCGCATGAAGAGCGTGCGCAGTTACGCGCCGCGATGAGTTATCCAGAAGAAAGCGTTGGCGCTCGCATGGACTTTGAGATGATTTCCGTGCGTGAAGACATCACGCTTGAAGCAGTTTTAACGTATTTGCATAAATTTAAGAGCTTACCCGATCACACCGATCAGCTCTTTGTTGTTGATCGCCAGGGGAAATTCACAGGCGTTCTTCCTGTAAGCCAGATTTTGGTGCACGAATCCTTCGTTACAGTCGCAGACCTTGTGCAAACCGATATCCTCACGTTAAATCCTCTCGATGATGCGGAAAACGCGGCGCACGCCTTCGAGCGCTACGACTTGGTGAGCGCCCCTGTTGTCGATGAAGCGGGGCGCCTTGTGGGACGCTTAACGGTTAACGATGTGCTCGATGTGATTCAAGAAAGCAATAACGACGATGTGCTCGCGAGTGTCGGTTTAAGCGATGAACAAGATATCTTCGGTAGCGTCTGGCAAATCGCTAAGAGCCGCTGGCTTTGGTTGGGTGTAAATCTTTGTACGGCGTTTTTCGCTTCGCGTGTGATTAACGCTTTCGATGGCACAATCGAGCGTGTTGTTGCCCTTGCGGCCTTAATGCCTATTGTGGCGGGCATGGCTGGAAACTCAGGTAATCAGACTCTGACGCTTTTGGTGCGCGCGATGGCTATGGGACAGGTCACAAGCTCAAACGTTCACGATTTGATTCGAAAAGAAGTGTGGACCGCCTTTACCAATGGCTTAGTTTGGGGCGCCATCGCAGGGCTTTTTGTATGGGCGCTCTATCACGACAGTCCCTACGGGATGACCTTGGGGTTTGTGATGTTCTTAGCGATGATTCTTAACTTTGTGTTGGGAGCCGCTGTCGGCCTTGCGGTTCCATTGCTTTTAAAGCACTTTGGGAGAGACCCTGCGATGGGGGGATCTGTTTTGCTCACATTCTCCACAGACTCTGGCGGCTTTTTGATTTTCTTAGGGCTTGCGAGTTTGTTTTTCCCAGGGTGAGCCTTAAGCCCAAAGTGTCAAGGATTGTTAAGAAGTCTTTCCAAGCTCAAAGAAAGGACACGCAACGATTTTTGTTGCGCTAAAGTTTCCCTATAAGAGAAAAGAAAAGGCTTTTTCTCAGAAAAAAAGAAGGAAAAGGACATGAAGAAATTTCTACTTTGCTTAACAGCAACAAGCTTTCTTTTCTTAAGTGCTTGCCAGAGTACGGGCGACTCCTATCGCTCTGATACCTACTATGTGTCAGGAGTGAATCAAGCCCAAGAAGTGAAAACCGTTCAGATTATCGCGGTGATTCCTGCGCGTATCGCAATTCCCAATAACGCACGCTCTCAGGCGCAGGCTGTGGGTGCCGTGCTTGGTGCAATCGCAGGCGTTGCTCTTGGCAATCAGGTGCATCACGCTCGCACAGGTGACCGCGTTTTAGGCGGCATTGCAGGGGGCGTTGCGGGAGCGGCCTTAGCCGATGCAGCCTCTGGCGATGAAACCCTTGTCGATGGCGTGCAAATTACATTCCGTTATGGCGATAAGCTTTATAACTCAGCGCAAGTCGGTCGCGTCTGCGAATTCAAAAACGGCACTGCCATTATGGTTTCTCCGAGCCCGAACGCTACACGCATTCAACCGAACAATTTAGGTGGTTGCCCCAAGACGACTACGGTTCAGTAAGGAGTTCGAAAGATGAAAAAGTCGATATTTGTCCTTTTGACTGTATTTGCTGGCTCTTATGCGATAGCGCAAACCGGAACAGTGCCGCCAGATTATCCGGCGCAACTTGATCGTTCGATGGATTCTCAGATTGAAGCCGTGCGTCTTAATTACGAGGATGTGAAGGCAAAGGCTGAGAAAAAACTTGCTGCTGAAAAAGCCGCCGCAGAAAAAGCCAAAGCCAAAGAAGCGGCTCGTAAAGCGGCAGCTGCGAAAAAACTAGCCGCGAAGAAAGCGGCTCAAGAGAAAAAGGCTGCAGAGCGTGCCGCTAAACTAGAAAAGCGAGCTGACGAGTCCGCTGAACTTGACCTCGAGTTAAAGCGTTTAAAGGTAAGGGAAGCCACTGCTGAGACGAAAGTCAAAGAGGCAGTTTCCGAAGAGCAAATTAAGCGCGCAGGCGATATTGTTGATGCCAAACTAAAGGCCGCGAAATAACTAAATTAGTTTCCGAATAGGGAATTGAGCGCATCAAGATTGGAAGATTTCTTCTTTTCTGGTGCGCTTTTCTTTGCCTGCGCAGGATCAATCTCTCGCACGGGATACTCTTCTTCGATCTCGTCGCGCAAATGCGAAAGAGGACGATCGGAATTTAAAAAGCGCCGAGCGACTTCGCTATCAACACCCTCGTAACGCAAAACACGGTGTGTGTCGAACTCGACTTCAAGAGCGCGAGTTTTCTCGTCGTAGCCTGCGGAAAGAATTCCGCCACGGTGAATAGATAGGCGTCGCATCATCGTCTCCAAAAAGAGAAACTGCGACCATTATAGAAAGGCAAGGATGCCTGGCGAAGAAATACGATGAGGCTTTTGGCGATTTTCTTACTGTAGACAAGGCACTTTTTCGCATTTTGAGATTCAAGAAAACAACACGTTTTGAAAAAATCGCGTTTTTCTGTTGCTTGAGGCTTAAAAACCTCTGATTAGAAAAATCATCCCGATATAATCGATTCGTTCACTGGCGTGCGTGATATTTGTTTTGAACATTATCAGGCTTCTTTTCGCTCGTGTTGCCCGCAATCGACTGCGGCACCCCGCATAACGAATTCATGCGGGTGCATGGGTAGTTGCTGCTGACTTTCAGCAGAGATGAAAAAGTCCGAGTTAGCGGCTCGGACTTCTGAAAAGGAGATAATGGGATGTACAACTCATTTATCTCGTTTCATATTCTAACGGAAACTTCCGTGGATGTGACATATTTGCCCGTTGCAATTTGTGTCATCATTCTCGTGAAGTTTTTTGATGAAACGAAGCGAAAACCGTAGTTAGGCAGCTAACTAACGTGGGTAAGGGAGCAATCCCTTGCCCACTGCCTGTGAACAATCAAACTCGTTTTGTCCTGCCTTTTAAAGGAAAGCACGGATGAAAGGTTCCGTCGTGTTTTCTTTCAACTTCACCCGTATCGAAACCAAACGTTTCGAAGCAAAGACGGGATGGGGCGCCGGAAATTGCTCCTAGTTATCAGCAAAAGGCAGAAACGAAAAAGTCCGAGTTCGCACCTCGGACTTTAGAAAAGGAGATAACGGTATGCTCAACTCATTTATCTCGCTCTCATTTTATCGGACATCTTCAACCCTGTTTGTTCTTCTTGATTTAAAGCAAAGTTTTCGTTGAGGAAGGCGGAAATCTGCCAATCAGAGTCACTATGAAGGGCTTTTATCAGTCTCAAAGCCAGACAATCAAGCAAAATCAGTGCAAAACAAGAAGCGAAAACTGTGGTAATGTTTCGCGTCCTAAAAAAAGAGCGTCTCTTTTATTGAGGAGAAGCTCAAGTTTTCAGGATTTAAAATCAAAGACTCATTCGCTATTCGACGCGTCTCTAGAGAAAGACAATCTTTCTTATAGAGCCGAGAAGAGGCTACTTTATGGCAAAGAAGAAGTTACTGACCGAGAAAGAAATTCTCGCGATGCCCAAAAAGGATTACATGAACGAGCGGCAGGTCGATTTTTTCCGCAATCGCCTGCAGATGATGGAAGCGCAGTTGCGTAGCAACGCCGATCAGACAACAGAAAATCTGCGTGAGACAAGCGTTGTTCCCGATCCAGCCGATCGCGCAACACTTGAAGAAGAACGCACATTTGAATTGCGTACGCGCGACCGTGAAAGAAAGCTCTTAAAGAAAGTTCAAGCAGCGTTACGCCGCATTGAAAACGGCGAATACGGCTGGTGCGAAGAAACAGGCGAGCCCATCGGTGTGGCGCGTCTAATTGCGCGCCCGACAACGACGCTTTCTCTTGAAGCTCAAGAGCGACGCGAAATCCGCCAGAAAATGTACGGCGACTAATCGCGAGAAATCGACTCGGTAAGTGAAAGGGAGGCTTTGTAAGCCTCCTTTTTGCGACTTAGAGCGGGCATAATCCTTAGAACTTAACTAGATAGAGATATACGGGAATAAAAGGTATGGAACAGTTTCACGGAACAACGATTCTCTGCGTTCGTCGTGGCAACGTTGTCGCGATGGCGGGCGACGGTCAAGTCACTTTAGGTAATGTCGTCTTTAAGGGCTCTGCGCGCAAAGTTCGTCGAGTCTATCACGATAAAGTCATTGTTGGGTTCGCTGGTGCCACAGCCGATGCTTTCACGCTTGTCGAAAGATTTGAAGCGATGCTCGAGAAGCACTCAGGCAACTTAATGCGTGCGGCAATTGAACTTGCTAAGCAGTGGAGAACAGATAAGGCATTGCGTCACCTTGAAGCGATGATGATTACAGCTGATGCGGAAACAACATTGATTCTTTCTGGTAACGGCGATGTGATTGAGCCGGAAAACGGAATTGCTGCAATCGGTTCTGGGGGCTCTTATGCGTTAAGCGCAGCGCGAGCCTTAGTCGAACACACGGAAATGGATGCTGAGGCGATTGCTCGTGCTTCGTTAAAGATCGCAGGAGACCTTTGCATTTACACGAATAACAACGTACTTGTCGAGAAGATTACTCGAGGAGAATAAGAGTGAAAGACGAATCCATGATGACGCCTCGCGAGATTGTAAGCGAACTCGACAAATACATCGTCGGACAAAATGCGGCGAAAAAAGCCGTGGCGATTGCTTTAAGAAACAGGTGGCGTCGCTCGCGTGTGCCTGAACCACTGCATTCAGAAATCACGCCGAAAAACATTCTCATGATCGGGCCCACGGGCGTCGGTAAAACCGAGATTGCTCGCCGCTTAGCACGATTAACGGATGCGCCTTTTGTGAAAACAGAAGCCACGAAATTCACGGAAGTTGGCTACGTGGGCCGCAATGTTGAATCAATCATTCGCGACTTGATGGAAGCGGGCATGAAGTTAATGCGTGAAGAGCAAAAGCGTCGTGTTCGCGCCAAGGCAGAAGAAGCCGCTGAAAATCGTGTGCTTGATTTGCTTGTTCCTCCGACAACACAGGTGACAAATCCCGATGGGACACCAGTGGCTCCCGTTGAAGGGGTTGCTCGGCGCCGCCTGCGTGAGGATTTAAGAGCAGGGCGCTTAGACGATAAAATCGTTGAAGCGGAAGTCGTAGCCGACGGCCCCGTCTTTAACATGATTGCTCCCGAAGGCATGGACGATATGGAAAATCAGCTCCAAAGTGTCTTTGAGAAGTTGCAGCAACAAAATAAAGAAAAGCGTCGCTTAAAAGTGAAAGACGTTCTCGCTATCTACACAGAAGAAGAGTCGGGAAAACTCATCGACAAATCCGAATGCGTGCGTGATGCGATCGAAAACGTCGAAAATAACGGCATTGTTTTCATCGATGAAATCGACAAGATTGCTCGCGGTGGAGAAACCAATGGCGCAGACGTTTCTCGTGAAGGCGTTCAGCGCGATTTGCTACCCTTAATCGAAGGAACAACCGTTAAAACTAAATACGGGTGGGTGAAAACCGATCACATTCTTTTTATTGCTTCGGGCGCTTTCCACCTATCAAAGCCATCGGACCTTGTTCCTGAACTTCAAGGACGCCTTCCGATTCGCGTTGAACTCAATAGCCTAACAAGTGAAGATTTCGAGAGAATTCTCACCTCAACGGATGCTTCCCTCGTTAAGCAATACGAAGCACTTTTAGGTGCCGATGGTTGTAAGTTAACGTTTGAACCAGAGGCGATTAGCCTTATTGCAAAATACGCTTTTGATGTGAACGAACACACAGAAAACATCGGCGCAAGGCGATTGCACACCGTGATGGAAAAGCTCCTAGAAGACGCAAGTTTTGAAGCAGGAAATAGAGCCGAGTCCACGGTGCGTATCGATGCCGAATACGTGAAGTCAAAGCTTGGCGACTTAGCGCAAGACGAAGATTTGTCTCGCTACGTACTCTAGGGAGTTTGCGTGCTAGAAGAAACCGAATCATTTAAGCCCATGGGAAATTCTTTAGCGGGAGTTTCCCTTTGGCTTTTTGATTTGGATAACACCCTTTACGACTCCACTGTGCGAGCCTTCCCAGAAATTCATATGCGGATGGCGCACTACATTTCTCGGCACTTAAATCTTCCTTTAAAGGAAGCGGAAAATTTGCAGCACACCTATTGGCGTGAATTTGGTGCAACCTTTTTAGGTTTAGAGCGCCTGCACGGCATTGACCCTGTCGATTTTTTCAAAGAAACGCATACGTTTGATATTGAATCGGCTATTGCGCCTTGCGTAAGTCCGATGCTTTTAAGAAAGACTCTCGTTACCCTTCCTGGTCGCAAAGCAATTCTCACCAATGGCCCGCACGCTTATGCTGCGCGTGTTCTTCGCGACTTAGGGATTGCCGATATTTTCGAAGCGGTTCTTGCGCCAGAAGACGTGAGAGTTCCAGGTAGGTGGCGCTGCAAACCAGAAAAAGAAGCCTTTACGAGTGCGACCTCGTTTTTGCATGCGCCGCTTGCGAAAACCGTGATGATCGATGACGGCTTAAAGAATTTAAAGGCCGCAAAAGCGCTCAACATGAAAACCATTTGGTGCGCAGGGCACGGAAAGCTTCTTTCAGAAAAGAAGCCCGCTTATGTTGACTATGTCGTGCGCGATGTCTCAGAACTTGCGAAAATAACAGAGCAGCACTTTCTTGAGCCTAGGGGGACGGTAAGCTATGTGGAAAACCGTTAAGAAATGGGTAAAGCGTATTTGGGGCGCGCTTGACTTTACGCGGCGCGCCATCGCAAATGTTCTTTTGCTTGCTATCGTCATTGGTGTTGGTGCTCTTCTTTTCTCAAGTAGTTCTGTGAAAATTGAGAACAAGACCACTCTTGTCATTCCCATCTCAGGAAACCTTGTTGAGCAGTCTTCGATGGGGAGCCGCGAAGCGTCATTGGCGTATGCATTTTCAGGCGCAGATCCAGAAACAAGATTGCGTGATGTGATTCGCGCGATCGATCTTGCGCGAGAAGATGCGCGTATCGAAAACGTTCTTGTGCGTGTTGAAGACTTAGAAAAAGCTGGTTTTGCAAGCCTACGGGAAATTGGCGAAGCGATGGATCGGCTTAAGAGCGCCGGGAAAAAAGTTACGGTTTGGTCTAGCGCCTATTCTCAACGGCAATACGCCATCGCTTCTCACGCCAGTGAAGTTTTCGTGCACCCGATGGGTAGTGTCCTTTTAACGGGACTCGATAACACGCGCCTTTATTGGGGGGAGACCTTAAGAAAATTGGGCGTTAATGTTCACGTTTTTAAAGCAGGCGCTTATAAGTCATTCCCAGAAACATTTGTCCGTAAGGGCC
>CAVKJM010000037.1:0-11576 GCA_963656505.1 bacterium
GTGAGGCCACGGATCTAAGTAGGGCTAGCATAAATTTTGATTCGTTGATTGGTGTAGCACCAATTGAGACAAGTATCCAGAGCGGGAAGTCCCAGAATTTGCTGCTAGGAAGTCAAGCCTTCTAAGGATTTTTGCCGGCATTGTGATATTGACTCTTTCAATTTTGTCGGTCAAAGATTCTATGTCAATATCAACAACCATCCAAAAGCTGTCTTTGTAGGCAGGATTATTTCGAAAGTCATTGACGGAGCCGGGCTCGGGGATAGGGCGGCCAGCATCTAATTCGGCTTCTATCCAAGCTGAAGCAGCTTCTTTCACAGCTCTTTCTAACTCAGGAAAACTATCGGCCTCGGTAACAACTCCGGGCAAAGAGGGAGCTTCAGCGGTAAAAACTCCATTTTCTTCCCAAATTGCGACAGGATATTTCATAAGCGTCTCCAGTTGTTCTACGTCATAGGATTGAGAACAACATTACTGAATTCTAAGTTTGAGTCCACATTGTCGCTCAATAGAACAGAGCGTCCTTTTGGACATGTCTTTTCTCGGATGTGGCACTGTTGCATGCTTTGAGCCATCCGAATTTTTAAAAACGTGATGACTCCCTCTAACCCTATCTAGTGTCCATCCGTTCTTTGTAAGAATGTTGATTACTGACTAGTCATGATGGCGGATTTGTTAGGTTGTCTGACGTGTGTATTATACACATCGAAGCGTGCGCAATCGGATAATTCACAAAAAAGTTTTATATGAGCTCCGCATGAAAGGTCATCCTCATAAAGAAAATCGTATTGCTTCAGCGAAGACTAAAAAATCCCGCAACAACTTTCACTGTTGCGGGACTTGAGCACTGGAAAATCTCAAGGGGGCTATTTCACAAGGCCGTTTTCTTTAAGCCAGGTGCGTACGCCACTACTTCGTAGACCAACAGAACCGTAAGTCGTAAAGTGCGTTCCCAACTTGGCTTTTGGCAAGAGTCTCTCAAAATCATCGCGAGTCTCCATTTGGCCACCACCGCCATGCGTGTTGCAGGTTAAAACAAGCTTTCCAGTGAGATCGACGGACTTAATCCAGGTTTCGAGGGCAGAGGCGATGTGATGCCACCACGTCGGAGAGGCTAAGACAATAACGTCGTACTTCGATAAGTCAATTGCGAGAGGTTTAATGGGGCGAAAGATTCCTTTTTCAATTTCTTCCTTAACAACATCGGTTGTTTCACGATAGGCCTTTGGATAAGGCTCAACGGTATCGATTGCGAAAAGATCTGCGCCAGTGGCCGCTTGGACGGCCCGGGCAACACTTTCCGTGTTTCCCGTTCTTGTGTAATAGACAACAGCAACTTTCATAGGATTTGTTTGAGCAAAAGAGTAAGACATAGTTTTCATCGTGAGTGTAGGAGCAATGATTAGAGCTCCGAGAGTTTTAAAGAAAAGGCGCTTATTCATCGTGTTATTTCCTTGAAGTTTTTTCAGTTCCAATTTTTTCTAGTGAGATAAAAGACTTTCAACAAGTTCTCCTTCGTTTTTTCCGACATGTAACTTCAGTGTTGCGGCAAGTCCCGTAAGTGCTTTTGGCCTTACGCCTACGTTTTGCGCAATCTGTAAATGCGAAGCAAGTTGCGCAGGAGCCGGAAGCGCTGCAAGCGCGGCGACAGTTACGATTTCTCGCGTTGCATCGTCAAGAACGCCAGACGAGAAGATATCGCCAAAAAGATGCTCTTTAAGGTAGGCATCAATGTCAGGCGCAAAGTCAAATAAGGCGCCTTTTACTGGAGCACCAACAAGGCGAGTTTGCGTGGCAGTACCAACCTCGTGAAGTTTTTCAGGAGCAGGGCGGGGATTCGCTTTCTGTCCTTCGATATCAACGATACCTGCGGCCTTTCTTTCGTTAAGAAGACTTAAGAGTTCAGAAAGCGCCGTAAGGCTTCTTGGGAAACCGCAGTAGGCGTAAAGCTGCACTAAAGCGTCGCGTAACTCGCTAATAGAAAGTTTCGCATCAAGAGCGGCGGCTAGCGCCTGACGCAACTGAGTGGTATTGCCCAGAGCCGTAAACGCAGCAACGAGAACAAAGTGCTCGTGACGAGCCGATAGAGTCTCAAGCGTTTTTCTTTTCGGATTGCTTGATTGAGGCGCTGCATTTACCATAGAAATTCCTCCAATAGGAGCGAAAAGAAGTGCTCCTAGCCCCATTAGAAACTGCCGTTTGTGCATCGCTCTTTTTCCTTTAGGGATAAATCGCTACAGGTACACAAGAAACCAACAAAAGGGCCTCTTACTAAAACGGAAGAAATCTTAGGAAGGCATACGCGTGGCGTCCATGCCGAGAAATGGACGATTTCTGCCTAATTCTCTTTTTTTGAAAAACGCACTAAAAGGCCAGAGCTGCCTTTTTCCGAGAGATATCGCGGTGAGGGGCAACGCCGAAGGTGCGTTTGTATTCGCGAGAAAACTGCGAAGAACTCTTGTAGCCGACAGCGTAGGCCGCATAATCGACGTTCTTTCCTTCAACGAGCATTAAGCGCTCGGCTTCCTGTAGGCGAAGTCTTTTTTGAAACTGCAACGGGGAAAGCGTTGTGAGTTCTTTAAAGTGCTTATGAAAGGCAGAGGCGGACATGCCAACGTGCTGCGCGAGTTTACTGACGCTAAAGGTAGAACTAAAGTGCGTACGAAGCCATTCAACGGAATTGGCAATTTGTGGCGCAGGGGTATTGCCAGAACAAAAGTGCCTCAGACATTCGCCTTGGTAGGAATTGAGCGCTAAAAAGTGAAGTTCCTTGAGGATTAATGGCGCAAAGACTGCGATTCGGTTCGGTGTTTCTTCGAGCCGAATAAGACGCAAAAACGCCTCGAGGACTTCACCGGATGCGTCAGAGGCCATCACGGGAGAGACGGCCTGGCTTGAAATGTTTTCAGATAACTCAGGAGAGGCGGTAAGAAGTTCTGTGAGGATCTTTCGATCCAATTGCACGGCAATCGCTAAGAAGGGGGCTTCTTCACTTGCCTGGCTAATTTCGTAGACGCCAGGTAAGTCGAGTGCCACGATCATCGTTTGCCCTGCGCTGTAGTGAATGGCTCTTCCGCCAATGAGCGCCTGTTTCATGCCTTGTAAAACTAAGACAAGCACAGGTTGATACAGACATACATTGCACTTTTGCGGGGCATTGGCGCGCGTAAAGGAAACAGAGGGAATTGAACTCTCGCGATGCTCGGCCTTAGGCATCAACTTTAAGAGTTCACTTTTCAGTTCAGCTAAAAGTCTTTCACGTTCTGTCATCGCGCAAGCTCCGAGGCTAACTAAGAGAGAAACTATGCGAAAAGTCTAGCGGTTGAAGACCAATTTCGGGGAAGGGCTTTACAGAAATTTTGTTTCTTTCCTTTTCTGTAAGGCTTTGGGGTTTTACCTAAATTGGGACGGCGTAAACATTTTTCACAAATTCACGATAAGAAATTCACGCAAACCGTCTCGGGCTAGATTACTATCCCTAAAAGAAGTAGGGGATTCCTTCCCAAAAGAAACTCAGGAAAAAATAATAAAGCGCGCATTGCTCGCGAAAAGGATAAAAGAACATGAGTAACATTCAAGCATCCAAGACCCAAAGCCTCCAAGATCCCTTTCTTAATACTCTGAGAAAAGAGCATGTTCCTGTTTCGGTTTATCTAGTAAACGGAATCAAACTCCAGGGCCAAGTCATCGCTTTTGACCAGTATGTCGTTATGTTGCGTAACACCTTAACGCAAATGGTCTACAAGCACGCGATTAGCACGATTGTTCCGTCGCGCGCTATTGATCTTGACTCGTCCTCGGAAGCCTAATTTGACAAAGTTTCGCTACGACAGTGCTCGAGAGCGTGTATTGCCTCGAGCACTCCTAGTTTCTGTTGCTATCGGCCGTACTCCTTTTTTTGATAAAGGAGAAGAAATTAGTGAGCTCGCTCGCTCGGATGCGCTCGAGGTCGTAGGACTGATTCAAGCGCGTCGCGACAAGCCAGATCCTGCGACACTGTTGGGTTCTGGAAAGGTCGAGGAAATCCGTGAATTGGCCAAAACGGCGCAAGCGGATGTTGTCATCTTTGATGCGACATTAACGGCTGCGCAAGAAAGAAATCTTGCGAGAAGCCTCGAAGTAGGTGTGATGGATCGCACCGAACTCATTCTTTCGATTTTTGAGCGCCGAGCAAAAGGTGGCGAAGGAAAGCTTCAAGTTGAACTCGCTAAGCTTGTGCACCTATCAACAAGACTTGTTCGCGGATGGACACACTTAGAGCGCCAAAGAGGTGGCTTAAGTAAGACTGGGGGTCCTGGGGAAAAGCAAATCGAATTGGATCGCCGTTTAATCGCATCGCGCGTTAAACAACTTAAAGCGCAATTAAAAAAGCTTGCCCGGCAACGCGATACGAGAAGGCAATCACGCTCAGAAGGTTCTACCCTTACCGTAAGTCTTGTTGGTTACACGAACGCTGGGAAATCCACGCTCTTTAATGCATTAACGCGCGCAGATGTTTATGCGGCCAATCAACTTTTTGCGACCTTGGATACAACGGCAAGGCGCTGCTGGGTCGGAGAAAACGAATCGATTGTTTTAAGCGATACGGTAGGGTTCATTCGCGGGCTTCCGCATCAATTAATCGATGCCTTTAAATCAACGTTAGAAGAAACGATTCAGGCCGATGTGCTTTTACATATCGTTGATGCTTCAAACGCCAATCGTGAAGAGCAGATTGAATCAGTTAACGAGGTCTTAGAAGAAATTGGCGCAAGCGAAATTCCTGTGATCACGGTTTTCAATAAGATTGATCTTTCGGGCCACGAGGCCTCTTTAGTTCGTGATAACGAAACCGGGGCCGTGAAAGCAATCTTTTTAAGTGCTGCTAAGGGCGACGGGTTTGACCTGTTGCGCTCAGCGCTTCTTGAGTTTTCTGACGAAAAGAAAAAGCGCGAAGCCGCGATCTTTGCAGAAAGCCAAGAAGAACAGTTTTCTTAAACACACTCACATTTTTTTAGTTAGAAAGAAGTCAACATGAAAGAAACAACCTTGTTATCCGAAGGCAGAACACCGTTTCCGACAACAAGACTTTGTCTCGTGCACCTTGCGCTGATTGTCCTTAGTAATTTTGCAGTTCAGATTCCTTTAACACTTTACGGAATCGAAACAACGTGGGGGATGTTTACCTATCCCTTTATCTATGTCACCACGGACCTTACAGTGAGGCTTTTTGGTTCCGAGAAAGCTCGCTCGATCGTAAGGCGCGCTGCAATACCAGGCTTTATCTTAAGTTACCTTGTGGGTGTGCTTTTTGAGCGTGGCGCATTTCAAGGCTTTGAACCACTTTTTGGCCTTAACATCTTCGTCTTACGCATCGCAGCCGCGTCTCTCATAGCGTACTTTGTGAGCCAATTTTTGGATATTTCCGTTTTCCGTCGTTTAATGAAATTTGCCTGGTGGTTAGGACCAACGGCATCAGGTATTTTCGGAAATATCGTCGATACGTATCTTTTTTATTCGGTGGCGTTCTATCAAACAACCGATGCTTGGATGGCAGCGCACTGGGTTGAAATCGCAAGCGTTGACTTGACGCTAAAGCTTATTGTGAACCTTTTAGTCTTTGTGCCAATTTACGGGACGATTTTAAATTTCATCATGAAAAAGATTTCCCGCGCGCACCCGAACTAGCCTAGTTGATTCACTCTCCTTCGGTCGGTTTTTAGGCTTTTTTTGTAAATTCCGTCAGTTAACTAGAGAAACTTACTGTAATTTTCGTCAGTTAATTAGAGAAACTTATCGGTTACGAATCCAAAGTCGTATCTCGCAGTCTCTTCGGAATTCACGATTTTGTGAAATATTCTGTAAAAATTTAAAGTGTTTTAGGCGTTTTCTCTTAGTCGTTTGCACTATTTTTGCCTTTAAGAGGGCGCTGCTTAAGTGCTAAACTAAGCGGGTAATTTCTAGCGCGCAAGAAAGCGGTTTCGCTTTGCTTGTAAAGATGCTTTTTTTGCCGCTTTTTCAGAAGGATGCCACTATATGCCGATCAATGATCCCCGCTGGGGCCGCTCGTCAGATTCGAACCCCGATGGTGACCAAGAGCCGCAAAAGCCTGAGGATGACCTCTCGCAGAATAACCGTAACAAGCCCCCTCAGAATGACTTAGACCAACTCTGGGATGATTTCAACAAGATTCTCGGAGGCCTTATGGGAGGCGAAGATCGTCGCCCACAATCTTCTGGTTCAGGAGATAACGGAAATGGTGGTCGTGAACCGCCTCCACGGCGTCGTGTGCCGAACTTTTCCATGAAACCCCCGAAGACAAATTTCAAATTCGTCGCTCTTTTGTTTGCTGCCGTTGTTCTTCTTTGGGGCGCATCGGGTTTTTACATTGTTCCCGAAGGCCAGATTGGTGTTGTGACAACGTTCGGTAAATATACGCGCGATGCGACCGCGGGCTTTAATTGGCACATTCCGTACCCGATTCAGGACGCTGAGATTGTCGATATCTCAAGCGTGCGTAAGGTTGAGGTTGGTATTCATGGCGCTACAACGCGCTTAAAAGAAGCGTTAATGCTCACAGACGACGAAAACATTGTCGACGTGATGTTTAACGTGCAGTATCGTATTAAGCCGGGTGCCGCCAAGGACTTCCTCTTTAAGACACGTAATCCGGATTTATCTGTTTTCCAAGCCGCCGAAAGTGCGATGCGTGAAGTCGTGGGCCGTAAGACGATGGACTCGGTTTTGTTTGAAAACAAACTTGAGATTGTCGAAAACGTCAAACAAGCCATGCAAGCGATGCTAGATCGCTATCAAACAGGTATCGAAGTGATGAGCGTGGCTATTCAAAACGCGCAGCCTCCAGAACAAGTGCAGGCGGCCTTTAACGATGCTGTCAAAGCCGGCCAAGACCGTGAGCGTCAGATCAATGAAGGCGAAGCGTACGCTAACGCTGTGATTCCGAAAGCCAAAGGCTTGGCCTCACGTCTACGTCAAGAAGCAGAAGGCTACAAGACCCGTGTGGTAGAAACCGCAACGGGTGATGCCGAGCGTTTTGATAAGGTTTTCGCTGAATACAAGAAAGCGCCTCGCGTCACACGCGACCGTATGTATGTCGATACGATGAGAGACGTGTACTCGAACGCGACGAAGGTTTATGTGGATACGAAGGGTTCGAATAGCCTGCTTTATCTACCCTTTGATAAGTTACTTGAAAAGAGTAAGACACTGCAAGCGGCAGATACCACAACACATGCGACAACCACTTCGCAGACAACGACAAATTCGACAGCTGTAACAAATGATCCTTCCACGGATCTAGACCCGCGCACATTAATGCGTTTGCGTGGCCGTTGATACCCTGGGAGAGAAAAAGATGAAAAAACTCATTTCGAGCATTGCGATTGGAATTTTGATTGTTTTGGCGTTGGCTCGCCTTTGCCTATACACAGTGGGCGAACGTGAGTACGCCCTTGTGTTTGCCTTAGGTGAATTAAAGGACGTGAAGACCGCGCCAGGGCTTTATGTGAAACTTCCTGCGCCGCTACAAAACATTGTTTATTTGGATAAGCGCATTCTCACCATGGATACGCCTAATGCCGATTTGGTGCAGACAAGCGAAAAGAAGAACCTTTTAATCGATAGCTTTGTGAAGTGGCGCATCGAAGATCCGCGTCGCTACTGGGTTTCGTTCCAAGGTTCCGAGCGCGCCGCTGAAGACCGTATGGCAGCCCTCCTGCGAGACGTCTTAAACCAGACTGTGAACCGTAGGACAGTAAACGAAATCACCTCGAAAATGCGTGAGCAATCGATGCGTGATATTCGCAATGCCCTGCAGATGCGTATGAAAGACGTAGGAATTGATGTGGTTGACGTGCGACTTAAGCGCGTCGATTTCACTCCAGAAATTAGTGAATCCGTGTATCGCCGTATGGAAGCTGAACGTAAGCGCGTTGCAAGCGAAGAGCGTAGCAAGGGCGCGGCTGAGGCTGAAAAGATTCGCGCTGACGCCGATCGCCAGCGTGAAGTGATCCTTGCTCAGGCCTATCGTGAAGCCCAACAGGTTAAGGGCGATGGCGACGCACGAGCCAATGAGATTTATGCACAAGCGTTTGGAAAGAATCCTGAGTTTGCGCGCTTTTACCGTAACCTAGAAGCCTATCGCGCAAGTTTCGGGCGTAGTGGAGACGTGATGGTGATCGACTCCTCAAGCGAATTCTTCCAATACTTAAAGCAACCGGAGGTTAAGTAGTTCCACTTTGAAAAGCCTAATTTAAGAAAACAGTCATGAAGACGATTCTTTTGGCATTAGGGTTTATGGCCGTCTTTGAGGCCCTTCTCCCCGTAATCAATCCTGAACTATGGAAAAGGATGCTAAAAGAAGTGAGTCTCCTACCAGCATCGCAGGTCAGACGTGTGGCGTTTGCTGTCATTGTTTTCGCGCTTATCTATATCTGGGCTATCAAGGGAATGCTTTAATCGAGGTCGCTTTTTTGCGAGTAAAGATTTTTGTTTTTTAATTTTTGGAGATTTAAAAATGGCAAAGAATGTTGTCATCGTGGGAGCCCAATGGGGCGACGAAGGCAAGGGTAAGATTGTTGACTGGTTAGGCGAGAAGGCCGATGGTGTTGTGCGCTTTAATGGTGGCAATAACGCAGGCCACACCTTGGTGATCAACGGACAAAAGACGATTTTGCGTTTGATCCCGTCTGGAATCATGCATCCAGGTAAGCCCTGCTATATCGGCAATGGTGTGGTGTTTTCTCCAGAGGCGTTCTTCTCGGAATTAGATGAATTAGAAGCGAAGGGCGTTGACGCTGAAAGCCGTATGCGAGTTTCTGGTAACGCCGCGCTTCTTTTACCGTATCACGTTGCTCTTGATAAGGCCCGTGAAGCCGCCCTTGGCGCCAAAAAGATTGGTACCACAGGCCGCGGCATTGGCCCTGCGTACGAAGATAAAGTCGCTCGTCGCTCGGTCCGTGTCAACGATTTGTACGATGAAGCACACTTTGCAGAACGCGTTCGCTCCATTCTTGAATTGCATAACTTTGTCTTAACAAAGTTCTTGGGAGCTCAAGCCGTTGACCCACAGCAAGTCATCGACGGAGCGCTTTCCTATGCCGCGCGCTTAAAGCCCATGCTTTGCGATGTGTCTGCGACATTGAATGCTCAGATGGATGCGGGTAAGAAGTTTCTCTTTGAAGGTGCCCAGGGTTCGATGCTCGATATCGATCACGGCACGTTCCCGTATGTGACAAGCTCTAATACCGTTGCGGGTTCTGCTTGCGCTGGTGCTGGTGTGGGTCCGCATCGTTTGGATTACGTTTTAGGTATCACAAAGGCCTACTGCACACGCGTGGGTGAAGGCCCCTTCCCAACAGAACTTTTGGGTGAAGAAGGCGAAACCCTTCGCGCCAAAGGCAACGAATACGGTGCCGTCACAGGTCGCCCACGTCGCTGCGGATGGTTCGATGGCGCAGCGTTGCGTCGTGCCGTGCAAATCAATGGCTTGCGTGGCCTTGCTGTGATGAAGCTTGACGTTTTAGATGGCTTAGAAAGAGTGCGTTTGGGTGTTGGCTACAAAGTCAATGGTAAGCCCGTTGATATCATGCCTAATGGCGCCGAGGCCGTCGCGCAGTGCGAAGCCGTCTATGAGGACTTCCCGGGCTGGAAGGAAAGCACCTTCGGTAAGACCCGTTGGGAAGAGCTTCCCGAGTCTGCGCAGCGCTATTTGAAGCGTTTAAGCGAAGTGGCGGGTTGCCCGATTGCTTTGGTCTCCACGGGACCCGATCGTAATCAAACGATCTTGTTGCACGATTTGTTTAACTAAGATTTGACGAAGAGCCGAGGGTAGAAGATACTCTCGGTTTTTCGTTTCCGAGAAAAATTTCGAGCCCAAAAGAAAGGATAGAAAAATGGAGCATGTATACGTCGGTTGGTCTGAGTACGTCGATCTTTGCGAAAGACTCGTTGCACGCGTGACTGCGAGCGGTTGGAAGTTCGATTCTCTCTTGTGCTTAGCGCGCGGTGGTATGCGCCCAGGAGACTTCTTTAGCCGTATCTATAACTCCATGCCGTTGGCTGTGCTTACAACGAGCTCTTATCGAGCTGCCGCAGGGACTGTTCAGGGTGACTTGGATATCGCAAGATACATTACGGGAATGAGTGACTTACACGGGAAACTTCTTCTTGTTGATGACCTTTGCGACTCAGGTAAAACCGTCGTTAAAGTAATCGAACACCTAAAAGAGAGCTATCCGCGTATCACGGAAGTGAAAACGGCGACGATTTGGGTTAAAAAGAGCTCAGTGATTGTCCCCGATTACTATGTTGTAAAGTACGACGACAACCCGTGGATTCATCAGCCCTTTGAGTTCTACGATGACTTCGGACCCGAAAAGCACTTAGCGCGTTGCAAAGAAAAGTTTGGCGAAATCTAAGCCACACTTTCTTAGTGAGTTTTTAACGAAGCGGTCGACTAAGCTCGGCCGTTTTCTTTTGCAAAACTCGTCCCTGAAACGAGTTCAATAAGCGCGGCGCCTATTTTGGCGCTATCGACAACTGTGACGGTGTTTTCGCAAATCGCAGGATTATCTGTGTCGATATTAAGAAGAGCCATCTCGATTGCGTTTTTCTCAAGCGCTTCACGCAGAACATCTGCATTTTCTTCCTGAAAAAGTCCATCGGTTATTACAAGGAGAAAACGCTTTTTGTGCGGTGACTTTTTGAGAGTATCAATTGCCCAAACCATGGCTTCCGCGAAGGGCGTTGCACCAAAGGCGCCGATTCCTGCAAAGCGCCGTAAGAAGACATCTTCGGTTTCTTTACGCGTTTTGGCTAAGGCGAGCGGCAAGCGGAAGGGCCCCGGGAAAAGAGCGCAGGTTGTTTCAATGCCTCTAATGGGACTTAAGGCTTTAACGAGAGAGGCAAGAGCAACTTTCGCTTTTGTCATGCGGTCAACACCCATCGATCCCGAGCGATCTAAAAGGAGGACGACATCGGCATCAGGCCTTTTAACGAGGCACTCATTTTCAAAAAGGCGAGTATCTCGCATGGCTAAACGATTCGTAAAGTCAGGCGTAAGACTCATCCCTCGGCTCTTGGTGTAAGTTTGAAAGGCAGGACCCGTAAGGATGCGTTTAAATTGCTTCGTAAGCGCTTGTAGCGTAGCGGCTTCTTTGCCAAATTTTTCTGAGTAAAGCTCAGCGTCTTCTAGAAGTTGCTGGTCTTTTGTGTTCTCAGGCCATAGTTTTGGAGCATAGGGTTTGGCTTTAGCAAACGCTGTGGCTTGCGCTTGACGCACATCGACTAAGGGGTGAAGCTTTTCTCTTGATACAGGGCTTTTTGCTGCGGTTTGGAGCGCCTCTAGAGACCTATCTTTATGGAACTGATCGAGATCGGAAAAAAGGTCTATTTCGTCATCGGCATTCGATGAGAGGCTTTCTTTTAAGAGGATTTGAAGGATTTTATCGGTAAGGTTTGCTACATCTTCTGTAGATCTCGCCTTTTCGATTGCTTTTGCCGTCTTTAAAAGCCGGTCGACGATATCGTTTGAGAGGTTATTTAAAACCGCGCATCGGAGAGGTAAGTGATAGCGC
>CAVKJM010000038.1:0-11428 GCA_963656505.1 bacterium
TTTAAGTGACATTCACGAAGGGGAACTTAACTTTCTTGATTTAGCCAATATCAAGGTGACTGACTTTGAAATCGGAAAAGAAAGCGCCGCCTGCGGTAAAGCTGCTTTTGAGTTCGTCGCAAAAGCGACCGAGATTGCGCTAGCAGGCAAAGTCGATGCCGTTGCCACAACGTGCATTAATAAGAGATCGCTTCACTTAGCCCATGTCCCTTATATTGGGCATACAGAGATTTTGGCAGGCATCTCTCAAACAAAAGACCCTCTAACGATGTTTCAGGTCCATAACCTGCGAGTTTTCTTTTTTACGCGACACCTTTCGTTAATCGATGCCTGTAAGGCCGTGAAAAAAGAGCCTCTTACTCAATTTATTTTGCGCTGTGCCACATCTCTTCAATCACTAGGCATTACGGCTCCCCGCCTTTGTGTTGCGGGGCTTAACCCGCATTGCTCGGATGATGGTCTCTTTGGAAATGAAGAAAGTAAAGAAATTGCGCCTGCCGTGCAAGCCGCAAAAAAAGCAGGATGTAATGTCTCCGGACCCTTCCCAGCGGATTCCATTTTTCACTTTGCGCTCACTTCAAACAATTACGACGCTGTGATTTCTCTATATCACGACCAAGGACACATTGCGACAAAGATGGTCGATTTCGAGAGAACAATTTCGATTACGTTGGGGCTCCCATTCCTTCGTACATCGGTTGACCATGGCACTGCTTTTGATATTGCAGGTAAAGGCCTCGCAAGCGCTGTAAGTCTTGTTGAAGCCATTCGATTGGCCGCCCTTTACGCACCAAACTTTCATGCGTTAAAGCACTAGCAGGAAAGAATTCGCCGTTTTCCCTGCAACTGCGCAGGTTCGGCGTCTACAATGACGAGATTCTTTTTTCACTATTTTTGTTAATTCTATGAACTACGCCATTATCGGTTGCGGCCGTATTGCCGCTAATCACGTTAACGCTGCGCTTCAATGCGGAATGAATGTCGTTGCCGTATGCGACCTCAATCAACGCGCAATGGATGCGCTTATCTACGAATTCAAACTTCACAACACGAAGGAATACACCGACTTCAAGCAAATGCTTCGCGAAAACAAAATCGATGTCGTTAGCCTTGCTATCGATAGCGGTATTCGCGCCAAGATGGCTCTTGCCGTTCTTGATTTCGGCGTTCACCTTATTGTGGAAAAGCCAATGGCAATGAGCTTACCTGATGCCGATGCGATGATTGAGAAGGCCGAGCAAAAGGGCGTGAAACTTTGTGTGTGCCAGCAAAACCGCTATAACGATGCGGTGCAGGCCACGCGCCAGGCCTTAGAAGAAGGGCGCTTTGGGAAACTCTCTCACGGTACAGTGAACATTCGTTGGCATCGTAGCCACGACTACTACGCGCAGGCCGCTTGGCGTGGCACATGGGCCCGCGACGGAGGCGCCTTAATGAATCAGTGCATTCACGGTATTGACTTACTGCGCTGGATGATGGGTGACGATATCGAGTGCGTTTATGGTGCAACGCGTCGGCGTTTTCACCCCTATATTGAAGCAGAAGACGTCGGTTTAGCCGTCGTAAGTTTCAAAAATGGCGCTATTGCCACCATTGAAGGAACAACCAACATCTTCCCGAAAAACTTAGAGGAGTCTCTTTGCTTATTCGGCGAAACTGGCACCGTGAAGATTTCTGGCGAATCCGCTAACGAAATCGCCATCTGGCAGTTTTCTGATGAACGTGAAGAAGACGCGAAGATCCGCGCCATCCGTGAAGAAACTGTCAACGTCTATGGTAACGGCCACTTGAGAATCTTTGCCGATATGAAACAAGCGATTGAAGAAGACCGTAAGCCTTATGTTGATGGCTATTGCGGACGTCGCGCTCTTGAACTCGTGCTTGCGATTTACAAGAGCCAGAAGACAGGGCTTCCTGTTGAATTCCCGCTCACTGACTTCGCTAGCATCGATATGGCAGGAGAATTCTCTTAGTCTTTACCTTTCGAGAGATCCTTTTGAGGGTAGAAAGAATGGCTGTTCTTTCTACCCATTTTTAACCGTATTTGATTTCACGCAGTTTCCGAGCATCGCGCTTTGTGGGTCGCCCTTTACGAATCGATGTGGCAGGTTCTTCAGCAAAGCGCTTAATTTCTGCAATACGTTCCCGCTTTTCTTTTGACTGCTCGGTTTCCACATAAAGTGTTTGTGCGACAGGGGCTGGCCCTCGAACTTCGCTAAGCCCTGCGACTTGAACTTCAAACCGCTCCTGAGCACGCATAATCTGCAAAACGTCCCCAGGCCGAATCTCTCGCGATGGTTTCGTTCTTTCGCCGCTTACTCTCACGCGCCCAAGTTCGACTGCTTCTCGCGCAAGGGTGCGTGTCTTAAAAAAGCGTGCTGCCCAAAGCCATTTATCAATTCGCATTTCGCCTTACCTTAAATAGCCAATGTCCTTTTTCACATTTTATACTTTGACCTCTTCCCTTCTGCGAAGTGTTTTCCATCATGCGTACTGTAAAAATCGGCCAAGTTTCTCTTGGCGTAAAGCCCGTAAAAGTCCTTGTGAGTCTTGAAGGAACAACGACCCGTCAGCTAGTCGCTAAAGCCAAAGCGCTTGAAGATAAGCCCGTTGATATCCTTGAGTGGCGCATGGATTCTTTTGAGTCATTTGAATCTGAAAAGCTCTGTAAGGCTTACAGGACCCTTAAAGAGAAAACAAAGAAACCGATTCTTTGCACGCTAAGAACCACTCGCGAAGGCGGGAAAGCAGATATTTCGCGCACCGAGTACAAAAAACTCATCACTTACTTCATAAAAGAAGCAAAGCCCGATGCCATCGATATTGAACTCGGGCGTTGTGGTATTGAAAAGCTTATCGCGCTTGCCAAAGAGCAATCGGTTCCTGTCATCACAAGTTTTCACGACTTTAAAAAGACAGCTTCTCAGTCCATGCTGTGGTACAAACTAAAGTGCATGGAAGATGTTGGCGCTGATGTTTTGAAAATCGCTGTGATGCCAAAAACTGAAAACGATGTTCTAAAGCTTTTTGCCGTTCTTCTTCGTGCAAAAACAATTAAGCGCCCGATTATTGCAATCGCGATGGGAGAACTCGGGAAATTGTCTCGCGTCACAGGAAGCGTCTTTGGGTCTTGTGCCACATTCGCGGGTGTCGGGAAAGTTTCCGCTCCCGGTCAACTTGATTTAGAAAAAACACAATCGCTTTTGACGTTGCTTAGTTAGAAAAGTAAGCACTGATTTTGCCTCCTATAATGATTTAAATGTTTACTTAAGAGAGGAGCACCCTCGTGTCATTAAAACAGTTTGATTTCGCCTACGGGCGTGGGCACAAAACATTTAGCCTTGATGATTCACAAATCCTTGCTGAAGTGCACACAGAAGACTTTCCTGTGATGGCAGACATTAAGGCAGGTGTCCTTCATGCGATTCGCAATCCCATTGGGACAGAATCGATTGAAAAGATCGTAAAGCCAGGGGATACCGTCGCCTTTATCTGCAACGATCCAACACGTGTTGCCAATAGCTTTGACTTTATGCCCGTTCTTGTCGATGAGATGAATCGACTTGGAGTGCGCGACGAAGATATGAAGATTGTCTTTTCTCTTGGTTCGCACCGCGATATGACACACGATGAGATGGTCGAAGCCGTCGGAGAAAACGTCGCTGGGCGTCTAGCGATGTATAACTCAACCTGCACGGTTGAAAAAGACTTTGAGTACTTCGGGAAAACTTCGCGCGGCACTCCCGTTTGGATCAATAAGCACCTCTGCGATGTCGATCACGTCATTCTCACTGGCACGATTGTTCACCACTACTTCTCTGGCTACGGCGGTGGAAGAAAAGCGATTCTTCCTGGGTGCGCTGCGATGGAAACGATTCGCGTCAACCACAGTTTCATGCTAGACGAACACGCAGGCCTCGGTAAGACCGTCGGAAATCCCTGCTACGAAGATCAAATGGAAGGCGTCGCTCTCTTTGCAAAAGGACGCTCCCTCTTTCTTTTTAATGCGATCTTGAATGCGAAGCATCAGTTCTTAAAGATGTTCGCAGGCGACTACATTGCCGCACACAAGGAAGCCTGCAAGTTTGTCGATGAAGTCTACGGAAGCGTCATTCCCCATGAGGCAGACCTTGTTATCGCAAGTTGCGGCGGTTACCCCAAAGACATCAACGTCTATCAGATGCAAAAGACGATGGATAACGCCATGTGCGCTGTGCGTAAAGGGGGCGTTGTGATTCTCTTTGCCGATTGCGAAGAAGGATCGGGCTCCAAAGTCCTCGAAGAAACCTTCCGTCGCTTAAAGACACCCAAAGCCATTAAGTGCGAACTTGAAGCAAACTTTAAGATTGGCGCCAATAAAGCCTTTGCGATTACGCGTCCAATTTCAAAAGCCCACTACATCCTTGTCACGCGTCTTGATAAGGCACTTGCTAAAGACATGCTCTTTACCGCTGCTGTGGATTCTTTTGAAGAAGCCTATGAAATTGCTAAGCAATTCGTGGGCGACAAACCAAAGACCATTTTGATGCCTGAAGGAAGCCTCACCGTTCCTCGTGTTGCCTCATAAGTCTTACGGGCGTTTTCTTTTTGCTATGCCGCTTTTTTATAAGCGGCATAGCCATTTAAAAATGCTCTATTTTCTCTCACCGATTTTGAATCGCAACCGCTATAGTTCGCTTTATTTTTTAAAGAAAGAAACGTTTTTCCCATGACTCGACTCGATACAGCTGCGCAAGAGCGCATTGTCTCCCATATTGCAACAACCATTAATGCAAAAGCCGAACAGGTCAACGCCGCCATTAAGCTCTTAGATTCTGGCGCTACCGTGCCCTTTATTGCACGCTACCGCAAAGAGATCACAGGAGGCCTTGACGATGCACAGTTGCGCGAACTCGAAGAGGCACTTGAATACGGTCGAGGTCTAGAAGAACGCAAGACAAGCATTCTTGAATCCATTGAGTCTCAAGGTAAGTTAACCGACGAATTGCGTGAGACGATTCTTCAAGCCGATACCAAGCAACGCTTAGAGGACTTATATCTCCCATTTAAACCAAAGCGCCGCACCCGTGCTCAGATTGCAAAAGAAGCTGGTCTTGATGCGCTTTCTGAAGCGCTTTTAAAGAATCGCGACTTGGTTCCTGAAGAAAAAGCCAAAGAGTTTCTTAATCCAGAAAAAGGCTTTGACACGGTTAAAAGCGTTCTTGATGGCGCACGCGATATTCTTGCCGAGCAATTCTCAGAAAACGCAGACATGCTCGAAGTCTTACGCGAATTCCTTTGGAATAAAGCCCGCATGGTAAGCGCTGTGATTGAAGAAAAGAAAAAGGCAACAGAAGCTGCCACCTTTAAAGACTACTTTGAATTTGCCGAACCCATTAAAGACGTTCCCTCCCACAGAGCCCTTGCGATGTTTCGTGGGCGAGATGCGGGGTACTTGAAGCTTTCCGTAAGACTCACAGAAGAGGAAGAAGCGCTTCCTGTTCACCCCTGCGAAGAAATGATTTCGCAATTTCTTCATTTGGAAAACGCAGGTCTTGCAGCGGATGCTTGGTTACAAACCGTTATCCGTTGGACTTGGCGCGTGAAGTGCTCCTGGCAATTGGAAAGTAGTCTCTTTTCTCGTTTGCGCGATGCAGCGCAAGATTCTGCCATCGAAATCTTTGGCACAAACTTAAAAGATCTCCTTCTTTCGCCACCTGCGGGCCACAAGGGCGTCATTGGCTTGGATCCCGGTATTCGCACAGGCGTGAAGGTTGCCGTGATTTCTGAAACGGGTGCTGTTTTAGAAACAGGAACGATTTATCCGCACGAGCCGCGTAACGAATGGGAGCAGTCCATCGAGACGCTTGCCGTTCTTGCTCGTAAACACGGCTCTACGCTAATTGCTATCGGGAACGGCACGGCAAGTCGCGAAACAGATAAGTTAGCCGCAGAACTCATCGCTAATCACCCTGAGTTAAATCTCACAAAAGTTGTTGTTAGCGAAGCAGGTGCCTCTGTCTACTCGGCTTCTAAGAGCGCTGCAGATGAACTCCCCGATTTGGATGTGAGTTTGCGTGGCGCTGTCTCCATTGCCCGTCGCTTACAAGATCCGCTTGCTGAGCTCGTAAAGATTGAACCCAAAGCCATTGGCGTTGGTCAATATCAGCACGATGTGAATCAAACAAAGCTCTCTTCTAAGCTCGATAACATTGTCGAAGACTGCGTTAATGCCGTGGGTGTCGATTTAAATACGGCGTCGGCCGCGCTATTAGGGCGCGTCTCAGGCCTAAATTCGCTACAAGCCAAACGCATCGTTGACTACCGTGAGAAAAACGGTGCGTTCGCCAATCGTCGTGCGCTTTTAGAAGTGCCTCGCTTTGGAGATAAGGCCTTTGAACAATCGGCAGGGTTCTTGCGTATTAGTGGTGGCACAAACCCCTTAGATGCCTCGTGCGTACACCCTGAGTCCTATCCTGTTGTTGAAAAGATTTTGGCTAAGACCGGCCTTTCGATTACCGACTTGATTGGCAATCACGATGTGCTCTCAAAGTTAAACGCCTCTGACTTCACAGACGACCGTTTTGGACTTCCAACAGTTAAAGACATCTTTAACGAACTTGAGAAACCTGGTAGAGATCCGCGTCCGGAATTTAAAGCCGCTCGCTTTGATGATTCTGTTCACGCATTAAAGGACCTTGTTGCTGGCATGACGCTTGAAGGCGTTGTCACCAATGTCACGGCCTTTGGCGCCTTCGTTGATATCGGTGTGCATCAAGATGGATTGCTTCACATCTCCGAGATGTCTTCACGCTTTGTGAAAGACCCGCGCGATATCGTGCATGTCGGTCAGATTGTGAAGGTTCGTGTTTTAAGTGTCGACTTAGAAAGAAAACGCGCTGCGCTTTCGATGAAGTTCCCAACAGAAGGAAAAGCACCTGCTCGCACCGAAAGAAAAGAAAAACCGCGCTTTGTTTCTGAGAAAAAGCCCGAGCACCGCACCGTTAAAAAAGAGAAACATCGCGAGTTTGAAAAATCAAATCGCAAAGACTCTTTCCAGAAAAAACCGGCGCCCCGCACAGACTCTGCTATGGCTGTAGCTTTTGCTAATGCTTTTCATAAGTCCTGACTATTGGCGCGCTCCGCTTTCCTTCTCGTAGAATCAAAGCGGAGTTGAAGTCTATGAGTGAGAACACATCAAACACAAAGCGCTACCGAATCGGTCTTACAAAACCGATCGTTGTTGTGCTTTGTTTAAAAATCACTGCCGTCTTTTGTTTGTGGCTCGCGTTTTTCGGGCCCGACAAGCGTATTGACCAAACTCCGGAAAACGTTGCCGTCGGAATTCTCGACAGACCTCCAGCTTCTATTGCCACCATTGGAGAGCGTCCATGATTTCTTCTACTCTCGTTGATCTATCGCGATTGCAGTTTGCCATCACGAGTCTGTATCACTTTATTTTCGTGCCTTTAACGCTTGGGCTTTCCTTTTTGCTTGTCATCATGGAAAGCTGCTACGTGATCACCGGTAAAGAAATCTATCGGGACATGACCAAGTTCTGGGGCAAGCTCTTTGGCATTAACTTTGCCATGGGCGTAGCAACAGGCATCACGATGGAATTCCAGTTCGGAACAAACTGGGCCTACTACTCGCACTACGTAGGTGACATTTTCGGTGCGCCACTTGCTATTGAAGGGCTCCTTGCCTTTTTCTTGGAATCGACCTTTGTCGGTCTCTTTTTCTTCGGTTGGCACCGCCTAAGTAAGAAAAAGCACCTTCTTGTCACATTCTTGATGGCGTTAGGTTCAAACCTTTCCGCGCTTTGGATTTTGATTGCCAACGCTTGGATGCAATACCCGATTGGAAGTGACTTTAATTTCGTGACGATGCGCATGGAAACCACGGACTTCTGGGCCGTTGTTACAAGCCCTTGGGCACAAGCTAAATTCATGCACACGATTAACGCGGGATACATGACAGGAGCAATCTTTGTCTTAGCCATCTCGGCGTTTTATCTCCTGCGAGGCCGCGATATTGCCTTTGCTAAGCGCTCGATAAAAGTGGCTGCCATTTTCGGACTTATCGCCACAGTCTTTACCCTGCATATGGGAGATGAATCTGGCTACCTCGTTACAAAGAATCAACCCACAAAAATTGCTGCGATGGAAGCGATTTGGGAAACGGAAGAAGCCCCGGCGTCCCTATCTTTAATTGCCATTCCCAATGAAGAAGCGCGACGTAACGACTTTGAAGTTTCTGTTCCCTGGCTTTTAGGGCTCATGGGAACACGGTCAACAAGTCAAGAAGTTCCTGGCATTAACCCGCTTGTTGAAGCCGCACAAGAGCGCATTATTGAAGGAGCTCAGGCTGTTGAACTTTTAGCGGCCCTTCGTAAGTCGCCAAACGATCGCGACCTCCAAAAGCGCTTTGAAGAGGTTAAGGGGAGTTTAGGTTACGGTTTGCTTTTAAAGAAGTACACAGCCGATACCTCTCAGGCAACGCCCGAACAGATTCGCGCCGCGGCGCTTTCGACGATTCCTAGCGTCACGCCGATGTATTGGTCTTTCCGCATCATGGTCATTTGCGGTTTGATTTGTTTATTGACCTTCCTACTTGCGACAATCTTTAGCTTAAAAGACACGATTGTCCAAAAGAAAGGTGTTTTGCGGCTTGCCTTATATAGCCTTCCGCTACCGTGGCTAGCCTGTGAATTCGGCTGGTTTGTCGCCGAATACGGGCGTCAACCCTGGAGTATTTACGAAATACTGCCTGTGAATCTTTCGGTTTCTTCGTTATCGTCAACCGACCTCGTTTTCTCCATCGGAGGATTCGTTCTCTTGTACTCAGTTCTTCTTGTCGTTGAGTTCTGGCTCATGACACGCTTTGTGCGCATTGGTCCAAGTTCGCTTGGTTCGGGTCGCTACTTTTTCGAACGCAAGGCCTAAAGGAGGAAAACCATGATTGACTATGAAGTTCTCAAGTTCATTTGGTGGGTCTTAATTGGCGTTCTTTTAGCGGGCTTTGCTGTGATGGACGGGCAGGATATGGGTGTTGGCACTCTCCTTCCCTTCCTCGGGAAAAACGACTCGCAACGCCGCTGTATGATCAATTCCGTCGCTCCTCACTGGGACGGCAATCAAGTCTGGCTACTCACTGGAGGGGGCGCCATCTTTGCTGCTTGGCCTCTTGTTTATGCTGTGGCATTCTCAGGCTTTTATTGGGCAATGTTAATTGTCCTATTGGCTCTCATCTTAAGGCCCGTTGGCTTTGACTTTCGCAGTAAATTACCTGAGAGCCGTTGGAGAAAATCCTGGGACTGGGCTCTTTTTATTGGATCGGCTGTTCCCCCGATTATCTTTGGTGTGGCTTTCGGAAATCTCTTACTCGGAGTGCCATTTCACTTTGATGACACGATGCGCCCGATTTACACAGGGTCCTTCTGGGGGCTATTAACGCCGTTTGCTCTACTTTGTGGATTAACGAGCCTTGCGATGATTATCGTGCACGGCGCGTGCTGGCTAATTCTTAAAACGGAAGATATCCTGCAGCAACGTGCCGCTGTTATTGCTACGGCCGCTGCGGCAATTACTGCCGTTTTGTTCGCCATTGGCGGCGCCTGGACCTATTTAGGTACCGATGGTTATGTTGCAAGCCTCGGGCTTTCTCCTTCGGGACCTGCGAATCCCTTATCGAAGACCGTTGACGTTTACTCGGGCGGGTGGCTTACGAATTTCATTCGCTATCCCATTCTCTTTGTCTTACCTGCGGTTGGGATTCTCGGAGAATTCTGCGTGCTTGTGCTTGCGCGCCGGCATTGTGGGTTAGGTGCTGTGATTGCTAGTGGCTTATCGATTATTGCGATTGTGTTAACGCCGCTTGTTGCACTATTTCCCTTTATTTTGCCAAGCTCCTCGCACCCGAATTCAAGCCTCACGATTTGGGATTGCTGCAGCTCGCAATTGACTCTTGAAATCATGCTCTTTGCTGTCGTACTTATCTTACCCTTTGTCCTAGCCTACACAGCTTGGGCCTATAAGGTGATGAGTGGCAAAGTGACCGACAGTTACATTGCTCAAAACGACAAGCAACTTTACTAAAAGGGAGAGCTTTCTATGATTTACTTTTACTGGTTAGCTGGTCTCGGTTTCGCCCTTGCCGTTTCCATCCTGATTTGCGTTGCAACAGAAAAGAAAGAACCGAGCGAAACCGATAGTGCCTCTTAGGGGATTTCGATTGTTTCCCCGGCCTGAGGCAATAGCACCTGAGCCTTCGTTAACTCAAGGACCCTTTCCTTAAAGAGGACGGGGTCCTGTGCTATCACAGGCCACGTGTTGTAGTGAACCGGAATCACAACGGGTGCACCAAGCCATTTAGCCGCAAGCGCCGCATCCTTGGGATCCATCGTAAAGTTTCCACCAATCGGGAGAACGGCAACATCAAAGGGATCGACCTCACAAAGCCACTTCATATCCCCAAAGAGCCCCGTATCTCCTGCGAAATAAACGCGAGCGCCATAAAAGTCGACAACAAACCCACAGGCGTGACCTCCTGCGATGCCGCTACCGTGAAACGCGGGCGTTAGACGCACGTGACCGAAGGGGAAGGCAAAGGTGCCACCTACGTGCATGGCGTGCGCCTTGCAGCCGTTTTGGCCTGCCAAACCAGCAATTTCTGCTGTGGTGATGATAGTCGCCCCGTTATTCTTTGCAATCTCAAAGGCATCTCCCAAGTGATCGGAATGCGCGTGGCTCACAAATATCCAGTCGGCTTTTATGTCTTTGGGAGTAAGCCCTTCCGGGTTCCCATCAAGATACGGATCAAACAAGGCGCGCTTACCGTCTACTTCGATAAAAAACGCTGCGTGATGAATGTAATGAAAGAGTTTCTTTGTCATTTCGTCCTCCGTACCAAAAGAAGATTTGCGCTCTCAAGTTTAAGCCACATCACACATGAAAAAACCGGAGGGCTCTTTCGAACTCTCCGGCGTCTCTCTTGTTCAACGAAATCTTTAAATTAGAAGCTATACATCGCTTGAACGGCAAGCATGTGAACATTCACGCGCTTGTAAGTACCGATTGTTGTATCGCTACTAGAGCTTTCTGTAATACGCGAGTGTCCGAGACCATGCATAAAGAGGTAACCAACATCAAGTTGCCACTCTTTGTTGGGCTTCCAACCAGCGCCCAAAGAAAGCCACCAACGAGCGCTATCCGGAACCGTTGTCATACGGTATTTCGATTCACGAATCGTGGATGTTTCGTAAGCCGTACCTGCGCGGAACGTCCATTCGTCGTTATAACGGTAATCAGCACCAACCGAGAAGAGGTAGCAGTCTTTCCAGTTTTCCTGGGTAGCAGCTAAACGAGTTCCCGTGGCTCTGCTATAAACGGGCAAATCAACAAAGGTTGACCAATCAGACCAACGGAAAGTTCCTGCAACTGTCCATTTC
>CAVKJM010000039.1:0-11364 GCA_963656505.1 bacterium
AGCCGGGGTATCAAGTTCTTTGTGGGTTGTGAGATGTGCGGGAAGCGCTTTCTTGATAAGAGCCATTGCCTCATCGATGGCATCGGGCCCTACGATACCTACGAGATTATCAAAGCGACTCTGAAGCCACTTTCTCCCGTCGTTATCCTTTTTTCCGCCGAGGCACCCAATCACTAAAACATGCCCGTTTTCTCGCATTGCCTCATCGATGGCTTCCAAACTTTCTTGAACCGCAGCATCGATAAAGGCGCAAGTATTGACGACAACGAGGTCAGCGCTTCGGTAATCGGAAGCGATCGCGTAGCCAGCGATTTTGAGTTGCGTGACAAGTTTTTCTGTATCAACAAGCGCCTTCGGGCATCCGAGGCTTACAAAGCCAACGCTTGGCGTCTTTTTGGTTTTCACGCGCGTTTATCCTCAATCCAGATTAAAGCAGCGTGGCGGCCACTCTTGGCCCCATCGCGTCTAAAGCTATAAAAGCGTTTGGCATCGGCCACAGTCGACAAACCACAATCAATGACATCGGTTACGCCTACACTCTTTAAAGCGTAACGCGCGTAGGCAGCAAGGCTTAAACGATACTTACCGCCCCCTAATGTAACTAAGCCATCGGGTAAATCAGGATAACGAGCGCGATAGCAGTTAAGAACATCGTCACCGCATTCAAAATCATCAAATCCAATCCGAGGACCAAGCCACGCAACGAGTTCTGCGTTCGGGTTCTGAAGACGCTCTTTTAAGCGAAGGACTCCCGCTTCAATCACCCCGAGACTTAATCCTTTCCAACCCGCGTGAATCGCTGCGACTCCCTTAGCGTGTTTTTCAGCCAAAAGAACGGGTAAACAGTCGGCAACTTGTGCCACACACACCACGCCAGGCGTAAGGCTCGTTGAGGCATCGGCCTCAATCGCATCATCGGTAATCGACTCAGCGTCTAAAACGCGTGTGCCGTGCACTTGCGTAATCCAGCGCGGAGCGCTCGGTAAAAGTTGCGCCAAAATCGAGCGATTCATCCGCACACACGCCGCATTATCCCCAACGTGCGTTCCAACATTCATGCCTTGAATGCCATCGATTCCACCCCAGGGGCCCGAAGAAACCCCTCCGACGCGTTCCGTGAAAAGAGCTCCAACGCCCTCAACAAGTTTTGGCGTAATCGCTTCAATAGCCTCTTTGTATTGTGACATTTTTGCGTCCTCAAAAAATTGGTGCGTGCGATTTTAGTCGAATACGTGAGTGGGCTCATCTGTGGGGCCAAAACCCAAGAAGTCCATCAGTTCACACATATCTTCAGGAGGCGGCGCAAACCAACTTAGCGTTTTCCCTGTTACAGGGTGAACGAGCTTTAAGCGAGAAGCGTGAAGGGCCTGACGCGAAAATGTTGCGGCGAGTCCTGCGGCATCCGGCAATTTCGAAGCATTCGTCCGATATAAGGGGTCACCCAATAGCGGTAAATCGACGCTTGTTAAATGCACACGAATCTGGTGCGTGCGACCTGTTTCTAAGCGGCACGCCACCCAACTGATTGCGCGATTGGCCACAGTCGCTTGATCGACTAGCCGAACTCGTGTTTTCGCGGGCTTTGCGGCAATCCCACGGCAAGCAAAACGGATGGGATTTCTCGGGTCTCGCCCAATCGGTGTATCGACAAAGCCCATTTCAGGAGCAATCCCTAAAACAATGGCCCAATATTCTCGACAAACGCTTCTTTCTTGAAGCTGCCGAATAAGAGAGGTGCGAGAGACTTCTGTTCTTGCAACAACCATCAGGCCCGAAGTCTCGCGATCTAATCGATGGACAATACCTGCGCGAGAAACCCGCTTTAACTCTGGATATCGGAAAAGCAACCCATTAAGTAGTGTTCCCCGCCAGTGGCCAGCGGCCGGATGCACAACAAGACCTGCTGGCTTATTAATGACAATTAAAGCGTCATCTTCATAAAGAACATCAAAAGCAATCCCGTCTTCGGCTTCAAAGGCAAGTTCTTCTTCCGAAGGTAATGGCGCCACATCAATCGCATCAGCCGCTCCCGTTTTGGCACGAACATCCGTTGCGACTTCGCCATTTAACGTAACAGCGCCTTTTTTTATCCACTCCTGGATGCGAGCGCGGCTCACTTCAGGCATAAATCCTGCGAGTACCTTATCGAGTCTTTCGGTTAAAGCATCAACCGAAACCACAAAATGGCGCTTTTCTAAGGAGGTTTTTTCGCTTGAAAAGCCTTCTAGATACAAGTCGTCATCTTTTTCTTCTGTAACCGACTCGATTTCCTCTCTATAATCGTCGGGACATTTTTTTATCTTGGTAACCATGAATCCTAAGTCCACTTTCTCAATACGCGCTCTTGGATGTGCCGTTGCACTTTCTGCTTTACTTGCTACAAGCGGTTGCAGCTGGTTTCAAACTCTCGAGATTGATCCCACACGCGACTGGACAGCGCAAAAACTTTACTCCGAAGCGCGTGATGCCATGAACGACTCGAATTGGTCTGTGGCTAAAGATTACTACACTAAGTTAGAAGCGCGCTACCCCTTTGGCACATATGCGCAACAAGCGCAGATTGAACTGGCCTACGTTTACTACAAAGACGATGAGGCAGCGACGGCTATCGAGCAGTTAGATCGGTTCTTGCGCGCTTACCCGAATCACCCCAACAGTGACTATGCCCTGTACTTAAAGGGGCTTGCCACACTAAATGAGCGCGACGGTGTGATTAGTTCCATGATTCGTCAGGATATCTCAGAGCGCGATGCGCAGGCCGCTCGCGACGCATTCGATATCTTCAAAGAACTTGTCGGGCGATTCCCCGATTCTCGCTACGCCAAAGAATCCACACGCAAAATGCATGAATTGGTTTTGGCCCAAGCCCGTCACCAGTTAAATACCGCAAAGTTTTACTACGAAAGAAAGGCCTACGTTGCAGCGCTTAATCGCGCCAAAGTTATTCTCACTGACTTTCAGTTAACGAGTGTGAGCGATGAGGCAATGGAATTAATGGCCAAGTGCTATCACGAACTCAATTTGACGGACCTAGAAAAGGATATGCGCCGCGTCATTGAATTCAATAAAGATAGAAAACGCCAAGAGACGATTCGCCGCTAAGGCTCTGAAAAGAAAACCCATAAAAGCCGATGAGAAAATAAACTCTTCGGCTTTTTCTTTTGTCAAAAAGCTATTGCGTAAAAGCGAAATTTGATTGATTTTCGCCAGACACAAGACTAAAGTTTCAGGTTATTAAAATCTTAAAAGTAGTCTTTTTTACCTATGCCCTCCATTAAAGACCGTCGCCTCCTACATCTGCTTTGTGGTCCTACGTTATTTCTCCTTTCTATTTGGCTCTTACCAGATACCACGTTAAGTTTTGGAGCTCGTGTCTCGATTGGTGCCATGCTTTGGATGGGCTGGTGGTGGGTGGCAATGCCCGTAGATCCAGCGGTCACTGCCCTTATTCCGATTGCTTTAAATGCTCTTTTTGGCCTTGTGCCGATGGAATCGGTCACGAGCCTTTATTTCTCTGACATTGTCGTTTTGCTTTTGGGAGCAAGCGTCATCTCTGCGACTTGGGAAATCACGGGATTAGATCGCCGTATCGCTATCTCTTCTTTGATGTTTCTTGGGCCATCGGTAAAAACCCATATCGCTGTCTGGTTCTTAGCCTCAGTCGTCTTATCAAGCGTTTTACCTAACGCAGTCGTTTGCGCATTGATGGTCCCCGTGTGTGTGGCGATGATTCACTTTTTAGCCGGTGAAAACAGCGACTCGATGAAACCACTCCTATTTGTTTTATTGATGGCTATCGCTTGGGGATGTGGCTTAGGAGGCCTCGGAACCCCCTTAGGCGGCGCCATGAACCTAGTTGCCGTTAGCTACCTTGAGCAACTCACGGGACGCGAATACTTTTACATGGAATGGGTCATCAAGATGATGCCCATGATGCTTTTACTTGTTGTGGCAACTCTCGTATTTTTGTTTTTCATTCGCCCGAAAAATCTCAAGCTTGAAAAAACCCGTGGTTTTATTGTGGCGCAGTACGCCAAGCTTCCCAAAATGAGCCACGATGAAAAACTCGCACTAGTGCTTTTTATTGCGCCACTAATTCTTTCCTTTGCCAGAGAGCTTTATGCGGCGTGGCTTCCAGGAATGAAACCTGCGCAACTGTTTTTAATTTGCGGCATTCTCTGCTTTGTCTTAAACGGTAAGGGCGGTAAAGCCTTTGCCACCTGGAAACTGGTTAACCCCAAAATTGAGTGGAACCTCCTTTTACTTTTTGCTGGTGGTTTAGCACTCGGACACCTGCTCACAAGTTCTGGCGCAACAAAGGCGATTGCCACAGCAATTACCTCACTACATCTCGGGGAAGGCTTCATCCTTCTCATTGTCATTGTGGCTGTCACGATGGTCTTTGTGGAAGTGGCGAGTAACACAGCTGCTGCTGCCATTACAGTGCCTATGGCCATTGGTATTGCTAGCGAACTTGGTGTCGATCCAATTGCCTATGTGTATATCACTGCGGCAGCCTTTAACACCGGGTTTATGTTCCCGACTTCGATTCGTGCAATTCCGATTGCTTATGGATTAAGCCCGAGTTATTTATTCCGCTATGGGCTTGCGATGGCAATCATTACGATTGTTCTTATCGCAGCCGCAGGTCTCGTGCTTTTCTTCTAACTACTCGGCGTTAAGTAGGTCGGTTTCAAGAGCACTCTTTCTTTCTCGCATCATGTTGATGCGGCAAGCGAGAGTGACTTCGGCTTCGCCATTTTCCGCGCCCTTTAAGGCGCCACGCAACTCACACTCGCTTTTCATATACGCATTGAAGTTGCGGTTAGCATCCGTCAGATCTTTAGAGGACTGCTTCTTTTTGTTGGTGCGGTCAAAACTTCGGGCCTTAGCCTGCATACGCTCTAAAACGCTGTTGTATTGCGACTGAACCTCTTTTAGTTCAAGCGTTAAACACTCGCGCAAATCCTCTTTTTTTGTCATCGTGCGGTAGCACTCGCCTACGGCATCTTCTGCCGCAAACACCGCGTTTGCCGCAAAAAGCAAAACAAAGAAAGAAAGAGCGTAACCCTTAGTCATGAAAACCTTTCATACCAAATAATGAGTGAAACTACCGCATTGTATAAGTGAAAGGGCGCCTTTCGGTAAAGACGCCAGGCGCTTTCGTAACAAAACGAAAACTCAAAATCCCAAGGCGACTAATTAAAGTGCGTTGTATTCGGCATCTGTCACAGGCCCAAACCACTCAGTGTGGCAATCCTCTCCTGGAATTTCCACAGCGATGTGCGAGAACCAACTGTCCTTTTTCGCACCATGCCAGTGGCAAACGCCAGCGGGAATCGTAATCACTGTTCCTGGCTTAAGACTTAGAGCGGCTTTCCCTTTTTCCTGGTACCAGCCCTCTCCTGCTGTGCAGATAAGGAGTTGTCCGCCGCCGGCCTTTGCGTGGTGTGTATGCCAATTGTTGCGGCATCCTGGCTCAAAGGTGACGTTTGCGAGAAAAAGCGGATCTTTTTTAGGGTTTGTTAAAGGATTTAGAAACGAGCGACCAACAAAGTACTTGGCGTAGGCGGTGTTTTCCGCTCCTTTACCAAAGACGTTTTCGCTATTGAATTGCTCAATGTTCATCTTTTTCTCCCGACAAAAATCAAAACGGCGAAATTTTATTCGGGATTGGGCTTTAGATTTGAGAAATGAAGTGCTTCGTTACAGTTTTTTCTGCTTTAAAAACAAGGAAACGATTCCAAAGAAAGAAGTAAGCCATTTTCTCCAAATTTCTCTAAGAAACACGCCAATCGAAAGCCTTGCCCTCTTTATAATGCATCCATTGCATTCCTTTTGTTTAAGAGAGTTTCTTATGGCGATTTCTAGACGTCTTCTTATTTGTGCGATTCCAGCAGCATACCTCACAGGTTGCGGGTTTCACCTACGAAATAGTTTTACCCTGCCCTTTGAGACGCTTTATTTGGATATGGAATCGAACTCACGGTTTGCCGCCACGTTAACTCGCTTACTGCGCGCTTCAAGCAACGTGCGTTTGGTGTCAGATTCCAATGAGGCCGATGCCGTGCTTCGCATTACGCAAAACACCTCTAGCCGCGACATTCTCTCTTACAGTACCTCTGGACGCGCTCGTGAGTTTCAACTGAAAAACGTCATCACCTTTACCGTGACAACTCCTGATGGGCGCGAATATATGTCGCCTGCGACAATTACCGCTTCGCGCGATATCACGTACGACGAAAGCGATTACCTAAGCCGCGACTCTGAGGAAGCGATGATTAAAGCGGAAATGCAAAACGATATCATCAATCAGATGATTCGCCGTATTGAACGCGCTGCCAAACCAATTGCCAAGCGCTAAAGGAAGACTCCCTTGCGCGTAAACGATTTAGCACGAAATCTCAAAAAAGGCTCGATTGCCCCTTTATGGTTTATCACGGGTGAAGAGCCTCTTTTAATGATTGAAGCTGCCGATGCAATCAGAGAGCACGCCAAAGCCCTAGGGTTTGACGAGCGAGAAGTACTCAATGCGTCTGCCACTTGGGATTGGTCGCAGCTCGAAAGCGCGTGTCGAGAAATTGGACTTTTTTCTCCTCAGAAGGTTATCGAACTGCGCCTAGCATCCTTTCGGCCTGGAGTTAAGGGAGCAAATGCTCTGACGGAATTGGCCAAGATGCCACTTGATAACGTTGTCGTAATCGTTTCGATGCCCTACGACTGGTCTGTGAAGAAACTCGCGTGGTTTAAGGCGCTCTCTTCTGCAGCTGAATTTGTCGAATGCCCTCTTGTTGGCATTAAAGAACTACCAGATTGGTTTGCCAATCGCTTTAAGCTTCAGGGGCAAGACTCTGAAAAAGAGGCCTGCGAAATCCTTAGCGCTCGCTGTGAAGGAAATCTTCTAGCAGCCCGCCAAGAGCTCTTAAAACTCTCTTACCAGTATCCGAAAGGCACCGTGATTACGGCCGATATGGTTCGTGAGGCTGTAGGCGACGTTTCTCGCTTTGATGCAACAACGCTAATCGATGCCGTAATGACTGGGGACGCTACACGTGCGCTAAAGATTTTGGAGTCTTTAAAAGCCGAAGGCGAAGTCATTCCCAATGTCTTATGGATGCTCGACGATGAGATTCGGGCCGCTGCCCGTGTCGCCTCACTCGTAGGCGAAGGAACTTCGTTAACAACGGCTCTAAGAACCTGCGCTGTTTTTGGTCCCGATAAAACCCGCCGCGTCAGTTCCCTTGCCTCTCGCGCTTCGGAGAAAAAACTTCAAGCCGCTCTCATTTTGATTGGCGATATCGATCGGATTGGTAAGGGCCTTGTCGTAGCTAACCGCGACGCAGATCCTTGGCTTGAATTAGGAAGCCTTGCCTCGTTTTTGCGCAAACCATAACAAAGGACTTTGTCATGGAAAACACAGTCAATTCTATGCACCATCTTGTAGAGAAGATGGGACAAGCGGCTAAAGCCGCAAGCGCTCGTATGGGAGCGACAACCACGAAAGAGCGTAACGATGCGCTCCTTACTTTGGCGCAACTTATTCGCGAGAAAAAAGCCGATATCGTGAAAGCTAACGCAAAAGACCTTGAGCGCGCGAAAGAGAATAACTATCCTGCAGCCTTTGTCGATCGCTTAACGCTCACAGACCCCATTATTGAAACAATGGCATTAGGGTGCGAACAAATTGCCGCGCTTCCAGACCCCATTGGAGCCATCACAGAAAAACGCCATCAAGCCTCTGGCATTGATGTGGCTCGTATGCGTGTTCCCTTAGGGGTATTGGCCATTATTTTTGAATCGCGCCCGAATGTCACGATTGATGCTGCGGCCCTTTCAATTAAGTCAGGCAATGCCGCGATTTTGCGTGGCGGCAAAGAAGCGCTTGAAAGTAACATCATGCTTGGCAGTTTAGTTAAAGCCGCCCTTTTAAAGGCAGGGCTACCTGAAAATGCGATCCAAGTTGTTGCTACGGCCGACCACGACTTCGTAGGTGAACTCATTAAAGCAACGCAATACATCGATGTTTTAATCCCGCGTGGCGGGAAAAAACTCATCTCTCGCTTAGAGGCCGATTCTCGCATTCCGATGCTTAAGCACTTAGACGGAATCTGCCACACCTATGTCGATAAGGACGCGGATATTGCGATGGCCGTTAGCGTCACAGATAACGCGAAAACACAGCGTTATGCGCCCTGCAACGCGACAGAAACTCTTCTCGTACACGAGGCTGTTGCCGAACAATTTCTTCCTCTCATTGGAAAGATTTTCCAAGATAAAGGCGTTGAGATGCGTGTGACGCCAGAGGTTGCAGCGATTTTCGATAAAGCGGCAATTTCGCATGTTCCTGCCACTGAGGCCGATTGGAAAACCGAATACAACGCACCGATTATCTCGATTAAGACTGTGGATAGTTTAGATGAGGCTATCGACTTTATTAACACCAATGGCTCTAAGCACACCGATGCGATCATTACAGAAAACGAGGAAAGCGCTGCTCGCTTTTTGCGTGAGGTGGATTCTGGAAGCGTCATGCATAACTGCTCAACGCGCTTGGCCGATGGTTTTGTCTACGGGTTAGGCGCCGAAATCGGTATTAGCACAGGAAAACTACACGCCAGAGGCCCCGTCGGGCTCGAAGGATTAACTTCACAAAAATTCGTCGTCTTCGGTCACGGTGAAGGTCGCCATTAATTTATGAAAAAGAATACTTACTACGCCTTGTGTCCCTTAGGTCTTGAGGAGCTTCTTACAAAAGAACTTCAAGCCATTGGAGTAGAAAAAACCAAAGCCTCTCGCTCTGGCGTTCACTTTTATGCAAGTGAGGCAAGCGCTTTCGAGGCTTGCCTAAAAAGCCGCTTTGCGAGCCGCATTCTTTTAAGTTTGGGCGACACCGACTACTACGACGAAGAAGACATCTATAACTTTGCCTGCCGCACACGCTGGGAAAACTACTTTACATCAGAGAAAAGTTTTCGCATCGATATCACGGCGCACCGCGCTCCCTTGCAGTCTTTGGATTTCACGCTCTTACGCATTAAAGACGGTATTTGCGATCGCTTTCAGCACTTTGAAGGAACGCGTCCGAATGTCGATCGCATCCATCCTGATGTGCGTATCTTTGCGCACGCCACACAAGACCGCTGCACCTTTTATTTAGATTTATGCGGCGAAGCGTTATTTAAACGCGGCTGGAGACGAGAAAAAGGAGAGGCTCCCCTAAAGGAAAATCTCGCCGCTGGCCTTTTGGCTTTAAGTGGATGGTCGCCAGAAATACCCTTAGCCGATATCTTCTGTGGCTCAGGAACCATTCCCATTGAAGCGGCACTGATGGCTACGAACACGGCCCCGGGGCTGAATCGCCATTTTCTTTTTGAGCGCTTTCCAGACTTCGATAAAGAGCGCTTTGCCGAGATTCGAGAAGACGCTAAAGCAGCGATTAATCTTTTCGCGCCACTTTCGATTCAAGCCTCTGATATTAGTTCCATTGTTGTCGGGAAGGCTCAAGCTAACGCTTTAGGCGCTGGCCTTGCCCCGCTTATTGAGTCTGGCGCTTTAACTTTTGGCGTAAGTGACGCCCGTGTTGCTGCGCCAAAGAAAACGGAAGGCTTTTTAGTGAGCAACCCGCCTTACGGCGAGCAGTCCAACCCGAAATCAGCCTCAGTTGCCTCAATGATGAAAGACATCGCTGATAACTTAAAGCACAACTGGGCAGGAACAACGGCTTGGTTTTTAACAAGCGACAGAAACCTCCCACGGCAAATGCGGCTTTCTGAGTCGCGAAAGATTCCGCTCTTTAATGGGCCTTTGGAGTGTCGCTTCTTCCGCTTTGATCTCGTAGCGGGATCTTTCCGAGGCTAGAGACTGTTAGCGGCGCATTTTGCGCCGCTTGTCTTTTTACGAAGCCGCAGGAGGAATGTCTCCTACGCCATTTAAAATCACGGATGGCCGGTAAGAGAACTGACGAACCATCGGGATGGTACTAATGCCGCTTAGCACGAGAGCGGTCATCATGCCACCTTCAAGGCCCGCAATAATATCGGTATCCATTCTGTCGCCAATGAGAGCGGCCTCAGCCGAATGCACTTCAAGAAGATGCAACCCCGTGCGAAGCATCAGCGCATTGGGTTTACCCACGTAATACGGGACCTTTCCTGTTGCAATCTCAATGGGAGCCATCAAGGCACGGCACGCAGGAATAATGCCCTTTTCTGTTGGGCACGTGTTATCGGGGTTCGTTCCCACAAGGCGAGCGCCTTGGCGCACCAAATCAATGGCTTTCGTGATCATGTTGTAGTTGTAGTTATCGGTTTCTCCGACAACAACATACTGCGGATCAACATCATTCATCGTGATGCCGACGTCGTAGAGCGCCTTAACCAATCCTGGAGCTCCCAACACATAGGCACTGCACCCAGGGCTTTGCTCTTTTAAGAACTTAGCCATCGCTAAGGCGCTTGTATAAAAGTGTTCTTCCCCCACGTCAAGACCCATACGAGCCAACTTTTGCTGCAACTCTTTGGGACTACGTTCGCTCGAATTGGTTAAAAAGAGAAAACGCTTTCCTTCCTTTTTTAACCAATCCACAAATTCAGGGACTCCCGGTAAAAGAACATTGCCGTGATAAATCACGCCATCCATATCGCACAGATACCCTTTTTTCGTACGAAGAATGGCCAATTGCTGAGGATCTAAAAGTTTCGTCACTGTTAAGTTTTCCTTAATCTTTTTTTTCTGGCAAACCACCTCTTATTTGCCAGGTCTCTTTCTCTTGGCTAGTAAAAACGCCAAGCTCTTAATTTATGTGTGATTTTAAAGGCGAAAATCTTAAAACCCTATACGCAAATTGAACTACGCAAGTTCCCGTATTTGTGTATCGAATTGTGTACGAAAGATGTGGGAAATCCTCTTTGATGGCAAGGGCGCTTCACAGACAAAATCTGAAAGAGAACGGCTCCGTTTCTTTTCTTTTTTGCAGCAATCTTTCCTTTGCGAAAAAGCCCACTTACGTGTAAGATTCGGACTCTTCTTTAAAAGAGGTCCCCATCGTCTAGTGGCCTAGGACATGACCCTCTCACGGTTAGAACCGGGGTTCGACTCCCCGTGGGGACGCCACAATTTCCACCTAGTCTTGCTTTTTCCCTGTTGCAATAATGTGAATTGAACCGTTTTCTACACCGGTTTCAGCAAGCATCGTCTCGGCTAAGTGTTGCACATCTTTGACTTTCCCGCGCATTACCACAGCTTCTAAGCAGCGCTCGTGATCGAGGTGTACGTGCATGCTTGAAATCACAAGACTCGTATGTTGATGCTGGTGCTCGACCATGCGATTGGAAAGAACTCGGGCGTGATGGTCGTAGGCGTAAC
>CAVKJM010000040.1:0-10939 GCA_963656505.1 bacterium
GCAGAAAGGACTGCTTGATACCGGTAACTTCCCTCCCCGATTTCTTGACGCACAAGCTCTCGAGCCTCGAGCCCGTAGACGCTTACCCGGTTAAGAAGTCTTGTGAGCATTGCCTTAAGGGTAAGCGCGCCGTTATCTAGGAAATCTGCAACGTAAAAAGGGACACCGCCTGTGATGGTGTAAAGCGACAACAAATCCTCGTTTTTATAAGAAGGAGAAACCTCGGCAAGCGCTTCTTTTATTTCTAAAGGGGAAAACGGGCGAAGTTCTAATTTTGTCGTTGCCCTCCCAAATAGAGGAGCTCGAGTGCTCCCAAAAATGCGCTGCATCCCAGAGAGCGATGAGCCGCACAAAATCAAATTGAGATGCGTTGTATCTTTCATCCGATCCCAAACGTCCTGCATCAAACTAAAAACGGCAGGATTGACTGACAAGAAGTTCTGAAACTCATCAATCACAAGAGTGAAATGATGCGTTTTAGAGTATTCCATTAGGACTTCGAAAAGTTCTCTAAATTCGACAATGCCCAAAGGTAAGTCAATACCGAGAGACTTTTTGGCTTCTTCGGCAAAGTGGGTACAGAGTTGCTTTTCTGAAGTGACTTGTACAAAAAGATAGAGCGCCTTTTCTTTACGTAGGCTTTCTCGAATAAGCGTTGTCTTTCCAACGCGGCGTCTTCCCGTGATAACAGTCATGCGAGAGGCTTGATTTTGCGCAGCAAGCCGCGTTCTTTCAAGCGCTTCAAGCTCTTTTTCTCTGCCAATAAATTTCATAAGTCAAACATAATCTAGATTATGATAATTTGGATTATGCAAAATATTTCTCACTCACACAAGAAAAACCACAACTTCTCGTTGTATCCTTAACTTTTCCAAAGATAAAAAAATAATCATCCCTAGTAATCCCTATGAATCAGTCCAAAGAAACCCTGCATCTCGCTTTGGCTCCTATTGCTGAAGATATGCTCGAAGTCGAACGCATCATTGCCACGGAAGTTAAAAGCTGCGTTGGTCACGTTCAGGAAATTGCGCAGTACATTACGCAAGCCGGTGGTAAACGTATGAGGCCTGCTCTCCTTATCCTGATGGCTCGTGCGATGGGGGCGGACGCAAAGAAAGCCGATTACTTAGGAGCGGTAATTGAACTCCTTCACACATCAACGCTAATGCACGACGATGTGGTCGATGAAGGAAAGATGCGTCGCGGCAAACCCACGGCTAACGCTAAGTGGGGAAATGCCGAGGCTGTTCTTGTTGGAGACTTTCTTTACACAAGATCATTTCAGATGATGGTTCACGCCGGGAATCTTCGCGTGATGGAGGCGCTTTCCTTTGCAGCCAATCGCTTAAGTGAAGGCGAAGTCTTGCAGCTAAAAAATGCCCACAACCCCGATATTAGTGAAGCGGACTATTTTGCCGTGATTGAAAGAAAGACTGCCTGTCTATTTCAGGCTGCAGCGAGTATGGCTGCCGCCATTGCCGATGCGCCAAAAGAAATGGAAGAGGCCTGTCGCGACTATGCGCTTCACTTAGGAAACGCCTTTCAAATTGCTGACGATATTCTCGATTACGCAGGCGAATCTTCTGACACAGGAAAAGCGCTTGGAGCCGACCTACGAGAAGGAAAAGTGACTCTCCCGCTTTTTTATGCAATGCAAGCTGCCGATGAGGCCGACCGAAACCTTATTCGTGAGGCAATTTTGCGTGGCGAAGGAGACTTTGCGGCAATCTTTTCGATTATTAAAAAGACTTCAGCGCTTGATCGGTGCTTAGAGAAAGCACATGCTGAAGTTTTACTCGGAAAGTGTGCGATTGAGCGGCTTCCCGTTGGACAATTTCGTGATTCTCTGATAAAGTTCCTGACCCTCGCGGTAGACAGGAATTCTTAGGTCAAAACCACGAGTTTCGGGGTGTAGCTCAGCCTGGTAGAGTACTGCGTTCGGGACGCAGGTGTCGGAGGTTCGAATCCTCTCACCCCGACCAAATTCGAATCGACGTTGATAAAAGTCAACGCAGCTTAATAAACACCCTTGCAAGGAATTGCGGGGTGTTTTGTTATAGTGCGGGTGATTGTTTTTAGACCCCAAATAAGAGGCTAAGGTTCATGCGTCCGATTATTGGTTTAACGGGAGGAGTCGCAAGCGGAAAATCCACTGCGGCTAGCCTATTTGTGCTTTTGGGCGCAGGGCTCATCGATGCCGATGCGATTTCTAGAAACCTCACTTCTAAACATGGGGAAGCACTTCCAAATATTGCCAAAGCCTTCGGAGAGGACTTTATCGAAGACGGTGCCTTAGATCGCACCAAGATGAGAAACCTTGTCTTTCAAAATAAAGAGGAACGCTTAAAACTTGAAGCAATCCTTCATCCGCTTATCACAAAAGAAATTCAAAGCGAACTTAAAAGTCAGCGCTATTTCCCTTATATCCTTTTGGATGCGGCGCTCTTAACTGAGAAAGAAGAGTGGCGCAATAAGGTTGACCGCATTCTCGTTATCGATGTGCCAGAAGAGTTGCAGATTGAACGCCTTATCAAGGCTCGAGGCCTATCAAAAGAAATTGCCGAAGGCATTATCAAAGCACAAGCCTCAAGAGAAGAAAGACTACGCTATGCCGACGATGTAATCGTGAACACAGGTTCGATTGCAGATTTGGCAGCCGAAGTTTCAGGATTAAACGAAACCTACCTAAAATTAGACAAAGAAGATTCTTTTTAGGATTTGCTATGTCTTTTCGTCTTACCGCTTTAACGCTTTGCGCCGCATCGCTTATCGCGACGGGCTGCTCAACAACTGTCGCTAATAAGAATTCTCTTACGGCAGAAAAAGGATCTACGGTAACAATTCGCGTTGAAGGGAATCCCTCAACGGGTTACGGCTGGGAAGCCAGCGAAATTAGTCCGAATCTCACACTCATTGAAAAGCGCTTTGAAGATACAAGAAAGGACCCGCAACTTCTTGGTGCGCCAGGAATTTACGTTTTTACGTTTAAAGCGCTCGATTCAGGGACGGGGTCAGTACGTCTAGATTACCTACGTCCTTGGGAAAAGAATCCTCCTATAAAATCTCAGTCCTATCGCATTGAGGTGAAATAAAAGGATTACCGCTATGCTCGTTAAATGCCCTACTTGTAAACGTCTGCACGAATACGACACCAAGAGCCCTTGGCGGCCCTTTTGCTCGGAACGGTGCAAGATTATCGATTTAGGCGCTTGGGCTAGCGGCGCCTATCGCATTGAAGGGGCGCCAGGTTCTGCTGACCCCGAACTCTTAGCTGAAGAAGCGAAAAAGGCTCTTACCCGAGATAAAGAAAAGTAGCCCCTAGTTTTTGGCAACAACAATGCCGTGCGCGCCACGCATGCGTTGAACTTCAAGGCCTTCAGGGCGACCGAAAACATACACAGGTAGCGTATTCATTTGATTTTCTAAGAGCGACTCTTCAGAACCCTTTTTGGCGATAACGTAAAGAGCACCCGCGGCTTCTGCCGCTTTCATTTCTCTCACGCTTTCAACAATGGCACCGCGCTTAGCGTCAAGACCCGCGAAGGTTGCGAGATTCTCTTTATCTTTAGCGTAGACGCATTCGGGTAAATAGATGCGCTCTGTGATAATCGCATTCATCGGTAAGTGTTTTAAACCTTCAAGGTCAGCCAATCCTGAGAACCACGCAAACTTTTGATGCTCAAGGCTCTTTAGTTCTCCAGTCCACGAAAAGCAGCGTCGAAAGTGAAGCCTCACGTAAGCGTGCGGGTAGTCGTGTTCCATTACAAACCACGGGTAGGACTTTCCAATCTTAATGCCTAGCTCTTCGTTTAATTCACGAGCGAGGGCCACCTCTGGCGTTTCCCCTACTTCAAGCTTTCCGCCAGGAAATTCCCAAAATCCTGCGCAAGGTTTCCCTTCAGGGCGAGAGCCCAAAAGGAAGATTTTCTTTTCGCGATTAATTAAGACGCCACAGGCAACTTCAGTTACAGGACGCGGCATTACTTTTCGTCCTCAAATAGGCGACGCGCTAGGGCAATAAGAGTCTCAGCAAACGCTTCAAAGCGCTTATCTCTTTCGTCAGTTAATGGATTCATCTTTGTTAGGCCATTGGCATATAAAAACACAGCGCAACCCATCTCTTTTGAAACGCGACGACCAATCTCACGCAGCGCGGCGTTACGCATCTGAGCGTTCGTTAAAAGAAAAATGCAAGGCTCTTTATCGGCTCCTGTTTCATCTTTCGTTTGTACAAGGCAAGCGCCAACTGAGATATCAGCAAACTCAACAAAAGAGTGGGAGGCTAGACGCTTACGCACCGTTTTGGGATCAATCGAAAATGCGGCACGAACGTCGACCGCAACACGGCCTGCGTCTTTAACGAACGTTGCACACGCTCCGGCGTCGAATGCGTCTTTGGTGAAAACGATTTTTTCTTCTTCGCTCATAGTTTTCAAACGAAAGCGGCGTGCTTTTGTGATTTCAAAAAAGCTCCGCCGCCCAAGTTTCTATTGGTATGAAAAACACGCCCTTATTAGGCTAGTCTTCCGTGGCAATCCTTGTATTTCTTACCCGAACCGCAGGGGCACGGGTCATTGCGACCGACATTGGAAAAATCAATGCCCGCCTTCTCAGCTTCTCGCTTTTGTGCTTCGATGGTTTCGGCAGAATCGCTTTCAACCTGAATCTGCACACGCATCAAAATACGAGAAACGGATTCTGAAACACTATCCAAAAGCGTTTCAAACATCGCAAAGGCTTCGCGCTTATATTCTTGCTTGGGTTGCTTAGCGGCATAGCTACGTAAGAAAACGCCCATACGCAACGCGTCCAAGGCTTGAATGTGCTGACGCCACATCGAGTCGATCATCTGCAAGAGAACGCTCTTACTAAAGTTCGTCCAGGATTCATGACCAACGATCTCTTCTTTCTCGTGAACAATGCGGTCTGTCTCTTCAATAAGTTTATTTAAGAGATCTTCGTCTGTGACTTCGTTACTTTCTTCGAGCATCGCTTGCATCGGGATGTCGATGCCCCACTGCTCTTTCAAAATCTTCGTTAAGGTATCAAGGTCCCACTGCTCTTCAACGGTTTCAGCAGGAACATAAGTCCTAAAGAGTTTTTCAAAGTAGCCGTGACGAAGTTCTTTCATGCCTTCGGCAACGTCGTTATTTTCAAGAATCTCGTTACGTAAGCGATAAATCTCGCGACGTTGATCGTTTTGCACGTCATCGAACTCAAGCAACTGCTTACGAATATCGTAGTTGTGACCTTCGACTTTACGCTGCGCCGATTCGATCATGCGGCTTAGCATCTTCGACTCGATCGCAACGTCTTTTTCAAGCTTTAACTTATCGGCAATCGCTCTCATTCTGTCGCCGCCGAAAATTCTCAAAAGCTGATCTTCCATCGATAGATAGAAAACCGAGCTACCCGGGTCACCTTGACGGCCCGAACGACCACGCAACTGATTGTCAATTCGACGCGATTCGTGGCGTTCACTACCGATAATGCGAAGGCCACCAGCAGCGACGACTTCATCGTGAAGTTTTTGCCAATCCGCCTTCAAGGCTTCGCAGCGCTTTTTCTTTTCTTCGTCACTTAACTCGTTATCAAAGTTAATCTCATCGATCTTCTTATTGATGCCGCCACCTAAAACGATGTCGGTACCGCGGCCAGCCATATTGGTTGCGATAGTGACAACTCCTGGGCGACCAGCTTCCAAAATCACTTGCGCTTCACGCTCGTGTTGCTTGGCGTTTAAAACATTGTGCTCAATATGCAGTTCATCGAGCATCTTTGATAGGCGCTCAGAATTTTCAATTGAGGTTGTGCCAACGAGCACGGGTTGGTGGCGAGCGTGGCTTGCTTCAATATCGCGAATAATGGCGCGATACTTTTCTTCTTCTGTGCGGAAAACCTTATCCTGTTCATCGACACGAATCATCGTGCGGTGTGTCGGGATCACAACGGTTTCAAGACCATAAATGTCTTGGAATTCGTAGGCTTCCGTATCTGCCGTTCCTGTCATACCCGCAAGTTTCTTATACATACGGAAGTAGTTCTGGAACGTAATGGAAGCAAGCGTTTGGTTTTCTTGCTTAATTTCGACGCCTTCTTTGGCTTCGATCGCCTGATGTAAGCCTTCAGACCAACGGCGCCCTGGCATTAAGCGGCCTGTGAATTCATCGACAATGACAATCTCGCCATTTTGGACGACGTACTGCTGATCGCGATGGAAAAGCGTATGCGCACGCAAAGCCGCATTTAAGTGGCTCATGATGCGAATGTTTTGCGCTGAATATAGGCTCGTGTTGTCTTGAATGAGACCCTTTTCAATAAGAATCTTCTCAACGTGTTCGTGGCCTTGATCGGATAAGTAGACCTGATGCTGCTTTTCATCGACCCAGTAATCGCCCTCGCCCTTTTCTTCCTTCTGACGGATTAAAAGCGCCGGAAGGTCGTTTACTTTGCGATAAAGCTCAGTGCTATCTTCTGCGGCACCAGAAATAATCAAAGGCGTTCTTGCTTCGTCGATTAAGATGGAGTCCACTTCGTCGACGATCGCGTAAAAGAGTCCGCGTTGACGACGGTGCGAGACCTCGTACTCCATGTTGTCACGCAAGTAGTCAAAGCCAAATTCGTTATTCGTGCCATAGGTGACGTCTGCCGCGTAGGCCTTACGCTTACTTTCTGTATCCTGAACGGTAGAAAGAATCGTTCCGACGCTTAAACCCAAAAAGTTATAGACGTGACCCATCCAGGCCGCGTCGCGAGAGGCGAGGTAATCGTTTACCGTCACGACGTGAACGCCTTTACCAGCGATTGCGTTTAAGTAAACCGCCATCACAGCCGTAAGCGTTTTACCTTCACCCGTACGCATTTCAGCGATTTTGTTGTCGTTTAAGACCATAGCGCCGATTAACTGCACATCATACGGGCGCTGTCCTAAAACACGTAAGCTACCTTCACGAGCCACAGCAAACGCTTCAGGCAGTAGCTGCTCGAGCGTTTCCCCCTTGGCGTAACGCGCACGAAACTCATCGGTCTTTTTCGCTAAATCCGCGTCCGAAAGTTTTTGAATCTCGGGCTCAAGCTTATTAATGAGGGCAACTTTGCGTCGATACTGCTTAATCAAGCGTTCGTTACGACTACCAAAAATTTTCGTCAGAAATGAATCAAACATACGGCCATTCAATCCCAAAAATATTCATCAGGCACAAGGTACAAAACGGCGCGTTGTCTAGGCTAGACAACGAACCTAATGTAAGGTGGGCATTATCGCACAAGGGCACGCTCTATGTCGTGCCCAAAAAGAGCCAAAACCGCACTTATTTCGCGGCTTTAAGGGCGACTTGCTTACGGTGAGCAACGCGTTCGACAACCATCTTCGCGATGTAGCCTGAGCGGGTCTCGCCTTCGGCTTCAGCTAATTCATCTAAGAAGTGCAAAAGTCGCGTTGGAATTGAGATGTTGATGCGTTCGCTTTTTTTGGCAAGTAAGTTCGGAGCAATATCGACAAAGCCGAAAATGCATCCTGAGTAGTCTTTCTTTCCAGGTAGATCATCAAGCCTAGAGGGCGCTGGAAGAAGATTACCTTCATTGACTTCACACTCAAGCCATCCAAGAACGGCTTCTTGTGCGTTTTTAAAAGCCTCTTCTAGCGAGTGTCCTGAGCATAAACAGCCTGGTAAATCAGGGACAATCACACCATAAACACCGTTAGCGTCTTTTTGTTTTACAACGATTGGATAGCGCATTTTTCCCTCCTTATTTCACTATCGATTATACACACCCTATACACAAAACACACACAATACACACTGACAAAAATTGCTGACAACTATCGGGGAGCAATCCCATTAAACTTAGTGTGTTTTGTGACTTAAAACGAAAAGAAGATGGCAGATCAACGCACAAGTTCGATGCAAAAACTCGCAAGCGTTTCGAGCGGGAAAACGCGCAACCTCGATAGTCTTGACGAGGCCCTTGTCGCATCTCGCCGTGTTTGCGTAGCTTTAAGAGAGATGCTTAGTGCAACGTGTCCTAGCGTTGATTGGACCCATTTAGGCAACATTCGCGTCACGGACGAGAAAATTGTTTTATTTGTGAAGAATGCGTTACAAAAGACAAAATTGCGACAGATTCTTCCCCGTCTTGAAGCGGCTACGCAATCCTCGGGCTTTATCCAGGCTATTGAAATTGTGGTTAGACCCACCTCTCAAGCACGAGCGTCAAAAGAAGTTCTTTCTACAGAAAAACCCCGCGTAGGTGACGATAAAGGGGCCTCCTACATGGAAAAGAAAGCCGAGTCCCTTGTCGATGGCGAAGTAAAAGAGGCTCTTATGTCGCTAGCGAAAACACTGCGAAACTAAAAAACCTCGAACGTAGCCAAGCGAATTCCTACGTAGACAATAGCCAACCGCTTAAGGTTCGGTATCGCTTTAACGGCTTCTCCTGCGCTATAGCGCTCAGCCTGTTCTTTCGCGTTTCTTAGAGCCGTATCGATAGCGTTTTGACTAGCCTCTTCCTTATTAAGATGTTTAATCTCGATAAGATAACTTGGGAGCTTGGGATCCGTTCTAGGTGTCAGCAGCAAATCGATATAGCCTGAGTTTTCTCCTCGCGATTCAAGCTCAAGTTGCCCAGCGTAGTCTTCTGAAGCCCAAAGAGTAGCCGAGAGCATCATCTGGAAGGCAACCTCTCTAGCGTGATTGGCAAGAAAACTCCCGCTCGAGGATGTGAGTAATTTGTCGACGAGTTCAAGCCAAGGTTTCGGATTGCCCTCGCGTAAAGCGGCGTAGGCTGCAGAAAAAAGCGCTAGATTGAAGTTGTACTTTTTCGTCTGAATGACATGCTTGAAGTAGTACTCGAAGAATTGAATGCCAATTGCGCGATTAGGAACGCAGAGCGCCTCCCGTTTTCCAGGGACAAAGGTAAGAAATCCCATGTAAAAGAGAGAAGAAAGGATATCCCCTTCATCAAGTTGTCCTTTCATATTGAGATCGATAGTTTCTAGTTGCCCTGAAAAATCGATTTCCTTTTTCGAAAGAGCCTTATCAATAATCGAGCGGATAAAGTCTCTGTCACCCAAAGAGAAAAGAGCCTCAATCTTTCCTAAGCTATTGACAAACGACGGATCGAGCATTGAAAGCGGTTCTTTCCCAACACGGGCGATTGAACTTAGGTAATACAAACACATCGATGAATTAAAGACAGTTTCATTTGTGTCAGGGTTAAAGCAATACCCGTTGTACCATTCCTTCATACAAGCAAAGACTTCATCGAGTGTCTTACCGTATTTCTTTAAGTCAATTAATTGAGGAATCAGAAGCTTAAGTTCTGATTCTGTAAAACCAAACATTGAGACAAATTGCTCATCGGTGCTGAGATTGTTGGCGATAGAAAAACCAGATGTCATTGAATCCAACTGGATTGATGTAACTCCTGTGATAAACACGCGAGCGATGGGACCACTCGAGGCGAGCTCTTTGATTTGAGAGTAAAAGGTCTTAAGAATTCCACCTGACCTTGTAAGATCTTTGAATGATTCGAGGTTTGTGGCAAGAGCTTCATTAGCTCCTTGGTCATACTCGTCAATGATGAGATAAATCGACTCGTTGAAATGGTTGTCGTATTCTCGGATAAAAGCGGCAAATAATCTGTGGGCGGAAGGGTAATCCTTGTTTATGAGTTGCGTGCCCTCTTTGAACTTGTACGTAGAGCAAAAACTCGAAAGCCCCGAGCGCACTTTGTCTATAAAGTCCCCGTTAAAGTCGTCTGCCGAGATAACCGAAAAATCAAAATGAATAACGTGAAAACTATTCGCGAGAGCCGTCTTATGTTCGCCGATATAAGTGCCAGCGAAATTCTTCTTGAAGTCATTGGCCACAGAGATGTCGTAATAGGCGTGGAGAATAGAAGTAAAGAGTGTTTTCCCGAAACGACGAGGCCGAACAATAAACGGATAAGGAGGATCCACATTCTCTAGCAATTCGATAAAGCGTGTTTTATCGACGTAGGCGCGATTCTCTTTGCGAATTACGCTAAAGTTCGATAGCCCATAGGAAGTTCTTTTGAGCGAAACAGTCTCTGTCATTGCACGTCACCGATTGGGAAAAGTTTCTCAATTCTTCAATGGCTTCATTATAAGAAACATCGCTATTAATTATTTGGTTTGCGAACCAAATGTTTGTAGGCCAAATCTAGCTTTAGAGCGCCACCTCTCTGAAAAGATCTTCTTCCTGTGTAGGAACGATGTCATTGACTGCATATCCTCTTTTCCGCTTATTCCACATTGAAACCAAAACAGGGCAGCCTTCATCTACAACATCATAAATACGAACTGATCTCTTTTCTGAATGCTCTCGAGCAATTCGGCCGATATACTGGGTCAGAGTTCCTTTCCACGCGAAAGGCAAAGCGAGGAAAAGCGTGTCCAATATCGGATAGTCGAAACCCTCTCCCGCTAGCTTGCCCGTTGCAACTAGGACTCGAGGCAAATCGTCGCTTAGTTCTCTTAACATCTTCCCCATCATTCCGATTTCTGCTTTCTTTGTTGTCGGTCGTAGAACAAAAAGATTCTTAATGCGAGGAGCAAGAGCATCTGCTAGCTTCTTTTGCTGATCAACTCGGCCTGTGAGCACAAGAATTTTGCGACCCGATGCATACTCCGAAACAATCTTCTCGACAATCCATGCGTTTCGCTCATTATCTTGCGCAACGCGGCCAAGATATTCAGTGAAATTCTCCTCGTCTTCCTGTTTCGGAGTCTGCGTGAAAACCAAAGGAAATAACTGCACGAGAAATGGTCTTGCCTTTTTAAATTGGACGACTCTTTGTCCGCAAAGATACTTAACAAGTCTTTCCTGTCCATCCTTGCGAATTAGTGTGGCTGTAAGACCAAGCACGTACCGAGATTGCGTTAAAGAGAAAACTTGACTGAATTTCGCTGATGCCA
>CAVKJM010000041.1:0-2652 GCA_963656505.1 bacterium
ATGTCTTGCAGAGGCTTTTTGGGAAATTATTGGTATGAGTTGCAGTTTCGCAATATCGGTTTTACGTTTTCCTTCCTCATATTTATGAGTGATTGTCAATCCGTTCGGCAGATATCCTCGAGCTGTTTGGTCGTGCATCGCACCTTGGTAGCCGTGATCGGGCTTATGGCTCACCTTAATGCTTTCGATTGCTTTTGTGACACTTTCTCTGTAAGAAGGCCAAGGTAGAGGCAAGTTCTCAAGAATTCGGCCACAACCATCTTCTTGCGTTCGGGCGCTTGCTGTTGAAATTTGTTGCAGTGTAGAGCGATCAGTAACAGCAATTACGCAAGCGTCAATGGCATGATGCCGGTGGTCGTCGCGATTCTTTTGGTTGGAATCGCTTAAGATGGAATTTAGTCCGTATTTTCCTCGAAGCATCGCGGTCAAACGTCCAGGGATGGAGCGTGTATCTGGACAAATCAAGCCAAGATATTCCTTCGCAACAACACTCATATATTTTGCGTCGTTTAACGCTCGCGCTACGAAATCCTTATCTTCTTTTAACCATGTCTCATAACCAGTTTCTCCAAAGCGCGAGCGCTTTTGTTTACTCATGCGCTCTGCTCGAGCAAGGATTCCATCATATGACCATCCCTGCCGCTCAAAATCTTCTCGAGCTTCCCATGGCGTTCGGTTTCCTTTGATACGATTCGCTTGACGGGTGCTGATTGTTTTGTTGGCCATTGAGTCATCTAAAGTTCTAGAAAACGGAAGGATGTGTTCAATCTCTGCCTCACCGTTTAACAGCATCGTTGCGCTTATTTGCTTTCCAGAATAAGGGCACAAGCGCTCAAGCTCATCAGCTGGATTTATTTCTTCCCAAAGAATCCACTTTGTGATATCCCTTCCTGATACGGCGTTTTCATCGCACTCCAAGATTTTTGCGATGTCTTTGCGAATCCTTTCCCGTTTCTTTTGATTCTTTGCTTGCTCTTGTGCAATTTCTACTTTCTTTGCTTTTGAGAGTTTTAAATCACGGGCGACTTCGATAATGATTTCGGATGGTTTGCCGTAATGCCGAATCAGTAAGTTAACGACAACGCGTAGTTGGTTTAATCCGATATGAACGGTCGGATTAGCAATTTTCCCAAAGCATTTTTCAGGAGGGTCCTGTTCTTGTCTTGTTCCGAAAGCAACATGCCTACTTAGATATTCTCCATAGTACGGTAATTCGTTGAGCAGTTCGCCAGTTTCTTGCAGATGACTTAATGCGCTGTGGCTTGCGAAGCCAGCTTCTAGAACAGCCTTGTCGTAAGTAATAACTTTTGTCCTGAGGATAGGAAGAATTCGATTCAAAGCCTCAAGACACAAACTACCGTATCCTTTCAGGAGGTCTGCGTTGGCGATTTGTTTGGCTTGTTCATCAGAAATTTCGTACTTCTCTGTTAACCATTGACAAAGTTTTTGTTCGGATTGCTCTTCGAAGATTCGAGTCACAATCTGATCTTGAGTAGCTTCGTCAAAGCGAGCCCATAAATCTCCAAACTTATTCTTGTGGCTAAGTTCAACTGTTGTCGTATTCCCTTTGAGGAGTTTTCGCTTGTCGTCTTCTAAATTGAAATCGCCTTCATAGCCAATTTCTTTTTTCATTCTTTCAAAAGAGACGGTCTTACTTTTTTCTAGCAGGAGAACAATTTTGTTTCGTTCTTCTAAAGATAATTCGACTGAATTTAAATTTGAATCGAGTTTTCTTAAATTGTTAACTTCTTGGTAAATGCGAAATCTCTGTTGTGACGGAAGGGCTAGCGGCGCACGGGGGTTTTCCGGCATAAGAGTGCAGGGTCCGGACTCAACTGGTCTCAAGTTACGCTGATAGAAGATAGTGTCTTTCAGTGTGTCATGTGCGTCTTGGGAGAAAAGAGAAGAATCGTACGAAGCTTGGCAAGACCAAAGCTTTTCAAATTCATCCTGAACCATGCTTCGGTCAAGATACAAGTCATAAACACTGGATTTTTTCTCTTTTCCTTCTTCGGTTTTCAGTAAAACTTCTCTAATTTTTGCTTTGGTTCCAAGACCAGCCTGTAGCCTTTTGTAAAGCCACTGCCCGATTGTTTGGCATCCTTCTTTTTCAAGTTTCTCTCGGGTTTGGTTAATCGCCGTTTTCATTTTCCCCGAATCGGAATTGCTCGAGTCCGTTTTTCTGTTGCTCTTAAATCCGCGTCGTTGGGCTAGGTGGAAAATTGCGCGGCCAAACTGATAAGGCGTCAGTTTTTGATTTATGCCTTTTGCACGCAATTCATAGGGATTAAGTTTTTCTAGATTTTTTCTTTCTTGTTCGTCTTCAGGGAAGAAGCCAAGGTGGATGAGGTCTGTGATTAAACGATTTTTCCGTCGCAATGTGCGATCTCGTGTACGCCGTTGCTGCCGTGCAAGTCGACGCTGCACTGCAAGAGACTCTCCCGTTTTTGCATCACATCCATTGGAAAAGATTCTTACTCCTGCTTTGATAACGGCACACGGGCGATTGTTTTTATCCAAGCGGAGCATTGCCCAGCCAAGAGAGGTTGTACCAAGGTCAATGCCGAGCCGATAGCGCATTTTTTGTTCGCCACAGATTTGTTTTTTCATCGTTCCCCCTATCATCGTCGTCTTGACAAATTACAAAAAACT
>CAVKJM010000041.1:2684-10757 GCA_963656505.1 bacterium
CTTGTAAAACTGTGCGCCGTTATACAAGTAGGAAATGAGCTTTTTCGCCATTAACAAGCTGAAAAATGCACAAAATCATGGGACGCTATATGCGTCCCTTTCCTTTTTCTAGTGCAAAGAAATGATGTTCTCTTCTGACGCATATTTCCATAATACCGACAAAAAGCGTATTGCGCTCGGTTTAACGCATCAAACCCAAGAGATTTTCTAAACCGTTGAAATTAAATGCTAAAAATCGAAAGTGCACTTTCGATAAAATGCAAAGTCCACTTTCGAAACGAGTCAATCTCTTCAATCATCTCTTGTTTCTGGGCTGTTTCGGGACCAAGAAGTTTGCAGACTGCATGTGTTTGCCCAATAAGAATCATGCGCTCTTTGGTGTCTTAAAAGCGGCAAAGCTAATAAGCCCTTAAAATGAAACTGAACCCATCCATTTATTAATGGAGTATTTCTTTTATGCAGTCAGGGCTCCTCGTATTCACAGACTTTGTTGGCATTGTCGCATTCGCACTAGCGGGAATTCTTGCCGCGGAAGATAAAGACGTTGACCCAGTCGGCGTTTTTATTATGGCTTTCACAACGGCTTTCGGTGGCGGAATTGTTCGTGACCTCATCATTGACAATCGTCCGATGTACTGGATTGCGCATCATGAGTACGTGTGGGTTACATTAGCCATGACTGCTTTCGCTCCCTTTATCATCCGGCGTTTTCGTGAAAAAGCCCTACGCCAAGTCTTTGTGTGGTCCGATGCGATTGGTCTCGGGTTCTTTGCTGCAGGTGGCACATCGCTATCTTTAACAGCGGGCCTTCCTTACTTACCTGCCGTGCTTCTTGGTGTGTGCACGGGTGTCGTGGGTGGCATGCTGCGTGATGTGTTTCTCAATCGCCTTCCGATGGTGATGTCAGATCGCCAGCCCTATGCAAGCGCGGCATTCGTTGGAGCTTGGCTTTACATTCTTTTAAAGCACTTTGAGGTTACAGAATTCATTGCGCTCTTTGCCTCAACGTTCTTTATCGTCGGCGTACGTATGTTTTGTTGGTACAAGCACCTCGAAATCATCCACTACGGAATTCCCATCAAAACCAAAGACGAAAAGATTGACAGTTAAAGAAGCCTGTTGGTGCTGTTGATTTTTAGGTAAGCCTTTCACAAACTTCTAGTTTATAAAGGGGTTCACACCGTTAAGAGATATTCTTTTCTCTAGCAACGAAACTATAAGTTGCGTTGAAATAAAGTCACTTTAATTCTGTATTGAAATTCTTCATATTGCGATGTAGCGATTGATTGAATTCGTCGCAATTATTGGAAATCACAAACGGAGTAATTCAATGAGACGAGAAAAGGATTCATTGGGAGAACTCGATGTCCCTGATGAAGCGTACTACGGGATTCAAACCGTGCGATGCGCAAGCAATTATCAGGTTAGTGACCACACATATAACGAATACCCTGAAGTTATTCGGGCTATGGCTGAAATCAAAAAAGCCTGTGCAATGACAAACGCGCAAATTGGGGCACTCGATTCGGACAAAGCAAAAGCGATTTGTGAAGCTGCAGATGAAATGATTGCAGGAAAGTTTTCTGGGCAATTCCCCGTCGTTATTTGGAGAAGCCAGGGAACGGGCATCAATATGAATGTCAACGAGGTTCTTGCGAATCGAGCCAATGAAATTTTGACAGGACATCGCGGGTATGACGCTGTTCATCCAAATTCACATGTCAACATGTGTCAGTCTTCTAATGACGTTTTCCCGACAGCAGAAGTTATTGTGTTTAGACGACTTCTTAACCCTCTTATTCAGGCAGCCGTCAAAGTTGAGAAAGCTTTAGAAAGCAAAGCAGTCGAATTCAAATACGTCACGCGTTTAGGGCGCACAGGATTTCAGGACGCAGTCCCTATGACTTGGGGACAAGTCTTTGGCGGATGGCAAAGCTCTGTTCAGCGTACACGCATTGCGCTTGAAAGAATACATTCGACAATGAATGAAGGCGTTCTTGGTGGCACGGCTGTTGGAACAGGGATGGGACAGCTTCCAGGATACGCAGAACATATCTATGAAAATCTTTCCAAAGTTTTAGGTTTTGAAATGCATCTAGTGCAAATGCACTGGGAAGCAATTCCCGATAGCGGCGTGTTTGATGCGATGAGAAACACGGATCGAGATTTCATCATGATGGATGTAGTCAAAGCGCTCGTTTCTTCTTCTGCACGCATTGCTCACGATATGACAGTGTTTTCCTCGGGACCTCGCTCAGGGATTGGTGAAATCTCACTAGAGCCGACAGGAAAAGGAATCTTTGGTTATCCAAAAGAAAGCACACCTTATGTGTGCGAAATGCTATTAGATGTTATGGGCGAGGTTTACGCGGCTTCTCGCATGATGTACTTTGCAGCAACCGAGGGACAACTCGATCACGGTTCTCAAAATTCCGCGGGCTTTATCACAGCCATTGATGCAATTAAAGCGGCGACAAAGGCACTTGAAATTTTCGCTCGAGATGTTGTTTCTTTAGTGAAAGTCAATCCCGATGTTTGCAGTCGTAACGCAGAACTTTCCACGTCTCTTTCAACAATGGTTGGAAGTTTATTTGGATATCCGATTGGAGTGCGTGTTGCAAAGACAGCCATCCGCGATGCAATTACCTGTAAAGAAGCGGCTCTAAAAGAGGAACTTCTTTCGCCAGAAGTCTGCGAAGAGATTTTCGACATTAATAAATTAACCGATCGCAGAGCGATGCTTGAGCTCTTTAGAAAATATAAGAACTTACGCAAGATTTCTTAAGAAAGAGGGAAGAGACATGCAAAAAGATTTCACTATGGATAATCCCGGAAACCGTACGCTCGCAGATTATCGTTCGCTTATAAAAGCAATGGCAGTACTTCGCGTAGCAGCTGCGCAAGCCAATTGCGCGATTTCTCGCTTGGATGCGAATGCCTGCAAAACAATCGAGCAAGCTGCAAACGCCATCACTAACGGGAGCTCGGAAAGGTTTTCGCATTGCGCTGCTTACGGGGCTTTCCTAGCGGAGGCGGCTGAGGCGGTTACAGCAGAATTCGTTAAAAAGACAGGCGTCAAAGAAAGCCTAATTGCTCTTAACCAATCCGTTACTGATGTAAGTGCTACTGCCTGCGAGATTGCTGTTCGAGAAGCTCTTTTGGCACTGGTTCCTGCTGCGCAGGAGTTGGCTTTAGCGCTCGAAGAAAAAAGCAAAGAGTTTTCTGACATCGTTAAATGTGGTCGCATTGGATTGCAAGATGGTCTTCCTGTTCGTGTAAGCGACGAGTTACAGTCATATGCACTCTCAATTCGAGAAGCTACTGCATCCATTTCGCAAGAGGCAGACAAGTGGAACGTCTCCCATTTTGGTAGTGGTGATTCGGGAACGGGTTTTGGTATTGATGGCGGGTTTGCTGATAAAGCAACGAAAGCGCTCTCTTCTCTTCTTTCATGCAATTTCACACGACCAGCAGCGCCATATCACGCTCTTAATCAGTCAGGAAAGTTTTTCTCGTCGCATAACGCTTTAATGGAACTTGCTTTTGCCCTATGGCGTATTGCGAACGACTTAGAGTTTTTGTCTTCTGGCCCACGCGGTGGAATTCGCGAATTGATTTTGCCAGCGATTGCTCCAGGCTCTTCGATTATGCCCGGGAAGATTAATCCGACAGCAGCAGAACTCGTTAGCGCCACAAGTGACCGAGTCCTCGCCGATCACGATGCGCTTTTATGCGGCATCCACCGTAGTTGGGGAGCCAATGGGACACTTTCAGGATTGCCTGTGCGACTTGTTCTCGATGATGCGGATCTTCTTGCCCGTACGTGTCGAGTTTTCGTTAAGAAAGTTATTCAGGGCCTCTCAGCGAATCAAGAAAACTGCAGACGCGAAGCGAACGCTTCTTTAGCTCTTGGCTTGATTCTCACACGGATTTGTGGACCTGAGAAGGCCGATGAGGTTATGCAAAAGGCGGTCAGTGAAAAGATTGGCATTGAAGAAGCCGCTGTGACTTTAAAGGCTCTTAGCGAAGATAGTGCAAAAGAGATATTTGATTTGCAGCGTCTTGCAGATAATGCTGGAAATGCCGCAATCATAAACAAATACGCGAACTAAAGCGCCAACAGAATTATTTCTGTGGCTCAGCTAAAGACCCCTCCTGCTCGAGCCACGGGAATAACTCCAAAACTTGCGGGAGAACATCTTTTTGCATCACGTCAAGAAGCGTATTAAAGATTTCGATATAAAGTTCTTGGCTAATTTTCTCAGAGGAAATTAAATAAAGTTTCCGGCTAAAGCCTGGTGGGGGGACAGGAACAACAGAAACAGAATTAAGGATTTCTCGATGGTTGAGAATGCCAACAGGACGAGTGATATACCAACCCACTTCCTCTGAGACAAGTTTAAGTTTCAATCCCATATTGTCAATCATGAGCTTGCCATAAAAATTAAGCCCTTGGGTTTTAAGGAAATTGTTTGTCAAAAGGCCAGAACCGCTTTTTGTATAGGGTTCAATATAGGGCAAGCCGGAAAGGGCAAGTTTTGACCAAGTAAGTTCTTTCCCAAATTTTTCTGCGTAGGATTTAGGGAGAATAACAACAGAAGGTTCTTTCATGAAAAAGAGCCGTCTGAGATTAAGAATGTTTTCTGCTGGAGAAGAGACAAGAACCACATCAAGCACATTCTCACACAAGCGTTGTAAAAGACTGTCCGATGTTCCAGTTAAGCAGGATATGCGACTGAAATTCGATTGGATTCTTTTAAAGAATTTAGGAGCAAGAGAATAAGTCAGGCTGTCAACGATACCGATGCGTAGTTCTGGTCGTATTGCATTATGGCTTTGGACTGCTTTTACTATGGCACTTGCGCGTGCAAAAGTTGGTGTCAATTCTCTAGCTAAAAGTCGGCCACTTGCTGTGAGAGCCATGGGGCGTCTCGTTCTGTCAAAAAGACTGACGCCAAGATTGTTTTCTAAGCAGGTAATTTGGCGTGACGTTGCGGAAATAGAGAGACCGAAATTATCCGCTGTCATCTTTAGAGATTTTGTCTCGCATAGATTTAGAAAAATTTCGATTTCTTTTGCATAAATGCTAATACCCATAATCTGTTCCTAAAAACAATCTTCCCGAAGAACTATCTGCCTAGTGAGGCTATGTCAAAAAGACATTCGCTTTTACGACGATAGCATTATTTTTAAATGCTGTGCTAGTACTGTAGAGGTTGCATAGTATGCATCGTTTGTTTCAGTTGCTCACAACAAAAATGACAGCACGAAAGCGCTACAAGAAAATCCTTCACAGTAGTACATATCATTGGAGGATTTTATGGAAACACTACTACAGGGAGTCGTTGTCCTTGTTGCCGTCTTACTTGGCGTGCACTTTGGTGGCATAGGACTCGGTATTTGCGGTGGCGCTGGTTTGATGATCCTAGTGGAGGTGTTCGGATTAACACCGACTAGTGCGCCGATTAGCGTCTTACTTATTATTTTGGCCGTAGTGACAGCGGCATCAGTGATGCATTCTGCTGGTGGTATTGATTGGATGGTTCGTGTTGCAGAAAGGATTATTCGATCAAACCCCAAGCGCATTGTTTTTATTGCTCCTCTAGTCACATGGTTTTTCAGTTTTTTAGCTGGAACTGCAAACATTGTTCAGGCTCTGCAGCCTGTGATTTATGAAGTCTCTTACTCGATGAAGATTCGGCCAGAGCGATCGATGACAACGGCAGCGATTGCTGCTCAGCAATCATTGGTTGCTTCGCCTGTTGCAGCATGTACAGCGGCCCTTCTTGGTTTGATTAGTTCAAAGGATCCATCAATCACGCTTGGACAAATTATGATGGTCACAGTCCCGTGCACACTGATTGCTGTGGTTGTGACATCCTGCGTGATGAGTTTTTACGGGAAAGATCTCGATAAAGACCAAGCATATTTGCAGCGAGTTAAAGAGGGACTTGTCTTGCCGCCAAAGCCTATTGAGCATAAGCCTTTGCCGAAAACAGCTATTCTCTCGGCTGTGATTTTTGTTGGAGGCGTTATTTTCTCTGTCATTGCAGGTTTTTACCCGGAACTGCGTATGACAAGATCTGGAAAGCCTATTAACATGGGAACATTTCTTCAGATTACCATGTTTACCTCAGCATTTTTGATGCTCATTGTTTGTCGGCCTAGCGTGAAAAAGGCTTTAGAGTCATCAATTATGCGTGCTGGCATTTCTGCGGTTATCGTCATTTTTGGCTTGGCCTGGATGGCAGACACATTTATTTCAGCGCATAAAGCGGTTTGGATGGCGTCTCTTGGTGGCTACATTCAGCAATATCCGCTCTTGTTTGCGATTTTCCTTTTCTTCGCGTCAACTTTCTTGGCTTCCCAGGCTGCCGCTGTTCGAGCGGTTATGCCTCTCGGCCTAGCCTTGGGGCTTCCCCCTGTTTCGCTTATTGGTCTGTACCCAGCTGTTAACGGCACATCATTCTTGCCTACGTCTGGGCCTGTAATCTCGACGATTATGTTTGATCAATCAGGGACAACGGGTATTGGGAAATACGTTATCAATCATTCATTCCTCGTGCCTTGTGTTACTGCGACAACAACAGCGACGATTATTGGATGGACTTTGGTAGAAATTCTGTTCTAAGAAATTGAAGACTAAATCGGGGGTGTTGATAAAGTCGGTCATTCCGACTGAATCGGCACTCCTTTTTTTATGGTGTTAAGTTTGTAAGAGCAAGCCCGGGGAATCGAACCCGGGGCTCGCTAGTAAGATGGTAGGTGACTAAACCTTATTTCACCTTACTATGCAAGACTTTATCACCAAAGATGAGCCTCTGTTCTATTGCTACGCTATAGACGAGGAGCAAAAGAGAAAAATCGACGCTTTTCTTTCTGCACTAAATAATTCAGACGTCGCAAAAATCATCCGACAAGCATCAAACGAACAAAAGTTTGGACGACCAAAAGTTGATCCGTTCAAAATGTTTGCGACAATTTTGTTTGGCTTCGCATTTGGGTCAACAACTCTTCGATCGCTTGACTCGAGTTGCCGCTACGACATTCGTTTTATTTATCTTATGGGCGAAGAGCGTCCTGACTATTCGACCTTCTCTAAATACTTCAATCAAATCATCCTTCCGCACGCTGACGAAATCTTTGCATCTGTCACAAAAGCGTTTCTTAAGCTGTGCCATGTTGATATCGACGAATGTCACATCGATGGCACGAAGTTCGAGGCTCGCTCAAACAAGTATAAGGTCGTTTGGAAACCAACAACGTTTCATTTAAAACTGAGTGTGAAAATCCGAAGCCTCTTGGGCCTTCTTGGACTCTCTCGAGGTGTTCCTAATGAGGGGTTTATTCCATCTGCTACGCTAATCGGGAAGATTAAAGAGGCTCGAGCTTTACCTTTACCTTCTGAGAAAAAGGAGAGAAAAACACGAGAGAGACAACTTCAAAATTTAACCGAGTATCTTTTGAAGTTGCTTGAATACGAGGAAAAGGAAAGCATTTGCGGTCCCGACAGAAACTCTTATTACAAGACTGACCACGATGCAACCGCGATGTGTCTAAAGGCAGACTACTACAGCGGTCTTGGCAGTAATTTCCGTGCTGCCTATCAAATGCAAATTGTTGTTAGTCATGGTTTCGTTGTTGCCTATCACGTGTCTCAGGACAGAACGGATTTGTATTCTTTCATTCCTACGCTGGAGCGATTCCGTGCAATGCACAACAGGCTCCCCAAACGTATCACAGCCGATGCTGGTTACGGGAGTCTTGACAACTATCGTTACTGTCGAGATAACGCTGTTGAAGCGTTCGTCAAATACCAAGCTTGGGAAGGGGAATGCAGTGGAAGAAGACCTGCGTTGTATGAGCTCAACGAGGATGGATCTATTACTTGCATTGGAGGACAAAAGGCTCTTGCAACAGAAGTTGAGGGAAGACATCACAAAATAAGGAACGGCCTTTTTTACCGCGTTCAGTGTCCAGAAGGGTGCCCTTTTATGCCTTATTGCAGACAATGGATGAAACTTCCTGTCGCCGAAGAACGTGTGTTTGAAGTCAATCCCGAATTCCAAAGAC
>CAVKJM010000042.1:0-10533 GCA_963656505.1 bacterium
CCTACGCCGTCGTGGGCACGGCCGCGGTGAAGAATCCCGCGTTCTTGTCCGAAGCCTGCCGCGCCTTCCCGGGGCGCATCATCTGCGCCGTGGACGCCAAAAACGGCATGGTGGCGACGGACGGCTGGGTGAACACCACCGAATTTGAAGTGAAGGCGCTCGCGCGCCGCTTTGAAGACTTCGGCGTCGCGGCCTTCCTTTATACCGACATCGCCCGTGACGGGATGCTTTCGGGCGTGAACGTCGAGGCGACGGCGGAGCTCGCGCGCGCCGTGTCGGTGCCGGTGCTTGCTTCGGGCGGCATGCATACGCTCGACGATGTTCGGGCGCTTCTTGCGGTGGAAAAGGACGGCGTCGCCGGGGCGGTGCTGGGGCGCAGCCTCTACGAAGGCACGATCAAGTTTGACGAGGCGCTCGCCCTCGTTGAGGAGGTGCGAAAGAATGCTCGCTAAGCGCATCATCCCCTGCCTTGACGTCACGGCCGGGCGCGTCGTGAAGGGCGTCAACTTCGTGGAATTGAAGGACGCGGGCGATCCCGTTGAAGTCGCCGCTCGTTATAACGGCGAAGGCGCGGACGAACTCACGTTTCTTGACATCACGGCTTCCAGTGACGGCCGCGGCCTTATTCTCGACGTGATCGAGCGCGTCGCCAATCAGGTCTTCATCCCCTTGACCGTGGGGGGCGGCATCCGCGAGGTGGAGGACATCCGCCGGCTCCTGAACGCGGGCGCCGACAAGATTTCCATCAACACCGCGGGCGTGCAGAATCCGGACCTCATCGGCGAATCCGCTGCCAAATTCGGCTCCCAGTGCATCGTGACCGCGATCGACGCGCGCCGCCGCGACAAGGCGGACCCCGCCAAAGGCTGGGAAGTCTTCACGCACGGCGGCCGCAAGGCGACGGGGCTTGATGCCGTGGAGTGGGCTAAGCGCGTCGCCGCTCTGGGCTCGGGCGAAATCCTTTTGACGAGCATGGACTGCGACGGCACGAAGGCGGGTTTTGATCTGGAGCTCACGAAGGCCGTCTCGGACGCCGTCTCGGTGCCGGTCATTGCTTCGGGGGGCGTCGGCAGCCTGCAACATCTGGCTGACGGCGTCACAAAGGGCGGGGCCGACGCCGTGCTCGCCGCCTCGATCTTTCACTACGGCATGTACACCGTGCGCGAAGCCAAGGAATTCATGGCGGCGCAGGGCATTCCCGTGCGGCTTTGAAGGGGGCGCGCGATGTGGCTTGATGACGTGAAGTTCAATGATGCGGGGCTCGTGCCCGTCGTCGCGCAGTCCGTGACGGACGGACGCGTGCTGATGCTCGCGTGGGCGAACCGCGAGGCGCTTGAGGAAACGGCGCGCACAAAGCGCGGCGTCTACTTCTCCCGCTCTCGCCAGAAGCTCTGGCGCAAGGGCGAGGAGTCCGGCAACGTGCAGCAGGTGCATGACATTCGGCTGGACTGCGACGGCGACGCCGTGCTCTACGTCGTGGAGCAGGTGGGCGGCACGGCGTGCCACACCGGGCACGAGAGCTGCTTTTACAAGACGCTCACGCCCAAATTGACGTGGCAGGAGGCGGAGCCCGTCGTGAAGGATCCCGCCGCGATGTACGGACACGCGCACTGATTCCAAGCGCCGCCCGTCAAAAAAAGAAACCCGCCCGAAGCCTTGCGCCGCGAGCGGGTTTTTCCTTTGGGGAGAGCGCCGGAAATTACCTTCGCAGATAGACGAGGTCCCACACGCCGTAGCCCAGCCGTTCGCCGCGGGCCTGGAACTTCGTGCAGGGGCGCTCGGTGAGGGGGTTCGCCATCACGGGCGAGAACCCTTCGGGGTGGGCGTTCACGAGCTTTTCTTCGCCGTTCAAGACTTCCAGCATCTGCTCGGCGTAGTTTTCCCAGTCGGTGGCGCAGTGAATGTAGCCGCCCGTGGCGAGCTTGGCGGCAAGCACCGCCACAAAGTCGGGGCGCACGAGGCGGCGCTTGTGGTGGCGCGCCTTGCGCCAGGGATCCGGAAAGAAGATGTGGATGCCGGACAGCGTGCCGTCAGGGATCATGTCGCGCACGACTTCCATGGCGTCGTGGCGGCAGATGCGCACGTTGGTGAGGCCCTTTTCGTCGAGAAGCTTGCTCAAGGCGCCCACGCCCGCCGCAAAGACTTCGCAGCCCAGAAAGTCCACTTCGGGGTGCGTTTCGGCGATCGCCGCCGTCGTCTCCCCCATGCCGCAGCCGATTTCAAGCACGAGCGGCGCCTTGCGGCCGAAGGCTTTTTCGGCGTCGAAGGCCTTCACTTCGTAGGGCGCTTCATATTTCGGAAAGAGGTCGTCCAGAGCCCGCTCCTGCGCGGCTGAAATGTGGCCGCGGCGCAGCACGAAGCTGCGGATGTGGCGGTGCTTCAGTTCTTCGATCTGTTCGGGCGTAAGCGTTTCAGAAGACATGGCGGCGAGGTGTCCGGCGGAAGGCAGATACAAAAAAACGAACCGTTCGAAAGAAACGATCCGTCATCAGGGAAAGTGGAGCGGGCGAAGGGAATCGAACCCTCGTATAAAGCTTGGGAAGCTTTCGTTCTGCCATTGAACTACGCCCGCTTCGAATTGAAGGTGGCAATTATGCCCGAATTCTCACTAGTTGTGACGCAATTTCTGCACAATCCAATCGCCAAGCGATTGAATCGATTGCACAAAAGCAATAAGAATCACCACAACAGCAAGCATTACATCGGGCATAAAGCGCTGGTATCCGTAACGAATACCCATGTCGCCTAAGCCGCCGCCGCCAATGGCTCCTGCCATCGCAGAGGCCCCAATAAGCGAAATTAAGCTAATCGTTAAGCCAGCCACGATTCCAGGAAGCGCCTCAGGAAGTAAAACCTTGGTCACAATCTGTAAATCAGACGCCCCCATCGCAAGAGCGGCTTCAATGAGGCCAGAATCGACTTCACGCAAACTCGTTTCCACCAATCGAGCAATAAAGGGAGTCACAGCAATGGTTAACGGAACAATGGCCGCTGCTGTTCCAATGGAGGTTCCCGCAATGATGCGTGTTAACGGGATAATGGCAACCATCAAAATAATAAAGGGCGTCGAGCGCACGGCGTTCACAATCCAGCCAACAACTTGGTTTGGAATGGGGAGCGGTGCAATGCCTTTAGGGGACGTTGCAAAAAGAAGAACACCTAAAGGAATACCGAATAGGGAACCTAATAAGCCTGAGACCCCGACCATCACACAGGTATCAATAAAGGACTCAAGAAGCATCATCAACATATCAGAGGACATGATCGGTAACCTCCTTCACGGTGACGTTTTGATCGCGTAGGTAATTGACGGTTTTCTCGAAAGTCTCATTCGGGCACGTCATTTCAATGGTGAGTGTCCCAAAGTTTTTACCCTGAATCTGATCGACGTTAGCAAGCAAGATGCTTAAATCGACATTAAAGAGGCGCGAAGCTTCGCTGATGACGGGGCGGTCAACCTCGTCGCCAATAAAGGCTAAGCGAAGAATGTGAGTCGCAGACCCTTCTTTCACGGCTTTGGCTTCTTCCCTGAGTTTCTCGATCATCGACGCGGGAAGCGCTTGCGCCATCACGGTGCCAATCATCTTACGAGTGGTTTCGTGCTGCGGATTGCGGAAAACATCCAAAACGCCGCCTTCTTCGACAACAGAGCCCGAATCCATCACAGCGACGCGATCGCAAATTTGCTTTACGACATCCATTTGATGGGTAATCATCACAATCGTAAGGCCTAATGTTTTATTAATGCGCTTTAAGAGTTCGAGCGTTGCAACGGTTGTTTCTGGATCGAGCGCACTCGTTGCCTCGTCGCTAAGTAAAACCTTCGGGTCGTTAGCAAGAGCTCTTGCAATACCGACGCGTTGCTTTTGGCCGCCCGAGAGTTGCGCTGGGTACTTGTTGGCGTGCTCGGTTAGGCCAACAAGTTCAATTAACGGGGTAATCTTCTTTGCAATCGCCTCTTTTTTCATTCCCACGAGTTCAAGGGGGAAGGCGACGTTTTGATAGACCGTGCGCGTTGAAAGAATATTAAAGTGCTGGAAAATCATGGCGATTTGCTGCCTTGCGTGCCGCAAATCGTTGGCGCTTAAATCGTTTAGGCAAACGCCATCAACACTAACGCGCCCTTCTGTGGGCCGGTTAAGTAGGTTGATGCAACGCACGAGTGTGGATTTTCCTGCGCCAGAGCGCCCGATAATGCCAAAGATTTCTCCGCGATGAATCGAGAGCGACACATCTTTTAAGGCATAGAAGTCTTTCCCTTCAGGCGTCTTAAATCGTTGCGTGATATGTTCGAGTTTGATCATGAATAGCGTAAAAGATAACGGTGAGCTCTGGGCTTTCTTAGCCCTAAAGCGCAAATAAGGGCTCTCAGTTTAACGGCTTTTTCTTTTAAATGCCGAAAACTTAAGAAAATTCAAGCGCCTTTCTCTTTAGTATTTGCGGTATTACCAACGTCAGGGTTTTCTAACTTACGCCAAAGCGAGGTTCCTTTGCATTTTTTGTCAATGCGATCGAGAAACTTCTCGTGCTCTTGAAGCTCTTCGGCTGGAATCGTTGCCGCAATAAAAGACTCAGGACTCGGTATGGGGTCAGGCGCCTCATTGGCTCCGACGAATTCGGCTAAAAGAGACTCCTGCTTGCGTGTCATCGCAAGATACACTTCCGCTAAAAGCCGCGCATCAAGCAGGGCGCCATGCAACGTACGAGACGAATTATCGATTTCGTAGCGGGTACACAAAACGTCAAGGTTATTTCGTAGCCCTGGGAATAGATTTCTTGCAATTGCCACCGTATCGGTAATTTTCGGGCAATAGTCTTCGATTTTCCCTTTTTTAAGACGCGCTAACTCTTCGTTTAAGAATCCCACGTCAAAGGCGGCGTTGTGAATTAAGAGTTCAGCGCCTTTAATGAATTCAAGAAACGAATCGACAACATCGGCAAAAAGCGGTTTATCGGCAAGGAATTCATTGGTTAAGCCGTGGATTTTCACAACCTCTTCTGGGACATCGCGCTCAGGGTTGATGTAGACGTGAAAGTAGTATTTCGTATCATCCGATAAGGTGCGTCCGACTAATTCAACGCACCCGATTTCAATGACGCGGTCGCCTGACTCTACATCAATACCCGTTGTTTCTGTATCTAAGGTAATCTGTCTCATGAAGTTATCCTAAGTAGGGAGCCGCACCACGATTGGCAAGCTCATCGGCCTTTTCGTTGCCTTCGATTCCTGCGTGCCCTTTGACCCAATCCCAATGAATCGTAAAGTTTCCGATTAAACCATCTAACTCACGCCACAGGTCATCGTTTTTCACAGGTTTTCCGTTTGCGGTGCGCCAGCCTTTCTTTTTCCAGTTGTGAATCCACTGCGTGATGCCGTCTTTGACGTAGACACTATCTAAGTGAATCGTAAGAGGGCAGGGCCGCTTAATGGCCTTCAAAGCCTCAATAACTGCGGTTAATTCCATGCGGTTATTGGTGGTCATCGCTTCGCCGCCAAACAGTTCAAGCGTCTTTTCTTTGTAGCGCATAAAAACGCCCCAGCCGCCAGGGCCTGGGTTAAATTTACAGGCGCCATCGGTCCAAATGTGCAGTGTTTCCTCAGTCAAAGCCGTTCCTTTTGCGTTGTGTTTCCTGCCGTGGCCGCTCCAAGCGTTCCAACGCTAGGTGAATTAAATTGCGCCTTCCCAATAAGCCGCATGCCTTTACGGTGTTTGCTAGCAACAAGAATCACGAGGTTCCCCAATAGTGGCCACCAACGGTCTCCTGCTTTTTCTAGGAGCGTTTTCCCTTGTGCGCCTTCTTTGGCATCAATGCCGTAAACGCCATAGGCACCTGCTTCGCACGTTAATCCTGCATGCAAAAGTTGTGCCCTCGCTGAAGAAACCGAATGTAAAGAGATATCTTCAGGAAGTAGGGGATTAGCCATCGGCAATTTGCGCCTTAAGCTCCAAGGACCGTGGCGATTAAAAAACGTGACAACAAGGCGCCCTTCGGGAACTAAGACGCGAGAAATTTCAGCTAACACGTCCTTTGTATCAGGATAGCGATCAAAACCATGAGGCCAAAGAACAAGGTCAATCGATTCGGTATCAAGAGAAAGAGCCGTTTCTTCACACAAAATAAGAGAGGCTTCATTGTTTCTTTTTAAGGGCGCTCTGTCGCAAGAAAGAATGCGTAATCCCGCTTGAGTTTGGCTTAGTGCATCAATCGTTGGGACTCCTAACTGCAAGGCGCATTCAACAGCGTCGCCCGCAAAACGACGAAAGGCACAGACTTGCCAGGCCGCATCGGTTTTACCAGCTGCCGTATCGAAGTACTCAAATCGACTCAAGCGATTTCTCATCGTGGCTCTCAATTAGCGGGGAAAACCACCCATTCCAGGTGGAAGGCCTCCTCCCATACCCGGGAAACCTCCACCCATAAAGGAACCCATCGAACGCATCATGCGAGCCAGTCCCCCTTTCTTCATCTTTTTCATCACGTCGCGCGTCTGTTCAAATTGCTTTAAGACGCGATTGACTTCTTGCACGGAGACGCCAGCGCCTGCTGCAATGCGGCGCTTGCGGCTTGCTTTAATCAAGTCGGGATTGCGGCGCTCTTTCGGAGTCATGGAATTCAAAATCCCTTCAGTGTGCCGTAAGGTGCGAGCAGCGCTTTCTTCATTGACGTGAGAGGCGGCTTCTTGCAGCTGCGAGGGAAGCTTCTCGAGGATATTGGAAAAACTTCCCATGTTTTTCACTTGCATAATCTGGGCGCGATAGTCCTCAAGATCAAAGCGACTGCTTGACTTGAGTTTTGCAGCAAGTTTTTGTGCTTCAGCGATATCGACGTTTTTGGCGACATCGCGCACAAGAGAAACAATATCTCCCATGCCAAGGATGCGCCCTGCCATCTGCTCAGGATTAAACGGTTCAAACCCGTCGAGCTTTTCGGCTGTGCCCACAAACTTAATCGGTTTTCCTGTCACGCAACGCACAGAAAGCGCAGCGCCGCCTCGGCTATCGCCATCTAATTTGGTGAGGATGACGCCTGTGAGGCTTAAGCGTTCATTAAAAGCACGAGCCGTATTGACAGCGTCCTGACCAAGCATCGCATCGACAACAAAGAGCGTTTCGATTGGATTTAAGAATTTTGCTAAAGCAGAAATCTCTTCCATCATCGCTTCATCGATTGCAAGGCGCCCTGCCGTATCGACGATTAACACATCAAAAAGGTGGTGCTTGGCGTAATCGAGAGCGTTTTGAACAATCGTAAGTGGGTTTTCTCCGACTGCGCTCGGGAAAAATTCGGCTCCAGCTTGAGCGCTCACGGTTTTTAACTGCTCGATAGCGGCAGGTCGATAGACGTCAGCCGAAACCGTGAGGATCTTCTTTTTCGTTGTTTCAATAAGGTACTTAGCAAGTTTTCCTGCGGTCGTTGTTTTACCAGCACCCTGAAGACCGGCTAAGAGAATCACAGCGGGCGGCTGCACATTTAAGTGAATGCTTTGCTCTTCTCGCGAGAGATCGCCCCCGATAACAGCCGTGAGTTCCTTTTCGACAACACCAACAAGCGCTTGCCCAGGATTAAGTGAGCCGATGACTTCTTGGCCCAAGGCTTTGGCTTTAATGCGACTTGTGAGTTCACGAACCACAGGAAGCGCCACATCGGCTTCCAAAAGGGCAAGACGCACCTCGCGGAGCATATCGCGCGTATTTTCTTCTGTTAAGCGAGCCTGTCCGCGCATCGTTTTCACAATATGCGCGAGTTTTGTCGTGAGGTTATCAAACATGTTTATCTATCAGTGAATATTCTTTGGTCAAAGAAACCCACGGACAAGCACGAGTTTGTCTTACAATCGGACTTGTCGCAGGGGTATCGAAATTGAGCCCTATTTTAAGGCATTGGGCTTGATGCGATGCGCTTATTTTTCTGCGTCAAATAGTGGCCCTTACTAAGATAAAAGAAGCGGCTAGAAGAATCGGAGAGAAATCGATGCTAAGTGGCTTTCCCACAGCTTGGGCAGCAGCCTTCTTGTATGGCGTTTACGCTGTGCTCATTTTGCGCACGTTGCGTACGTCTCAGGCTCAGGCAAGCCGTACGCTTTTGTATGGTGGTGCTCTCGCACTTATCTTGCATGGACTCGCTCTTTGGCATGGCATCTTCGCAGATAGCGTCCGTTTCGGCTTTGCCTATGCGCTTTCTTTGGCACTTTGGGCCGCATCCTTTGTGATCATTGTCGAAAGTGCGATTCGTCGTGTGACGATTTTGACGGGATTTGTTTTCCTTCTTTCTGTACCTGCCGCATTGCTTCCTGAATTTTTCTCAGGCTTTGTGATTTCTAACGATGCGACCTTTGCCTTTAAAGCGCATTTGGTGCTCGCTTTCTTAGCCTACGGCTTTACGATTGATGCCGCTGTTCAGGCCGTGCTTCTTTCGGCTCTTTCTCGAAAGATGAAGCACCCGAGTGGCAACGTTGATAGCGGGTGGTTAGCCAACATGCCCGATTTGATGGCAATGGAGCGCATTTTCTTTCGGATTATTTTCTGCGCCTTCGTTAGCCTCACAGGCGTCTTAATTTTTGGCGCTTGGGTCACAAGTGAGTACTGGCATGTGCTCTTTGATTTTGACCATAAGACACTTCTCACGTGGCTATCGTGGCTTATCTTTGCGGCGCTTTTAATTGGACGTGTGAAATTTGGGTGGCGCGGTAAGACGGCTTTGATTTGGTTTTGGGTTGGGGCGGCTACTCTTGCGATTGCCTACCTTGTCTATAGACTCCTTATTGAAATAAGGGCTTTTTAAAGGAAGATAACGATGGGACGTATTTTATTTTTCATCGGTTTAGGCATCGTCCTTTATGCCCTTGTTCGCACGGCGCTCTCGGGCTTTATTGAGCAAAAAAAGAAGCCAAGAAAAAGAGTGCGAACAGCAGCGCGTACCAGTAAAAAGAAACTCATTCGCCTCTGTGAATGCCCTGTGTGTAAAACGCATTTTGCTGAAGAAGAAGCCGTTTTAGGCGACGGCGTGAAGTATTGCTCGGAAGCCTGTCGCGCGAAGGCTCGTCACGAACATGAGGCTTAAGAACATTTCCATTAAAGAGAACGGCTGGGCAAAAGGCGTTCTCATTTTGCCTTCGCCGCACTTTAATGAGCGCCCCGAAGGTGTTGTCCCGAATCTCGTTATCCTACATAACATCAGTTTGCCGCCTGGAGAATTTGGCACAGGCGACGTGAAAGATCTTTTCTTAGGTACGCTCGATACTTCAAAAGACGAGCGCCTCAACGATTTGGAAGGATTGCGCGTCTCTTCGCACTTTTTTGTTTCAAGAGCGGGAGTAATCGAACAATTTGTAAGTTGTGAGAAGCGAGCTTGGCACGCAGGTGTAAGTTCTTACTTGGGGCGAGATAACTGTAACGACTTCTCCATTGGCATCGAACTCGAGGGAACGGATGACGTGGATTTCGAAGACGCCCAGTACCGAAGTCTTGTTAAACTCCTTAGCGCTTTATCAAAGCGCTACGGCATTGACGCCATTGTGGCTCATAGCGATGTTGCGCCAGGCCGGAAAACCGATCCAGGCCCCCATTTTGATTGGGAAAGACTTGAAAAAGAAAAAGCGCAATTTGGGGCTCCTGCTTTTTCTGGAGCGGCAGCTTCAATTGCTCGCAGCTTACGAATGGCAAAACGAGAGACAGGGAAACTTGCGTAAAAGGATTATTCGATGAACTTTCTTTATTGGCTCGTCAATTTAGTGGCTTCACTTTTGGGGTGCGTGATTTTGCTTCGCGCCTATCTTTGGACGCTTGCGATTAGCCCAAGAGACCCCATGGTGCGGTTTGCTTGGAAGTTCACCGATTGGCTTGTCAATCCCGTGGCCTACGTCTTTCGCGCGAGGGGAAACTGGGATTGGGCTAGTTTATTTTCCGCGCTTCTAGTGGCGTTTGTCACAACGCTTTTAGCGCGAGAGGTGACAGGGTTTCCTGCAACAGGAGTGTCGTTTGCGATTGCGCCTTTTGCGCTTGTCTTGCGTTGGGCTGTGGACTTATTGACGTGGTGCTTAATTTTTTACTGCGTGATGAGTTTCTTTGCAAACCCATTTTCGCCTTATTACGCACTGCTTTCGACGTTAGTTGACCCGTTTTTGAGGCCACTACGGCGCATTTTGCCCACAGTGGGGCGCTTGGATTTTTCCCCCATTGTGCTTTTTATCCTACTTAGCGCCCTTGATGCGTTTGTGATTGTTCCAGCAAGTACCGGACTTTTACTGCTTTAGACGTTAAAAAGGAAATTCATCACGTCGCCATCGGCTACGACGTAGTCTTTGCCTTCAGCGCGCATCTTTCCTGCTTCTTGCGCTCCCTTTTCACCACCTAGTGCGATGTAGTCGCTATAGGCAATCGTTTGCGCACGAATAAATCCGCGCTCGAAGTCTGTGTGAATGACGCCAGCTGCCTTTGGAGCCGTATCGCCCTTGTGAATTGTCCAAGCACGCACTTCCTTTGGTCCAGCCGTGAAGAACGTTTGTAAGCCTAGAAGCGAAAATCCAGCACG
>CAVKJM010000043.1:0-10397 GCA_963656505.1 bacterium
CACTAGCTCGTAGTCCATTTCAGGAGCGAGGGGGCGAATTATTATCAATGTTTTTGACCTTGTCAATACCCCTTCGCACGACTTTTTACCTAGGCTGTTGCTCTTAAGCAACTTTGAGCTTGACTAAGCTTTTTTTGCGTTAAATCGCGCTGGTCTTCGCATCGAGCGGCGCCGCCCACAGAAGACTTCTTTATCCAGATCAAACTCCACGCTATCGAGCACATCAAGTGGCGGCTCTTCTCCTGCTTGCTGCATTGTGATTTGATCTCGCGGATCGAGTTCACTTTGCACAATCACGTGGCCTTCCAAATCAACAATGCCGCGATAGCCAACGGCGCGGCCATAGATGCCATCTTTTAAACCATAGTCGTGGTCTTCGTGCTGGTGGCCATGAAAGTGCCAGCGAACGTGAAGTCTTTTAGCAAGTTCATCGATAGCTAGAAAGCCTTTTCTGTGGCTTGATGCGGCTTCGTGGGTCACCAAAATATCGGCGCGCTGCCTTTGTAAAGACTCATAGGTCTTCGGGAAAATCGATGTGCGATGCCGCCTTGGTAGTCCCCCGCGCCAAAGATTGGTTTTGGATGTCTTACGAATAAAGGCTGCAGCAGACTGGTAATTTAAATTCACCTCGGGCATCCAAATCTGGCCACGGAATACGCCACCGAGCCCAGCGATACGCACTCCGGCGACAACAGCGACCTTGCCGTGCAAGTTATGCGCGGCTAACGGCCCATTCCAAAGACGGTCGTAATACTCCTCGGTATCTGTATCGTGATTGCCAGGAATCCACCAAACTTGCGTTAAAGAAAGCGCTTCGCCAAGAAGCTTTTCAATCGGAGCGTTCGGCTGCAAGTCCCCAAGAATCACAATCGCATCGGGCCGATACTTACGGACTGCGGCGTTGATGTGATCGAATTTGCCGTGTGGATCGCCACAAAAGAAAATCTTAGGCAACGTTTTCAGTGTTGTCTTGCGGCGGTAGTGATTGCGGCGTTTGCGTGATGAGTTTCCCGAATGCGGCATACCTCAGAAATCCTCATGATTGGTCGTGGCGTATAAAGCGAGTGCGTTTTCTAACGCGCTTTGCACGCCTTGGCACAACTTCGGTGGCGCAACCACCTTCGCATGTGCTCCTAATCCTAAAATTTGACCAATCAATTCGGTTTCCTGAGCATAAGGAACTTCTAAAGTGAGTGTCCCGTCATCGTGATGCGTCATCTTTTGGTTGGCATGCCAAATCTCATCTTTGGCATACACGGCCATCGTCGCATCAATTTCAATCACGGCCGTTTGCGTAATGCCTCGAGAAAAGAGCCCGTATGTGCTATCGAGCGCATTCTCCACTTCGCGCATCGCAACATTCTTACAGCGTTTTTGAAGCATCTCCGCGCTACGGATATTCTCTAGGTTAAATGTCTTTAAGGCATCCGTAACATGACACCACGCATCCAAGTACCAACGATTCTTGTAATTGACAAGACGCATGGGACTTACTTCGCGCAAGTTTTCAGAGGCACGTGATTTACTGTAGTAGACGATCTGTAAGCGCTTTCTTTGCGCAAGAGCTCTTCCGATGACTTCAAAGAACGCACTCGTTCTCATGCGTGAAGCGGGAAGAAAAACGCGAAAGCGTTTACGCAACTCACGGGCAGGTAATTTGTCGTCTTGAACAAGAGAAATCAGACGCGCCTTCATCGCAGACATTTCGCCACGTAAAAGCCCCTCTTCTTCGTTTTCGACTCGTTCAAAAAGATCTAAGGCCGCTAAAAGAGAATAAAGCTCCGTTGGTGTATACCAAGCCTTCGGTAGTGTCGGTGCGGTGCCCGTTTCATAGGAATACCCCTGCGTTAGGCGTGAGTAAACAATGGGCGCATGAAGAACTTCACGAAGGTATCGAAGATCACGTTTGAGTGTCGGAGCCGAGCAGCCAAGAGCCTGCTGCAGTTTTTCAAAAGAGACAGAACCGCCATCGTGGATGATTTGATCGATGCGAAATAAACGCATCTTAAAGTCCATATTCGATCGCATAGTTCCGTCACAGAATCAAAAGGTCATTGACGGGGCTTGATTATACAGGGCAAATTTAGCGCCGAAAGATGCGGTCCTAGATTGAACTATTGAAATGATGTGTCTTCTAAAACATCAGCGCCTTCGGGGATTTTAAAGGCGTAAATCTTTTCACCAACCTGAGAAGGAATCTCAACGTTTTCGAGTGTGTATGTCGTTTTTTCACCAAAGCGATCTGTTAGACGCATTCTCTGAGGCGTGCCTGTGGCGTTAAAGCCAATATCAATAAGAGAGACTGCCGCATCTTTGGCTTTTGGCGTAGCGCGTACCCATAAAAGGGAATCGTCTTCTTGAATAAGTTCAAGATTAAATTGTGTCTCTGGATTTACTCCCCCGAACAAAAGAGAAGCGGGACCAGCATCAAGAGCGCCTTGTAAGCGCCTAACAGTAACTTGACTTAAATCGGCGTCATAAATCCAAAGTGTTTTTGCGTCGCTCACAATCTTTTGCCGAAAAGGCGCCGTTGTTTCCCAGAGAAACTTTCCGGGCCGAGAAAAAGCAAACGTTCCTTTTGAGGTTTCTGCGACCGATGAGCCTTCTTGCGTAAAGTTGCCACTTGCGCTTTTTACCTCTTGAGAAAAGCTCTTAAGCATCGAAATCGCATCGGCAGCATAACTAGCCGATGCTAGGCTCAAAAGACTCAAAGCAAGAATGAGCGCCTTTCTCATTGAAAAAGCTCTCCATCGCGAACAAGGATTTCGCGTTTTCCAGCCGGATTTGGCTTACTGATAATACCGGCGTCTTCCATGGCTTCAAGTAAATTGGCCGCGCGGTTATATCCAATATTAAAGCGACGCTGCACGTAGCTTGTTGAAAGACGCTTATCTCGAAGGACCATTTGCACGGCCTGATCGTAAAGGGGATCACGTTCTCCTGAAGAATTGTGACCTACGATACCAGAACCCGATTCGTTGGCATCAACATTATCCGTGACATCCTCGACATATTCGGGAGCCGCTCTACTCTTAAGATAGTTAGCCACGGCTTCAACTTCTCTATCAGAGACCATGCAACCTTGAATGCGCTTTGGCGTACTTCCAGGTAAGCGCAAAAGCATATCGCCTCGCCCAAGAAGCTCTTGTGCGCCTCCTTCATCAAGAACCGTCTGGCTATCGAAGCGATTGGCAACCTGAAAACAGATTCTTGCCACGATATTGGCCTTAATAAGAGGCGTCACGATATCCACAGAGGGGCGCTGCGTTGCAACAACAACGTGCATTCCCGCTGCCCTCGCCTTTTGCGCTAAGCGCATGATGTGAATTTCGACTTCTTTACGCTTAACGAGCATTAAATCGGCTAACTCATCGATAAAGCACACGATATACGGGAAGGGTTTTAGCGGCTTATAAGGTTCAGAGGTTTCCGGATTCACATCAAAGGGATCGAGAATCGGAGTGCCAGCTACTTGAGCCGCTTTCACTTTCGCGTTATAGGCATCAAAGCTTCGAACGCCTAATTTACTCATTAACTCGTAGCGATGATCCATTTCACGAACAAGCCAAGAAAGCGCGTTAGCCGCCTTATTCATGTCGGTTACCACAGGGCAAAGTAGGTGCGGGATTCCCTCATAAAGTGAAAATTCCACTGTCTTTGGATCGATTAAAACCAAACGCAACTGTGTGGGATCACACTTGTATAAAAGCGAGAGAATCATCGTGTTGACAGCAACCGATTTGCCTGATCCCGTTGCACCTCCCACAAGGAGATGTGGCATCCGAGAGAGATCGACAACAACGGGATTGCCTGTAATGTCGCGCCCGAGAGCGAGTGTTAAAAGCGATTTGGCGTTTTCGTATTCGGCGCTACCGATAATCTCGCTTAAGTAAACCGAGAGACGCTGCTTGGGATTGTTGGGAATCTCAAGACCCATATAGGGTTTTCCAGGAATAGCCGAGACAATGCGAATCGAGTGAACAGCCAAGGCGCGCGTTAAATCCTTACGGATCTTCTCGACTTGTGCGCCTTTGACGCCATCGGAAAGATCTAACATGTATTGTGTGATGACGGGACCGATCTGAGCGCCCACAACATGCGCATCAATGTGATAGGTCTTTAACTTGCTTTCAATTAAGCGACTCGTAATCCCAACGGTCTCTTCGCTAACGCCATTGCGCTCTAGGGGGGCTGTTTCTAATAGATCAAACCCAGGGAGAATGCGCTCGCCTTCATGGAAAAGCTCCCCTTGGGCAATGCGACCCGATGGCTTTCTTTTCACAACAGCGCTTGTGGGGTTTTCAAGCTCTTTAATCTCAGAGCTCTCTTCTGGCTCAAGGGAAGCCTCCTCTACTTTGGGAGTTGTCCACGAATTCTCTTGCGAAAGATTGGCTAACGGAGACTGGATAGCTTCGGCCTCTTTTGCTTTAGAAGAGCGCTTAAAAATAAAACCAAAGACTTTTTCGCAGAGGGCTCCGAGGGCCTCAAATAAGCGACCCCAAGAAAAGTGAAAGAGAAAACTCGCCGCCAACGCCAAAAGAAATAGACAAACAAGTGTTGTGCCCCACACCCCAAGCAAGGGAACAACGAGAGTAGCGATTTCTCTACCACAAATGCCGCCTGCGCCACTGGGGAGAACGCCGCCTAAGTAACTAAGTTGCAAGGCTTCAAGCGTCACAGAACTTAGCATCAAGACGATAAAGCACGCGAAGGCCCCTAGGTTTCTGAGCCAACTTTCTTGTTCGCGACGCGCCAAGGCAACCAAAATGCTAGAAATAAAATAAGAAAGGAAAACAAGGACACACCACCAAGCTGACCACCCTAAAAGCCAATAAAGAAGATTGGCAATCCAGGCACCCGTGATTCCACAAAGGTTTTCGATTGTCGAGCCCCCTGTGACAGAAAACCCTGGGTCCAATGGCGAATATGTAAAAAGCGAAATCGCGAGAAAGAGCGCAAGTACGCAGCTACCGATAGCAAGGAAATACCCAAAGGCCGACCGTGCCCCTTTTGTCACCGTCGTAACGGCTTTTTCTCGGGCAAACTGTCGGGCCACGAGATTGGCTTCTCTCTGGGCTTTCTCCTGCGCAATTTTGTTTTCACGCCATTCGCTTGTGATTGCTGGCTTTTTTCCTTTTCTCATAGGGTTTGGATTATACGAGGGTCTCCTATCCAATTTGGAGGATTTGCCTTGCATTTTTTTTCTAGTTTCTGCAGAATACGCATCCTTAAAGCAAAGGGACAATGTCCAACGCTTTGGGGGTGTAGCTCAGCTGGGAGAGCGCTGCGTTCGCAATGCAGAGGTCAGGAGTTCGATCCTCCTCATCTCCACCAATTTCAAAGTCCGAGGTCTCAAGCAGAGGCCTCGGATTTTTTCTTCTCCCCTTCTCGAATTCTTGAAAACCTGCAGGAATTACTTAGTCGTTTCTAACGACTCGTTTCTTACCTAGAAGTTACTCACAATTTCGCAAAACCGTGTTTCGCCTTACGATGAGATTGTCCAATTGGTTTCTTGTAAGGAGATAACTATGTTCCCAATTAACAATACATTAGACATCATGGCGTTGGGGATCATCGCTTTCCTCTGCGTTTTCTTGGTTTTTGTTGCATGGAAAGCTAGTTAATCTTGTTTTTCCTCCGGTAAATCAAAAGCTGACACAAGGCAATTACCGCTTTTCTCCCACCATCTTCTTTGGTGGGATTTTTTTGCGCCTTTTTGTCCCTTCAAAGTAAAAATTCTTTTCTTTTTCGCCTTTTCCTTTCCCTTACCTTCGCCTACGGTTAAACCGATGAGGCGCGAAAAAAAACTGTTAGACTGACTTATCTTTTTCAAAGAAAAGGGTGTGCCTCTCCTTAAATCAACAGAGGTCGGCTCAAACTGAAAATCACTTGGGGTAAAAAGCTTTTATGGCTTTACACATCACCTATTCAAATAGTTTTGACGTACTGATGGCAACTCTCGAAGTCAATCTTAACTTTGACTTAGAAAATGAGGCCGCTTCCATTTTTTCCCCAATTGAAATCGTCGTCCCTGGTAAAGAAATTGAAGGAGCGATCTTAAGAAAGCTCTGCGAGAAAAAAGGAATCAGCATCGGCTTTAGCTTTTCAAATCTAGCCGATTGGCTTCGCCCCTATGGCGCCTTCTGGCACACGGCAAGCCTTGAAAGCTTTAAGCTGCCGTGGTCACTCTTTCCTATTCTCTTAGCCATTAAAGAAAAGAACGTCTCGCAATTACACTGCCCTCTTAGTAATTACGCACAACTTTCCGAGGCTCTTGAAGGAAAAAGCGCTCGAGAGCTCTTCTCTTTAGCCGAGCGCATTGCGCGAGTTTTTACAAAATACGTGAACTATCGCTACGACTGGGTCACGTCCTGGATCGATAGCCGTCATAAAACAGAAGATGACGAGTCTTTATTAAAGCAACCCGAATTTTTGTGGCAAAAAAGTCTTTGGCAAGAGCTCTATGCGATTGACCAAACCCGCGAGCGCGAAAGCGAAAAGCCCTTTGCTACCTCGTACACGGGAAAGATTCTTGAACTCTCCCAAGAATTACTCGATAAGGTCGATTCCCGCTATCGGGTAAAAAAAGAAACGGGGCCTGTTCACATCTTCTTGCCGCACACATTGCCTCCTCTTGCGTTTCCCGTTTTAGCCAAACAAGCGCAAACCCGCGACGTGCGCCTTTATATCTTTAATCCCTGCTGCGAGTACTGGTTCGATCCAAACGACGCCGTTCCGATTGCGCTTTTTCACAGTAAAGGAAATGAACCTGGGTGGAAGGTTCCTTGCAAAACGAATCGTTTCTTACACGAAAACGCCAAATCCATTCGCGCCTTTATCGACCGACTCTGGCGCTACGCACCTGACGAAGGGCTGACAAGCGACAAACTCATTGAAGACCGCTTTACGCGCCCAAAGGATGACCTTGTTGCCGTCAATAAAATGCGCTGCTTGTGGAAAGAGATGCAAGAGAAGGTCAGTGCCGATGTCAATGGTTCCGATCAATCGATGATTTGGTGCAAACGCGTTGCTAAAGAAAAGACGCCTTTAAGCCTACTTGATGCGATTGCCAATAGTTTTCTATTCGATTGTCCCTTAAAGGGAAACGATTCGGAATTTTCTTTTGATACCGAAAATTTTGATGCAAAAAGCGATCGCAGTTTCCGAATCTTTAAAGCCGCAAGCCTTAGCTCGCAAATTGAAGCGACAATCGAGTGGATTGATGCCTTAAGAGGAGAAAAGCACTACAAGGCAGATGACTTCCTTGTTGTCACACCCAACATTACAGCGGCCTCTAGCCTAATTCGAGGGCTACTGAATGCGCGAGATGCCGAGCATCGCATCGACTACAAAATCTTAGGCGAAGTCAATGTTGAGGAAAACGCCTTTTTAGAAGCTTTTTCTTTTCTTTTTGAAACTCCCGATTTTGATGGTTTCCTTCATCTTGTTTCCTCGCCCACTTTTATGCAAGCGTGGAATCTAAATTTCGAAGAAATCGAGATTTGGAGAAATTGGCTTGCCACAGCAGGTTTTCGACAAGCAATTAATCAAGAGCATCTTTTGGGGCTTAATCGGGAAAATAGCGCTGAGGATAACGATACGACATTGGCCCGTGCGCTAGAGCGACTCGCTTTAGGCTTTGCCTACGATAAGACTGGGGTGCAAAGCTTTGGAAGGTCATTAGCCGTCACAGGCGATGAACTCACGCAATTTGAGACCGTTTCGAAAGACGCCGATATTTTTGAAAAGCTTCTTACGCTTGGAGAGGCCCTTAAGAGCCTTATTTCCTACGCAAAAGAAACCGAAAGAAAGAACTTTCACTTTGCAGTAAGCGAATGGAAAACATTTACGCAAAAGCTTCTTGATGCACTTTTCCCATCTGAGAGATCTCGTGATGTTCGTGAGGCAAAAGAGATTTTCATAGAAGCGCTCGATGCGCTACACGAAACGATTACGAGTACCTTAGAGCAAAGCGATGAGCCCATCGCCCCTGAAGTCTACCGAGCCTCTTTAGAGCGCACGCTTGGGGTCACGATTCGCCAGTCTAGACACGATGGCGCCGTAACCTTTGCTTCCATGGATGCGCTGCGCGATATTCCCTTTAAGGCCATAGCGATGATAGGCCTAGATGAGGATTCGCAGTTTCCTGGCGAACAAGTTCAAGAAGAGTTTGACCTCACCTGCGCCTATCGGCATCGCGAGGATGCACCGAAACCACGCCGTGGCGATCAAGATTCGCGAATCGATAATCGCGCAGTGTTTCTTGGTCTTTTGTGCTCTGCGCAGAAGAACGTTCTCATTACCTATAACGCAGGCGAAAAGCCTCTTGATAAACCCAAGGGCGCAAGTTCTGTTGTCGAAGACCTTATTCAATGGTTAAATGAAGAGGCCCCTGGCCTTGTTGAAAAAATCTCTGGGATTCTCCCAGCATCCCGCCTTACGCTTAAAAGTTTCTATCCGAATCTTGACGAAAACGCTTTTACTCGATTCTTTTCAAATCGCAATCAAAAAGAGTACGAAGCGCTCTTAGGTGCGATAAGGGCAGATGACAAAGATGCGATGCCCTCTGAAGATTTCTTGCGGGGCTTTGAGCCACCTGAAACAAACGAAGAAGGGATGCGAACGGTCTTATTTAGGAAACTCTCACAAGCTTGGACCAACCCATCCGAGTACGTCCTGCAAAAACTTCGGTTAACAGTCAGCCTTGATGATGAGCTCTCTGCAACACGCATTCTCCCGCCAGACCTAGAGGCTGATAAGTTAAGAAAATCGCAATTGCAGCGTCTTATCTGTGCTCAACTCGATAAACGCTATCCTAAGCTTGACGCAAATAGCGATAAAGAAAGCGTCGTTACTGAACTTTGTGGGCTTCCTGTGATTTCTTTAAACCCAACACTTGGGTGTCCTGCGGTTCGAACGCTTGGCGTAGAAAAACTTGTCGGTGAGGCCTATGAATTTAAGCGCATTGCGCAAGAGATTGCGCCTAACGGAACAGAAAAACTCGACGTGGGTTTTGTCACATTCGACTCTGTGCGCCTGAGGCTTCCTGCAATTGACATCCTTCCTGAAACAAAAGAAAGCGAGACCATCGATTTTCTTTATAGCGCTTACTCAGCGAGCGCTCGTCAACGAGCCGCTCTTTTGCAGATTGCTCTTTTAGCTTCAGACTACGCTAAAGAAACAGGTAAACGCTTTCGCTTGCGGCTTATTTTCGCCGAGAAAAACGAATCGCCTTCTGAGGTAAGTTTCGAGCGTAATACTGAAAAGAGCCCTTACTACGATTTAAGTGAGGCCGCTCCAGAGAACGCTAGAAATCTTATTGCCACATTACTTCGCTACGAGAAGGCACTAAACACGCGTTTTCGCCTCACGCCAACACGAAACTTCTATAGTGCAAACGACAAAAAGAATCTTCCCTCGTTAGACCCGTTGTGGCGAGGCTTTGAGAAAAAGAAAAGCGAACTCGAAACGAAGAAAGCCGCACTCGATGATTCCTATGTCCTTTCTTTAAAGCCCGCTAAAAAGCAAGACTTGCTCATTAATGAGGCTATCGACAAGGCAACGAACGATATTGAAGAACTCTTAAAGAGCTCCTGGAACATGCAACAATGACTGAAAACTTTGACTATCTAACAGCGAACCTTGATGGTCCAACGCTCATTGAAGCAAGCGCAGGGACGGGTAAAACCTATTCGCTTGAAAGACTCGTTGCTCGTCTTGTTATCGAAGGAGGCGAGGATAAGAAAGGCTTAAGTATCGATCGGATTCTTGTCGTAACCTTCATGAAAGAAGCCGCATCAGAACTTAAGGTGCGCGTTAGAAAAACTCTTGCGGCTTACCTTGTTCGATGGAATGAATTTATAGAGGGTAAAGCGTTTTCAGAAGACGACGACCTACTACTTAAAAAATGGGCTGACGCTACAAAAAAAGATGATGAACGGCTCGAGATTCGCGACAGGCTTTCTAAAGCCATTGGCCAAATTGACTTATCTTCGATTCATACCATTCACGGCTTTGCGCAAAAATTACTCACAGAGTTTTCCATTAGCTGTGAAAACTTCACTCCCAAAAAACTCATTGATGACGATAGTCTTTCTGAATTAAGAGCTTTTGCGCTCGATGAGTTCTTGCGTGAGAACTTACCGAAAGACAACCCAGCGCTTCTTTCTGAGATTCTCTCTTATAAGAACTTTGCCGAGGGCTTTGCCAATTTATCTCGCGAAACAAAAGAAGCACGCCGCTCTCTTGAAATAAGAGACTTTAGTAAAGAAAAAAAACTAACGCGAGAAGCTTCACAGTGGTTTAGAAATCTCTACATCAAATTCCCTGAGGTTTTTGCCAAGGTAAAAGAGCGGCAACACCTTATGACCTTTGACGATTTGCTCTTAGATCTTCTT
>CAVKJM010000044.1:0-10245 GCA_963656505.1 bacterium
CACTAAGATAATAAACTTAAAGATAAAAATTAAGAATCATCAAACTTGATAGTTCTTATTAAAATATCTTATGTTGCTTTGACCTTGACACCCTGTATTCCTGAAGATAGTGAGCTAATAATGATGGCGAGCATCCGTAGTGTCTCCCTTGAATAAGGTTGATGATTTTGTCACTGGATTTCTTCGATGAACGAGTTGGTGCGGGATGCCTTGTATTGCCGTGTGTAGAACTCTTTGCGCTATTGCTGTGTCACGTTCAAAAACCGAACGATGCGTATTTTTGAAGAAGAAAAAAATCCCGAGTTTCACGTAAAACTCGGGACTGTTAAGGAGACAACTTTTGAATTAGAAACCGCGACGGGCTCTTACGGCTTTCGCTAAATTATCAAGCATCACAACAGTGTCTTTCCAACCGACACAAGCGTCTGTCACAGACTGCCCATAAGTCATCGGTTTATCGGTTGTAATGTCCTGACGGCCTTCGACAAGATTGGATTCAATCATGACTCCAGCAATGGCGTGAGAGCCAGCAGCGATTTGTTTACAAAGGTCTTCAGTAACAAGCACTTGGTTACTAAAGACCTTATGAGAATTTGAGTGTGAGACATCGACCATCAAAGCTTCGGGGCGGCCGGCTGCTTTTAAAAGTTCGCAGGCTGCAGCGATGCTATCTTTATCGTAATTGGTTTTTTTGCCGCCACGCAAAATGATGTGGCAATCGTTGTTGCCTGTTGTGGTGATAATGGCGCAAATGCCAGCTTTCGTAACGCCTAAGAAAGAGTGAGGGAAACGAGCAGCTCCTACGGCGTCGACTGCGATTTTGACGTCTCCCGATGTGCCATTTTTAAATCCAATCGGGCACGATAAGCCGCTAGCGAGTTCCCGGTGTCCTTGGCTTTCTGTGGTCCGTGCTCCAACAGCACCCCAGCTAATTAAGTCTGCTGTGTATTGCGGAGAAATCGTATCGAGAAATTCTGTGGCAGTGGCTAGTCCCATCTCGTTAATTTCTAAAAGTAGTTTACGTGCTAAACGTAATCCCTTATTGATTTGGAAACTCTCATCCATGTCTGGATCATTAATAAGACCTTTCCAACCGACAGTTGTGCGTGGTTTTTCAAAATAAACACGCATGACAATTTCCAAATCCGCACTTAATTGGTCTCTGAGGCTCTTTAAGCGGTGAGCGTAGTCAATGGCAGCTGCTGGATCATGAATTGAGCAGGGGCCGACCACGACCAACAAGCGGTCATCTTCTAAACGCATGATGCGGTTGGCGGCATCGCGCGCTGCGTGCACGGTGGCGCTCGCAAGTTCGGTACAGGGGTACTCGTGCATTAAATGCATCGGGGGAGCGAGTTCCTGAATGGATTTAACGCGAATGTCATCGGTTTTCTGTGTCATCACTGTCATTTTTTTTAATGTCCTTTATTGGTTGTGCCGAGCCTACAAAGCATGAAAAAAAACGCCGAGGCTTTGCTCTCGGCGGTTTTGGAGTGTTTTTACTGCGCGCAACTACCCCTTTCGCCGAGGCGAAATAAAGTAGTAAAAATAAAAGCGTGCGCAATTCATCGTTAAACAGAGGCTTAAATTCGTTTAAAGCGGTATCACTTTAACGCGAGAAGCGAGAAAGCACAATAGGCAAAGTGCCTTAGTTCTTTAAAAGTGAAGAGGGTGTTGCTTACATAGCGACTTCCTACCGAAAACTTAAGAGTAATAAAAATCGGGCGCGAGTTTTTTGTCGTCTCTCGCGAGAATTCTTTGGCGTGAGGTATCTTTAAAAGCGCTCAGTTCTTACGAGTAAAATCTCTTTTCAAAGAAATAAGGAGCCACTTTCGCTTTATGCCTCGTTTTGTGCCCGATTATCACGCACCGCGCTGTATTCCTGGTCGTCACTTACAAACGATTTTGCCAGCGCGGTTTTTTAAGCGTCCCGAAGTAAAGTATCGCCGTGAAGAGGTCAATACCCCAGATGGCGACTTTATGCTTTGGGATTGGGCTGAACCCGCGCCTGCTTCCCCTTTAGCTCCTGTTCTCGTGCACTTTCATGGGTTAGAAGGCGACTCATCAAGCCACTATGCAGAAGCCTTGATGGCCCACTGCGTGAAAAATGGGGTTCGTGGGGTTGTGGCGCACTTTCGAAGCTGCGGCGGAAAGATTAACCGTTTGCCGCGCGCTTATTTTGCTGGAGATACAGCGGATAACTTTTGGGTCTTAAAAACGATTCACGAGCGGTTTCCAAAGGCTCCGATCTTCGCAGTTGGCGTAAGTCTTGGTGCTAATCAACTCGCAAAGTGTTTGGGTGACAAAGGTTCTGAGGCGAAATTCCTTTCGGGCGCTGTAGCTGTCGGGGGCCCCTTAGATCTTGTTGCCGGAACAGAAATCATGCTTCGCGGTGCCAACATTCTTTACGGGAAGATGTTTCTTTCGACACTAAAGAAAAAAGCACTTGAGAAAGCCAAGCTCTTTCCCGATATTATTGATGCGAAAGCCATTGCTGCGACAAAAGATCTTTACGAATTTGACAATATCTACACGGCTCCCATTCACGGATTTCGTAGTGGGATGGATTATTGGACACGGTGTTCTGCAAAACCAGTTCTCAATAATGTCCAAGTGCCTCTCCTCGTACTTAATGCTCAAAATGATCCTTTTATGCCAGCCTGGGCCTTGCCAAATGTTGATGAAGTAAGTCGCTCGGTTTATTTGGAATATCCCAAAGAAGGAGGGCACATTGGCTTTCCAATCTTTGAGCACGGGAAAGGGTCACTTGCGTATTTACCGCGCCGCATTTTCCGGTTTTTTAGAGAAACACTCGCCGATCAGCGATAGAAACCATGACGAGAAACATCGCCATTCTTATTGTCAATACTGGTTCGCCAGCAGCTCCAACGGCAGAAGCCGTTGCGCCTTACTTAGAAGAGTTCTTAAGCGACAGGCACATTGTGGATTTGCCGCACGCCTTTTGGCTACCAATCTTGCGCAATATCGTCATACCAAAAAGAAAAGAAGCTTCTGCTAAGCGTTATCAAGAGATTTGGACAAAAGAGGGGTCTCCACTCATAGTTCATGTGAAAAACGTCGCTTCTCGCTTACAAGACTCTTTAGGAGAAGATTTCTCGGTTTTCTATGCAATGCGTTATGGAGAACCCTCGATAGAAAAAAGACTAAAAGAAATCGCAAAAGAGAATCCCGAACGTCTTTATTTACTTCCGGCTTTCTCTCAAGAAGCTCGAGAAACTCGAGGGACAATTGAAGATTCTTTTAAAGAAATTTATCAAAAGCTCAAATTGACGACTCCTTATGAGGTGATTCCTTCGTGGTTTGAAGATGCCGATTACATTGCTGCCTTAGCTAGTAGCGTACGAAGTTCTGGGATTGATTTAAAAGAAACGCGCCTTATTGCAAGCTTTCACGGAATTCCCGTAAAACACGCCGCTCGTTATACGTATGAGTGCGAGAGGACGAAAGAGCTCTTAGAGAAGGAACTCGGGCTTGAAAAAGGCGCAATTTGCTTAGCCTATCAATCCAAATTCGGGTTTGGTAATTGGACGGCACCCAATATCCGAGATGTCATTGAAGAAGAAATCGCTCAAAAAAGAGAAAATCTTGCCATCCTTTGCCCTGGATTTAGTTGCGATTGCCTTGAATCTTTAGAAGAAATTGCTGTTTTCTACCGCAATCTTTTCTTAAAAGGCGGGGGAAAGTCTTTTACCTATATACCCGCCCTAAATGAAAGCGATGCGGCAATCGCCCTTTTTGAAAAACTCATCCGTAAGGCTTTAAGCTGCGAAAAGACGTGCCACAATTGAAATAAGGCTTCTTTGCCCCCATATAAAGAGAACCAATGGAAGTATTGGAGAACGATGTGATGAATGAAGAAACAACCGTCAATCCAGCAGAAGAATTAAAGAAAGCTGCCCAAAAGGCAGAAGAAATACCTGAAAACGAAGAAAAATCTTCTCAAGGGGAGGCTAAAGAAGTCGCTTCCAAAGAAGAGGAGACAACGCCCGAAGTTGTTGATTCCGAAGAAAAGGTCGAAGTCGATGACGATGCGATGGCTGATCTCGCTAAAGAACTGCGTGAAGCAAAAGACGAAGCCGCCAAACACTATGAGCTTTATATTCGAGCGGCAGCAGAAATGGAAAACACCCGCCGCCGTTGCGCGCAAGACGTACAAAAAGCGCAGCTTTTTGGCATTGAAAAGTTTGCCAAAAACCTTCTTCCTGTGATCGATAGCCTAGAAAAGGCACTTGTGGCTGCGAAAGACGCCGATGAAGCCACACGCACTGGGTTAGAGGTCACAATGAAACAGTTTGAGCACGCCTTGGAAGTTTCTGGGATGAAGGAAATTAATCCAGAAGGCGCCGCTTTTGACCCGAATGTCTCTCAAGCGATTGCCATGGTTCCAGCCGATACCGAGCACACTGCAGGAACGGTCGTTGCAGTCTTTCAGCGCGGTTGGATGCTAAATGAGCGTGTCCTACGTGCCGCAATGGTAAGTGTCGCCAAGTAACAATCCTACCTAAAATAAGGAAAAGGGATTTATAGAAAATTCAGCCGAAGAAAACTGATTTAATAAGGAAAAGGAGCCAAAAGGCTCCTTTTTTGATTTTCTGCGTTGAAATTTCGACGAGTTATCCCCATATACGTTGCATCGGATGATTTGGGGTTAAACCCCAAGTCAATAAAAGAACTTTTAGGTAATAAGAATTTAAAGAAGGAATGAACGCTATGTCGAAGATTATTGGTATCGACCTTGGTACGACAAACTCAGCCGTTGCCGTCATGGAAGGCGACAAAGTGCGCGTCATCGAAAACTCCGAGGGCGCTCGTACAACCCCCTCGATTGTTGCGTATCTCGATAATGGGGAAATTTTGGTCGGTGCAACAGCGAAGCGCCAGGCCATTACGAACCCAAAAAACACGCTTTTTGCCGTTAAGCGCTTAATCGGTCGTCGTTATGAAGACGCCGAAGTGCAAAAGGATATTGGTCGCGTCCCGTTTAAGATTGTTCGCGCAGAAAATGGTGACGCTTGGGTGCAGGTTCTTGATGATAAGAAATTGGCTGCCCAGCAAGTTTCTGCGGAAGTTCTTCGTAAGATGAAGAAGACCGCTGAAGACTATTTAGGCGAACCCGTCACAGAGGCTGTGATTACAGTTCCTGCCTACTTTAACGATAGCCAACGTCAGGCTACAAAGGATGCGGGTCGTATTGCCGGCTTAGAGGTAAAACGCATCATTAACGAACCGACAGCCGCTGCTCTTGCTTTCGGCTTGGATAAGATGGGTAACGCTGATCGTAAGATTGCCGTCTACGACTTAGGTGGCGGTACCTTTGATATCTCTGTGATTGATATTGCTAACATCGATGGCGACAAGCAGTTTGAAGTGCTTTCGACTAACGGCGATACGTTCTTAGGCGGTGAAGACTTTGACCAACGTTTGGTTGATTACTTAATCTCTGAATTTAAGAAGGATTCTGGTATTGATCTTTCTACCGACGTTCTTGCCTTACAGCGCTTAAAGGATGCCGCGGAGAAAGCCAAGATTGAACTTTCGAGCCGCCAGGAAACAGAAATTAACCTTCCGTATATCACAGCGGATGCTACAGGCCCCAAGCACCTAAATATCACGATTACACGTGCTAAGTTTGAGAGCATGGTTGAAGACCTCGTGCAAAAGACAATCGAACCGTGCCGTCGCGCGCTAAAGGACGCGGGTGCGACAACCGCTGATATTTCCGATGTGATCTTAGTTGGTGGCCAGTCTCGTATGCCGCGAGTTCAGGAAGTTGTGCGCGAGTTCTTCGGTAAAGAACCTCGCAAAGACGTGAACCCCGATGAAGCAGTCGCTATTGGCGCCGCGATTCAAGGTTCAGTTTTGACTGGCGAACGTCACGATGTGTTGCTTCTTGATGTGACACCTCTTACCTTAGGTATTGAAACCTTAGGAGGAGTCATGACCTCGATGATCAAACGCAACACGACAATTCCGACAAAGCACGCTCAGGTCTTCTCTACTGCCGAAGATAACCAGCCCGCTGTGACAATTAAGGTCTATCAGGGCGAGCACGAGATGGCCGCTTCCAATAAGCTCTTAGGTGAATTTAATTTGGAAGGTATTCCTCCATCTCCAAGAGGTTTGCCGCAAATCGAAGTGACCTTTGATATTGACGCTAACGGCATCTTGCACGTTTCCGCGAAAGACAAGGCTACAGGTAAAGAAAACACGATTACGATTAAGGCAAGTTCAGGACTCTCTGAAGAAGAAATCAAGCGCATGGTTTCTGATGCAGAAGCCAATAAAGCCGAAGACCATCGTCGCTTTGAGCTTGCGCAATCTCGTAACCAGGCCGATGCGGCGATTGCCCAGATTCGCAAGACCTTAAAAGACCTTGGCGATAAGGTTGAAGGCTCTGACCGCGCCGCTTGCGAATCCGCGATTAAAGATGTGGAAGCCGCTGTGAAGGGAGAGGATAAAGCCGCAATCGATAAGAGCGTTGAAGCGTTGATGAGCGCCGCGCAAAAAATCGGTGAAAAGATGAATGCGGCTGCGAAAGCTGCAGAAGCAAGTGCCCAAGAAGCCGCGTCTAAAGCTGAAACCCAATCTCAGGCGAAAAAACCTGAAGACGACGTTGTCGATGCCGAATACAAGGAAGTGAAGCACTAAACGCAGCAGGGCAAAGCAAAGGTAAAAATCTTGGGTTTTGCCCATTCTGAAGGAAAATCGGGTCGGGAGCGTCACAAAAAACGCACTCGACCCAAAGTTATATTTAATGATTATTGGATAGCCAATCATGGCCGAACAAGATTATTACGAAGTACTTGGCGTTGCCCGTGGCGCAAGTGACGATGAAATCAAGAAAGCGTACCGGCGGCTAGCGATGCGCTATCACCCCGATCGCAATAACGGGGATAAAGCGGCTGAAGAGAAATTCAAGCAGGTAGGAGAAGCGTATTCCGTACTTTCTGACCCGCAAAAGCGTGCCGCTTACGATCGCTTTGGAAAAGCTGGAGTTGACCCAAGTGCCGCGGGTGGCGCAGGAGGCTTTGGCGGTTTTGGTGGCATGGGTGGTGCTGGCATGGGAGGTTTCGGGGATGTCGGTGACATCTTTAGCGAAATCTTCGGCGCTGCTGCCGGCGGCAGAGCACGTCGCGCTTCCGCTAGCGTTCGTGGTAACGACGTAAGCTACTCCTTGGAAGTCACTCTTGAACAGGCAGTTCACGGCGCAAAAACCGACATTCGTGTGCCGATTTGGGATGAGTGCCCAACCTGCCACGGTTCAGGCTGTAAGCCGGGTACTGGTAAGAAGACCTGCCCGCACTGTCGCGGCACAGGAACGATTAGCATGAACCATGGTTTCTTACAGGTTCAGCAAACATGCCCGTATTGCCACGGAACTGGAGAGGTGATTTCTGATCCTTGCCCCGAATGTCGCGGTCAAGGGCGAGTGCGTAAAACAAAGACGCTTGAAATCGACATCCCCGCTGGTATTAATCACGGACAACGGATTCGCCTTGTGGGTAAAGGCGAGCCTGGTGTCAAGGGTGGAGAAAATGGAGACCTCTACGTTGAAATTTTCATTAAGCCTCACGACATCTTCCAGCGCGATGGCGATGACTTACACGCCGATTTGCCGATTAGTTTTACAACGGCAGCTTTAGGTGGTGAAGTTACGGTGCCAACGCTAGATACACAGGCACGTATCACAATCCCTGAAGGAACACAGACAGGAAAGATTTTCCGCTTGCGTGGTAAGGGAGTGCCCAATGTTCACACGCATGAAAAGGGAGACCTCTACGTACACGTCTATGTTGAGACGCCAGTGAAGCTTTCTGCAAAACAAAAGAAACTCTTAAAGGAATTTGGTGAGTCAATTGAAGAGGGCGGCGAAAAGCACTCGCCTCAAACGACATCTTTCCTAGATAAGATGAAGAAATTCTTTGGTGGTTAATCGCAGACGGGGCTTCGGCCCCGTTTGCGTTAGATGGAGGTTTTCGAAAGCCCGCATATATTCTTGCGACGGAATAATTCCAATATCTTAGTTATTGCGCTACAGTCTTAACCGTTACTCGGTTGGTTTACCCTGTTTTCTGTGTCCGATTTAGGAGTTGGAAATGAATATAACGCTTCTTTTCACTTGGAGATTTGTCAACTCTGTTGGTGGAGCAGAAAGGGTCTTTTGTTCTCTTGCTAACGCTATGGTTAGTCGCGGACATAACGTTACGGCACTTTGTTTTGATTACGAAGAAGGAACACCAAACTATCCTTTAGATAGCCGAGTCAGATTCATCAATGTAGGACAAGGAAAAAGGCCTCCTTTTTATCTTTCGAGATTTGCAATTAACCTGAGATCGTTTAGTTTCAACGACGGAAAGCGTAGAGATAAACGTGTTTTTCTTCAGAACACATTCAAAGGAAAATTTTTAATTCCTGCTATAAAAGAATCGAAGCCAGACGTCATCGTTTGTTTTCAACCAGAGGCAGCACATCTTGTTCATTCTTTGAAAATAACGACACCTGTCATTGTGATGAGCCACAACGAGACAGCTGTTTTTCTACCAAAAAATATGCCTCCTTGTATAAAAGAATCACTTCGTAAAGTTTCAGCGATTCAGGCGTTAATGCCACAATATGTTGAAGAAATAAAAAATCAGATTCCCGAAACACAAGTTGTTTACATTCCTAATTTTGTTCCCCAGAGAGCAGATTTGGCTGATCGTTCTAGCCACATTATTGTGAATTCGGGGAGAATTGCCTATCAAAAACGGCAAGAGTTATTAGTAGATGCTTTTTCGCTAGTTGCGAATCAATACCCTGATTGGATAGTAAAGATTTGGGGAGGTAATGATTTAGAGCCTGAACGAGTTAAGGCTATGCAGAAGCGAATTAACTCTTTGGGTATGCAAAAGAGAATCCTTTTATGTGGCGTAACGCAAGATATCTTTTCAGAACTAAAGAAAGCTTCGATTTTTGCTTTTCCTTCAAGACACGAAGGATTTAGTATGGCTTTAACAGAGGCGATGGCAGTTGGTATTCCATCGATTGGGTGCAAGGACTGTGCCTCGGTCGGTGAACTTATTCAAGATGGAATCAATGGTTTCTTGTGCGAGGACAATCCACAAGATTTTGCTCATGGCTTGGCACGGCTTATGAATAGCGAAGACCTTCGTATCCGCTTAGGTAATGCGGCCAAAGAGGATATGCGAACCTATGCTCCTGATATGGTTTGGGACCAGTGGGAACATTTGCTAAATTCTGTTGTAGAACATGAGACTTAGTCGCTCTCTCGCATTGTTCTTAAGTCACGGCGCAAGATTTTTCCTACAGCGGTTTTCGGCAACGATTCCACAAAAACGATTGAACGCGGAACTTTGTAGCCTGTGAGTCTGGCTCGGCAGTATTTCACAACATCCTCTCGTGTTAAGGCAGGGTCTTTTTTCACAATCACGGCTTTAACGGTCTCGCCAACACGAGGATTCGTAACGCCAACAACGCCACATTCTAGTACGCCTGGCATTGAGGCAATGACACCTTCAATTTCATTGGGATAGACATTAAGGCCATTGACAATAATGAGATCTTTCTTGCGGTCGGTGATAAAGACTTTGCCCGTAGCATCCATATAACCAACGTCGCCCGTTCTTAACCAGCCATCGACCATCACGTTGGCAGTTTCTTCAGGCTTTTCCCAATAGCCCGCCATCACCTGTGGGCCTTTTAGACAAATCTCGCCTGTGTGCTCAGGGATTTTTTCTGGAGCCGAGCAAGTGCCAAGATCTTTAAAACCTTCGCCGCGAATAGAAACAATGGTTGAAGGAAGGGGATAGCCTACTGAGCCATCCCAAGGAGCATTTGGTAAGTTGCCGCAAACGCCAGGGCTTGCTTCTGTTAATCCGTAGGCTTCAAGGATGCTTGTTTTAGTTATGTCTTGCCAGCGCTCTGCAACTGTACGTTGTACTTGTGTTCCCCCACCGCAAACCATTTTTAACTGACTAAAGGGAGAGGCACAGAAGGCTTTGTTATGAAGCATGCCATTAAAAAGGGTGTTGACTCCCGCAAGGGCTGTAAAGCGCCATTTGTGCATGAGTTTTGCAACGGAAGCCATATCACGAGGATTCGGTACTAAGACCTGAAGACTTGCGTGCTTAGCAAAACAAAGCGTTGCTGTAAGACTAAAGACGTGATAAAGCGGGAGAGCAGTCATAATGCGCTCTTTCCCTTCTTCAAACGTTTGAGAAATCC
>CAVKJM010000045.1:0-10211 GCA_963656505.1 bacterium
CGTGACCGATCGTGCCCACGTTAACGTGGGGCTTTGTGCGTTCGTACTTTTCCTTTGCCATGGTAGTTCACTCCTGAACAAAAGTCCTCGGGCCACTCCCGAAAAAATATATAAATAAAAACGAAAAACTGGTGCCCGTGATGCGGATCGAACGCATGACCTCCCCCTTACCAAGGGGGTGCTCTACCACTGAGCCACACGGGCACGATTGTGAGTTTGTGGAGCGGGTGAAGGGAATCGAACCCTCGTCATAAGCTTGGAAGGCTTCTGCTCTACCATTGAGCTACACCCGCTTACAACCGCAATTCGGCACCGTTCTGGTCCGCACTGCAATCCTCAACAACGTAATGATCTGTTCGATCAAGTCGCTGGTGGAGGGGGATGGATTCGAACCATCGTAGGCGTAAGCCAACAGATTTACAGTCTGCCCCCTTTAGCCACTCGGGCACCCCTCCAATCTGCGAGGGGAGGATTATGCGTGTATTCGACCTCTCTTGTCAAGGGTAGATTTCTTTCTTTTCAGACTTTCTTAAGTGGTTTTCTTGCCACAACCCGTTTAAGAGGGGGTTTTCAAGGAAATTTTCGTTAAAGACCTTCGAGAGAGCCTGTGACAAAGGCAAGCTGCAAAGCAACAGAAATAACTAAGCAACCCCAGCCGAACTTTCCGACGAGTTCGTACCATGGGAAATTCTTCTCAAGATACTCGGTTTCAGCTCGAATCCAACGAGGTGACCCTTTTCTTGCGATAGCAAGTGTTCTTGGCGCCATAAGGTAAATACGAAAGAGAACACAGAAAAGGCCGAAATTACCTGCGGCGCTCACTAGATTATTGTCATAGACGTCGCTAGCGGCCACTGCCATGCAGGCCGCGGTGGCAACAAAGAGCGTGCCAAGAACGATTTTGAGTTCTTTGGCAAAGGGCTCGCGAAGTTTTTCTAACTGTTCGTATGTTGTCATGGAACGTATTTTGCCTAAAGTTATAACTTCTGTGAGGATTTCATGACTTTTGCAAAAACATATTACCGTTTGTTTCGAAAGGGATACGCTTTAGTTTTCGTGCGTTATAGTGGCTCTAACAGTAAGCCACGGAGGCTTACGAATAAACCTACAAAGGGAGCCGATTATGAAAAACCTAACAAAGAAAATCCTCTGCGCCCTTTCCTGCGCGATTCTCGGATTAACCATGGGAATGAGTGCAAGTTACGCTGCGCCTCCGCCACCTGCGGGTCACGGTGCGGGTCCAAGCCACGGAGCCCCAGCTCCTCATCGCGGAGCTCCTGCCCCTCATCACTCTGGTCCTCGAGGTCCAGTGCATCACTACCATCACGATTCCGATTGGGTTGCGCCTTTAGTTTTTGGAGCGATTGTTGCCGGAGCCACAGTTTCTGCAATCAATTCTTCCAATCAGGCAAGTAGCTACGCTGCGCAGCAAGCTGCGGCGAGCAACTCAAGCACAACGATTCGTAGCAATACGCTATTTTGGTGCGAAGCAGAAAAGGGCTATTACCCTGATGTTCGCTCATGCCCAACAGGGTGGACACCAGTGCCTTCGACAAAGTAGCAAACATCTTTTTTTGAGAGATTTCCTTTCTAGCGCGTGATTCCCATACTCTCTTTCACGCGCTTTTTTCATGCCATTTTTTTAGGGTTTCTACTTAAAAAAATGGTCGATTTTCCCCTTGATATTTTTTCAGAATTCGCATCTCGCTATCCGGTACGCCTTTTGGCATGCGGATGTAGTTAGTTTTTTTACATAGGGGATTCATACCATGTATTTAAAGAAGATGACAGCAATCGGAGCTTGCGTATGTGCAATCGCGTCGGTTGCGTCCGAGGCGTGGGCTGCTTCATTTCAATTGACGGAACAATCCGTCGTCACGCTCGGCCGTGCATACTCTGGAGCTGGCATCACAGGAGATGACGTTTCTGCTCCGTTTTACAACCCAGCGGCCATGGTTTTCTTACCAGGCACACAAGTTCAACTTGGTGTTATCGGCGTTACGATGAACCAAGTCGTAAAAATCGAACGAGGAACAGATGCTGGCACAACAAACGACGGACAGAATAAAACCGAGTTCCTTCCTAATTTCTATGTGACACACCAAATTAATCCGAATTGGTGGGTTGGTCTCGGAATTGCGTTGCCCTTTGGTCTTTCAACAAGCTATGGCCAACGCTCGCACGGCAATTGGAGCTATGGCAATCGCGGAACTGAGGCCGAATTGATGGATATCGATATCAATCCATGCTTTGCCTGGAAGCCCAATGACTTCTTTAGTTTTGGCGGCGGCATCTCTTTACAGTACGCTAAAGCCAAACTTGGATTAGATGCCTACTCTACCCACGGGACTGATGGAATGCCAACAACAAATGGCGTGTATTACCTTGGTCATGGTGAAGAAACGGGCGACAGTTGGTCTTGGGGCTGGAACGTTGGCTTCGTTCTCCGTCCAACACAAACAACACGCTTTAGCCTCTCATACCGTTCTGCAGTCAAACATAAGGCTAGTGGAGATTTCGAGTTCTCCCCTGTCTCGGGCGGCAGCTATAAGTTCCCCTCCAAGGTCACAATTAAAACACCTGACACGGTCTACGCTTCTGGCCTTTGGGAAGCTACTGATCGGTTAACCCTTAACGGCACCATCCGTTGGGCGAAGTGGAAAAACTCTCACGCTTGGACTCTTCGTCAGGACATTCCGAGTGCATACGCCTCGACAACACTAGGAAGTTTAAGTGCAGTGCCTATCCGCCATCACTATCGCAACACGTGGTTGTTTGCTCTCGGTGCTGACTACAAAATCAATGATCAGTGGACAGTTCGCGGTGGCGTTGCCTACGAAGAAGACGCTGTGGATGATCAATCCTATCGCGTAGCGACCATTCCTGATGGAGACCGTCTCTTCCTTTCTTTGGGCGCGTCCTACAACTTTAATAAGAACTGGTCCGTTGACACAGCTATTCTTTGGGTTCAGGGCTTAGGAACTTCCGAGTTCTATCAATTTGACCGCACTGACAATCCCAACACGCAACCCATTGGTAAGTGGAAGACACAGCACTCGCTTATCTACGGCTTGCAGTTACGCTATAAGTTCTAAGAAGTTCTACTGCTGAATGTGAAGACGCGACCTATTCGGTCGCGTTTTTCTTTAGTAATTAGTTTTGCTTTAGGACTGAAGTTTCGTTTTGCTAAACCACGAGCGAATCGCCGCTTCAACCTCATGCGGACACTCGGTTAACGGCCAATGAACACAGTGAACCGTTTGGATTTCTCCGCAAGGCATGGCATCGACCCATTCTTTTACCACGCGAGAATCTGTGTAGGTTCCTGTTTGCGCTGCAATGACCAGTGTTGGCATCGTAAAGATTTCCGATCCCGGTGTATCGCGCCCTGTCTCAATCACGTCTCGCGCATATTGCGCTAAGTGAATAAGCTTCATATCAAACTTAGGCGATGAGTACCGTTCGATAAAGGCTTGAAGGTCTTTGCCGCCTTTAGCAATCATCACACGCGCTGTTTGATCTTTGTCTCTTAAGTTTTGCGGATAGATTGTGCGATGAAAACCCAAGAGATTAAAAAAGCGAGAGATGTAGTCGACTGCAACAATCAACGGCTTTTTACGCTTTAAGCGAAGCGTCTTTTCTGTAAAGGCCTGAGAAAATAAGGGATCAAGCAAAATAAGACCACGCAAAAACTCAGGAAACATCTGCGCAAACTTAATCGCAACCTGCGCTCCTAAACTGTGGCCAATTAACACAATCTTTTTTAAGTTGATACTTTCAAGGATTGCCTTGAGGTCTTCGCTCCAGATTTCAAGCGTGCCAACGGTGGAACTTACGCTCCCTGCGTGGCCTCGTAAATCCAAACGGACAATGTCCCAACATTCATGAAGAAAACTCTTTTCAGCAAACTCTTCCCAACGACTGCCGTTACTCGCAATGCCATGAAGCAAAACAACGGTTCCAAGGGATTTTTCCTTCGCTGGATACAAGGACCACGAAATCTTCGCTCCTAAGCGCTCCAAGTAATGGCGCTCTTCTCCAGGTAAAAGTCGATAGGAAAGCCGCTCGCATTCTCGTTGTTCTCGTTGGGATTGACTCATTTTTCTTCTTTTTCTCCGATAGGGGCAGGGATTTTACTGCATATGCCCTAGGTGCCTTTGTTCTTCGCTAACAAAAGAGAAGCTCTTGAAGTCAAAAAGGCCGCGATCTGTGATGCGTAACTCAGGAATTGCCGTGAGCGCCATAAAAGATAACGTCATCACGGGATTAACGCCTTGAGCAATCGAAAGTTCCCGTTGCGCTGTTTCTCGGAAAGCGTTTTTCTGTTGCGCTAGTCCCACGGCTGGCATATCGCTCATCAATCCAGCAATCGGAAGCTGCAATGTGGCAATCACTTGGCCGGCCTTCACAATGCACATACCGCCACCGATGTCGCGGACCGTATTCACGGCCTGCGCCATATCCGCATCGTTATCTCCTGCAACAATGACGTTATGCGCGTCGTGCGCAACACTCGTTGCAATTGCGCCTTGCATTAATGCGTTTTCTGCCACATAGCCCTCAATCCAACCTAAACCGATATTTCCTGTTTCGTGGTGGCGTTCAAGAACGGCAATCTTTACAACGCCAGGGTTTTTCTTGGGATTAAAGTGCCCATCTTTATCCGTGGCAAGTGTCTTTTTAATGTGCTTTGTGATGATCTGTCCTGCGATCACGCCAATGATGTGAGATTCTCCCGTAGGCTTCATCTCAAAATCTTCTGGACTAACGTGTGGGAAATTAACCATGTGACGCAAAGCTGCTGGCACCGCTATTAATGTTGCCGCTTTAAGAAGTTGCCCGTCTTGAGAAACGAGTTCTCCACGGCTCCAGACCTCAAGCACGTCAAAATCCTTGAGGTCTTTTACGCAAACAATATCTGCCGCATACCCTGGGGCTAAAAGTCCCTTTTCACGAATGCCGTAGTGTCTTGCAACATTGATGCTTCCCATCGCAAGCGCCTTCAGTGGGTTTAGTCCCAAAGAAACCGCTTTACGCAAAGCACGAACAACGTGACCATTGACAATCACATCATCGGCTCCCGCATCATCAGTGCAAAACATCGCATGCGCCCAATTAAAGTCATTGAGTCCCGTAAAAAGACCTTCGACGTTTTGCGCAGCCGACCCCTCGCGAAGATTGACAGTAATCCCGCGCGAGAAGCGCTCGGTGAGTTCTTCGGGCGTTGACCCTTCATGATCGCTACGCACGCCAGAGGCAGCGTAAGCAGAAAGTTCCGCCCCGGATAAAAGCGGCGCATGACCATCGACGACTTTACCCGCGAGACGCGCCATCGCAATCTTTTTAAGCATATCGTCTTGATCGGAAAGGACAGACGGCACATCCATCACTTCCGCAAGTCCCAAAACGCGCTCGTTTTCAAAGTAAGGCGCCAAAGACTCTGCATCAAGCGTTGCGCCCGAGCTCTCAAAGCCAGAGGCTGGAACGCAAGAAGAGAGCATGAAACGAACATCTAGCGGCAAGTCTTTACTCGCTTTAATCATGTAATCAATGCCGGCTGTTCCTGCGACATTAGCGATTTCATGAGGGTCGACTACCGCTGTTGTTGTGCCGTGAACGATTACTAAATCGGAAAAGCCCGAAGGAGACAAGAAGGAAGACTCAATATGAACATGCGAATCAATAAAGCCTGGGACATAGACCCCGCTTCTCGCCTTGTGTTCAAGTTTGGCTTTGGCACGAATCTCTTTACCAATATCGACAATCGCTCCTGAGTCAATGGCGATATCCACATCCTTCAATAAGACGCCGTTAGCGACATCGGCCACTGTCGCACCACGAATGATTAAGTCGCAACTTTTGCGACCCAAGGCGCAGTCAATCCGCCGCTTTAAGCGCTTTACTTCTTTATTAAGTTTCTCTTGTGTAATCGGCATCTTGACTCCTTTTCTGTTGAACTTTTGCGCTCAACAAAGCCATTAACGTTACAACGGCAAAACGTTGGGAAAAGAAACACCCGAGTCCTGCTGAATAGTCAACGGGACTTAAGCCTTTGCCCAAAAATAGGTACGACACCATTGGCGTTGTCACAAAGACAACAACGCCATAGATACTCAAAGCGCACACGAAAACTCTGCCAATTCGACATAGCGTTTTTGGCAAAATGGCCGCAATCGCTTTTTCTTGCATTCCGATATGGATACCAACGAGGATAACACACCAGTAGGCGCTCATAAAGTGGATTTGCTGCAAAACTTCAGCATACGGAACGACTTCGAAAAACCGAAAGTCGTAGCGAGATAACGCTGCTCCCGTTATGCAACAGAGCGCAAAGAGGATGGCAAAGATTGCTTTAAAGCGCTCTGAGGCGTCATTTCTTTTTACGCGCCGCACAAAAAGAAGATGAAAAATCATCAGAACCATGAGCGCGATACCGAGGTGCTCGTGTTCTACTTCGCCCATAAGACGAAAACTCGTAAGCAAAAGCAGCACAACAAGCATCACAAAGGCAAAAACGAGTCTTTCTATGGGGCCAATTTCGTAAAACTTACGCTTAAGCATCAGGTTCTTTTGCCTTTCTTTTGAACTGTCTTAAACGAAATGAGCCTTTCTTTTTCAGAAAGGACTTCACTTCTTTCACAGGGGCTTGCGGTTTTCCCTAGATTTTACGTTTTTTACGATTTTTTCCCTATAGGAACAAGTCGATTTCATTACAATTTCTCGTGACCGAGGCAAGAATCGGCATGCACTTTTTCGCCGCTAATATTTGTTTCGGTGGAGATTTCCGTAACTGTTCAAGAGGACGCTTGAATTATGAACGAAGCAATGCTTGCGAAAGTAAAAGAACTCACCCCGGGGCTCGTTGCCACACGCCGTGACTTACATAAACACCCAGAATCTGGCTGGACAGAATTCCGTACGGCTTCGATGGCCATCAAGAAGATGGAAAGCCTAGGCTACAAAATCACCATGGGTAAAGATGCCGTCAAAGTCGAATCCATGATGGGTGTTCCCGCTCCAGAAGTTCTCAAAAAACACCAAGAACGCGCCATCGCTCAAGGCGCAGATCCTGAACTCGTTGCCAAGATGACTGGCGGCTTAACAGGTTTCTGGGCTGATATGGACTTTGGTTCCGAGGGGCCTTTCCTTGCTGTTCGTTTCGATATGGACTGCAACGACTGCACAGAATGCGATGAACCGACACACCGCCCGACAGCCGAAGGTTTCGCCTCCGTCAATAAGGGTTGCATGCACGCTTGCGGCCATGACGGACACGTCACGATTGGCTTGGCGCTCGCAGAAGTTGTCGCCTCCTGTAAAGATCAGTTAAAAGGCAAGATTCGCTTTATCTTCCAGCCTGCTGAAGAAGGCGTTCGTGGTGCAACACCGATGGTTGATGCCGGTGCCGTCAAGGGCGTTGACACCATCTTTGGTATGCACATTGGCTTCCAGGCCGCGGACCTTGGAACCGTCATTTGCGGAACAACAAACTTCTTAGCCACCACAAAGGCCGATATCACCTACACAGGCGTTCCGGCTCACGCGGGTAACGCTCCTGAAGAAGGGAAGAACGCGCTTCTTTCTGCCGCAACAGCGACACTAAATATGCATGCGATTCCGCGCTCTGGTAAGGGCGACACACGCATCACAGTCGGCAAGCTAATCGGCGGCGAAGGCCGTAACGTGATTCCTCCGAAGGCTGTTCTCGTTCTCGAAACACGCGGTATCACAAGCGACTTGAACGACTACATGTTTGGCGAAGTGCAGCGTATCGGTAAGGCTGCTGGCGATATGTGGGGCTGCGGCTACTCGATTAAGTTGATGGGTGGCACAAAGAGTGGCGAATCCGATGCCGAATGCGCGAAGGTCGTTGCTGAAGAAGCCAAGGCCATGGGCGTTTTCAATAACATCATCGAACGTAAGAGCTTTGGCGCTTCTGAAGACTACTCACACTTTATGAGTACCGTTCAGGCCGCTGGCGGCAAGGGCACATACGTCCAAGTTGGTACGAACCGCACCGCGGGTCACCACAACAACCACTTTGACTTCGATGAGAAGACTCTCGGCAATTCGCTTGAATTGATGAGCCGTTGCGTCTGGCGCACCTTAGGTAAGTAACTTCAGACCTAGTGAGGGCCTCTTTTAATAGGGGGCCCTCCTAGTTTCAAAACACGCTATTAGAGTCCCGCACGGGCCTTTAAGGCTTCAATTTTGTCGCAAAGTTCCCACGTAAATTCTGGTTCTTCACGGCCGAAGTGTCCGTAGGCGGCTGTCTTCTCGTAAATCGGGCGACGAAGATCGAGCATCTTCACAATGCCACCTGGACGAAGATCAAAAACCTCACGAACAAGTTTGGATAACACCTCATCGGGCATCACGCCTGTGCCTTCTGTGCGAACTGTGACATTCATCGGTTCGGAAACACCGATGGCGTATGCGACCTGCACTTGGCATCTCTTCGCTAATCCAGCGGCAACAATGTTTTTTGCCACATAGCGGCAAGCGTAGGCTGCAGAACGGTCAACCTTTGTCGGATCCTTACCTGAGAAGGCACCACCGCCGTGCGGGCAAGCGCCACCGTAGGTGTCAACAATAATCTTGCGCCCTGTTAAGCCGCAGTCGCCCTGTGGCCCTCCTGTGACAAAGCGCCCTGTGGGGTTAATGAGGAATTCTGTGTCTTTGAGCCACTCTGCTGGCATCACAGGACGAATGATGTTTTCAATCACAGCGTCTTTAAACTCGGGCTTCATTTCAGCTCCGATACTCCATTCAGGAGCGTGCTGCGTAGAAAGAACGATCTTTGCGGCAGAAACGGGTTTCCCATCAACATAGCGCAATGTCACTTGGCTTTTTGCATCAGGTCTTAAATACGGCATCGTGCCGTCGCGTCTGACGCGAGACTGTTGCTCAACTAAGAGGTGCGAATAAAAGATTGCCGCAGGCATTAATGTGGGCGTTTCATCGCACGCAAAACCAAACATCAAGCCCTGGTCTCCTGCGCCCTGCTTAAGTGGGTCGCCATCTTTCTCATCGACACCCTGCTTAATATCCGGGGACTGCTTGTCGTAGCAAACACGCACTTCGCAAGTCTTACCGTCAATACCGTACTCTTCGTTATCGTACCCAATGCGCTTTAAAACGCGGCGCACCACGCCTTCGTAATCGACATCGGCTTTGGTGGTAATTTCACCGGCTAAGACAACGAGACCAGTTGTACAAAGGGTTTCCGCTGCAACGCGGCTAAGCTTATCTTGCTCGATACACGCATCCAAAATTGCATCAGAAATTTGATCTGCGACCTTATCGGGATGACCTTCACTGACAGACTCGGAAGTGAAAAGATAATCGCTGGCCATGCTAACTCCTGTTTATAAATTCAAGCGTTCTAAGGACAGCGCCTAACGCATGAGTTTTCTCGGAGTGTGACTCGCGACTGAATGCGGGAGACGCTTTAGCGGAATTTGTTTACATCGCCCCGCAAGTTGTCGTTAACTCGGCGATATTGGGCGCAATCATACCCTTTCTTTTCTCTTGCGTTTTTAAAAACGTCTGTAAAAACACAAAATTTTCTTTCGTATTCCCCTAAGTGAACTAATTCGCTACGATTTGGTTATGCGAGAAACGAAACAAAATTTCGATGGGTTTTCTGCCGCTCTTATTTCTTGGCAAAAGAAATATGGGCGCCACGGATTGCCTTGGATGGTTAAAGACCCTTATAAGCGTTGGCTCTCCGAAGTCATGCTTCAACAAACACAAGTTTCTGTCGTACGCGAGTACTTTAATCGTTTCATAACTGCCTACCCAACGCTTTCAGACTTAGCCAAGGCAACAGAAGAAGACGTCATGCGCCTTTGGGCAGGATTGGGTTACTACTCAAGGGCTCGCAATCTTTTGAAGTGTGCGAAAGCCATTGCCTCTGAATATGACGGCAAATTCCCACAAACCCGAGAGGAATTAATGAAACTTCCTGGTATCGGGAAAAGCACAGCGGGAGCGATCGCAAGTTTTTCTTTTGGCGCAGCAACGCCCATCCTAGATGGAAACGTGCGCCGCATTTTTGCGCGCCTAATTACACTCAAAGATCCCGTTGAGAAAACTTCTTCTCAAAAAGCGCTTTGGTCTCTTGCTGAAAGCCTTGTGCCAAAGAAAAACGCAGGCATCTATAACCAAGCACTCATGGATCTTGGGGCCTCGTTATGCTCAAGAACGCA